>JBGTBQ010000374.1:0-13231 GCA_041749275.1 Pyrinomonadaceae bacterium | reverse complement strand
CGGGGCGCGGGCAGCATCGTCGCCGGCGGCGCGGCGGGCGGCGGCGGCGTGGCGAGGTCTCTCCGCTGCTGGTTCCGCGACGTTGGCTGCGCGGTTGATTGGACGAAGACGAGGGTCATTGCCAGTACGAAAATGAAAGTGCGGCGCAAGACGATTAGAGCCTCCTTCGGTGTCAGTCGGTGTCAGTCGGACATCGAGATCAAGTTCCGTAGAGTGTAACGCGGGCCGCGCCCGCACTGAACAAGGGGCACCGAGAATTCGTCATCTCTGACACGAGAGAGTCAGAATTCGACCTTCCCGTTGACGACCATCTTCGACACGTCGAACTCGAAGCGGTTGACCGCCTGATCGCCCCCGAGCGCCTCGGAGCCGATGTTGAGGACGAGCCGTTTGTTCGCGGGCGTGAGCAGCGGCTCGCCCTTCTCGTTGAAGCGCGGGAAGAAGAAGACCGCCTCGCCGCTTGCGGCGGACTTGGGCGGTACGTAATGGATGAGTTCGCGTCGCTCGCCGCGTTCGTTGGACAGGTAAACGGCAAGCTTGATCCTGTCGTGCGAAGTCGTGAGAAGCGCGCGCGGCAGCGGCTCGCGGCCACCGGGCGGCGGGTGCAGCGCGATGACGTAGTTATCGGCGCACGCGGGGCACTCGACGAGCGGGCGGTTCTTCTCGTCGAAATCTGCCTTCTTCGCTTCGCTCAACTGGTCGTACTTTTCGCGCAACTGCCGCAGCCGCAGCATCGCTTGGCGCACCGGCAGGGCCGAGCGCAGGCGGAAGTTGAAGGCCGGGTCGGGCGCGCTCACAGACCGGTAGAAAGCCGCGCCGCTGCGCGCCGAGAGACGCGCCCACGGCGAATCGAGCAACACCTTCTCGGCCTCTTCCTTTGACCACTGGTTGAAAGGCTTGTCGCGCCAGACATCCTGCGCGAGCGCATTGAGGGTGAGCGCGACGGCTGTTATCAGCGACGCCGCGGTGTGTGTGCGCTGGAAACTTTTCATGGAGTGCCACCTCCGCGAGATTTATTCGACGCGACGGACGGCGAGCATGGTACTCGAAAACTCGCAGGCTTGACGACCTGAGATTTTGGAAATTTGATGACGAAGCCTCAGAAGTTCGACGAGCGGCGCGCGCCATCCTCTTCGGTTCCATAGAGCGGCGCGTACTCGCCCGACTCTTCAGCGGCCTTCAACTCATGCTTCAGTTCAGCGATATGACGCGAGACCGCCGCGAACTCTTCCGCGTCGAACTGCTCCGGCTCGCCCGCAATGTCGAGCGCGCGATCCATACGCCGCGCGGCGGCGCTCAAGGCGCGCTCGCTCAAACGTCCTTCCTTCAACGCCTCGACCAGCAGGTCGCGCGCCGCAATGAAGTTCGCTTCCTGCTCACAGATCAGGACCATGTCGGAGCCGGCCTCGATGGCGCGTAGGGAAGCTTCGGCGACCGAGAGCGTCCCGACGACCGCGCCCATCTCCATGTCGTCGGTGATGACGAGGCCGTCGTACTTGAGGATGACGCGCAAGAGACGCATCACAACGTTGCCGCTGATGGTCGCCGGAAATTTGTGGAGACCCTCGATGGTCGGCAGGTCGCCGGTGCGACGGAACCACGCCTGCAAGAATTCAGACACGTCCGGGAAAGCGGCGTGGCTCACCATGACCGACTTCAGACGCTCGCCCGGTCGGTGGAGCATCAAGTCCATGAAGGGCACGAGGTCGCGCTCGAAAATCTCCTCCCACGTGTGCGTGATGATGGGCAGCCGGCGGTGCGAATCAACGGTCGAGCCGCCGAGGCCGGGGAAGTGTTTGCCGCAGCCGACGATCCCTTCGCGCTGCAACCCGTCGAGGTAGGCGCCCGCCAGCAGCGAGACCATCTCCGGCCTTTGGCCGAAGGCGCGCGCGCGCAGGCCGTTCTCCTCGTTGTCGCCGGAAAGATCGAGCACGGGCGCGAAGTTGATGTTGAAGCCCAACAGGCGGAGCACGCGCGCCGTCAAAGCGCCGAACTTCTCCGCGAGGTATGGACTGCGCGCGGCACCCACGGCCTTCGCCGATGGCGCCGGCTCGCAGAGGTCGCGGAAGCGGTCAACCAGTCCGCCCTCCTGATCCACGCCGATCAGCACGCGCCCGCCGCAGGCATCGCGCACCTGTGCGTTCAAGTGCGCCATCTGCTCCGCCGACTCGATGTTGCGCCCGAAGAGAATCACGCCGCCCGGCCTGAGTTCGCGCAGCAACTCGCGCCAGCGGCGGTCAAGCTCCGTGCCGGGGAGGCCGACGAAGAGCATCCGCCCGGCCTTTCGCTCAAGCGACTCTTCCGCGCGCTCGTTGATTTTATTCGGCAACATGTTCTTCAGGCGGGGGAGTTTGGCGATTGTAGCACACGGCGGAGAAGACGAACGGGCGCGCTGCCGGGGGATTTTTACAATTGTGTGAAAATTCGCCGCGCGTTTTCTGTTACCATCACGCTCCGCCACGAACTCCAGCCGCTACGCGCCCGCATCTTCCGTGAAAGGGCGTGAGAGATTGGGCGCGGCGCATCTTCAGTCTGTCCCGACTCCATCATCCGACAAAGCGAGGAGAAGTTAAGATGAGCACCGCGAGAAGATTCCACACTTACGCCGTCGCGCTGATCCTGCTCTGCGTCGCGGCTTCGGCGAGCGCGCTCGCGCAGTCCGGTTTGCGCCTGCCGCGTCCGAGCCAGAAGGCGAGCGTCATGCAGACCATCGGCGTCACCGACGTTTCCATCACCTACAGCCGCCCCGGCGTGAAGGGCCGCAAAATCTGGGGCGACCCGCCCGCAAGCGCCGCCGGCGGCGGCACGGCGACGTTGGATGACGCGCGCGCACGACCGAAGGACGCCGTCATCGTCCCCTACGGCCACGTCTGGCGCGCGGGCGCGAACGAGGCGACGCTCTTCAAGGTCACCGACGACGTGCTGGTCAACGGTCAGCCGCTCCCCGCTGGCAGCTATAGCCTGCACGCTATCCCCAACGCCGCCGAATGGACGATCATCTTCAACAAGGACGACGGCCAGTGGGGCAGCTTCTCTTACGACGAGAAGAAGGACGCGCTCCGCGTCAAGACGAAACCGGAGACCGTCAGCGAGAATCAGGAGTGGCTCGAATACAGCATCGAACCCGCGGCGGAGAATTCCGCGCGGGTCAACCTTCGCTGGGAACGCCTGCGCGTCCCGTTCACCGTCGAGGTCAAGGACGTGAGCGCACTGACTCTCATAAAGGCGCGCGCGGCCATCTCCACCGCCAAACCGGACGACTGGCAGACGCCCTTGCAGGCGGCGAGCTACGCCCTCAATAACAAGCTCGACCTCGCCGAAGCGATGGGCTGGGCCGAGCATTCCATCAAGGCCAAAGAGAACTTCAACAACCTGAGCCTCAAGGCGCGCATCCTCGCCGCGCAGGGCAAGACCGCCGACGCCATCGCCACGGGCGACAAGGCGCTCGAAGTCGGCAAAGCCGCGAGCGCGAACGCGCAGGCGATGGCTAACTTCGAGAAAATGCTCGCCGAGTGGAAGATGAAGAAATAGCTGGCACAAAAAATAGCCACGGAGACACAGAGGCACGGAGCAAGGAAGACAAGAAAAAGGATCGTTGTTGAGGAGGGAGCGTGGAACGGTCAACGCTCCCTCTCTATTTTCCCTGCTTCCTATCTTCCTTCTCCGTGCCTCTGTGTCTTCGTGGCTTTGGTGAATAAGCTTAAGAGCAGTGCGGCGGCGATGACGGTGAAGGCGCCGATGACGTTGTACCAGAGGAAGGCGATCTTGGTGAAGAAGAAGCAGTAGAGGACGACCGCCTCGCCGACGAGCGCGCCGGTGAAGGCCGCCGTACCCGCGACGCGCTTGAAGTAGAAGGCGAGCAGGAAGGTGCCGAGGAGCGTGCCGTAGAAGAGCGAGCCGAGGCGGTTGACGGCTTCGATGAGCGAGCCGAGTTGTCCGGCGTACTGCGCGAACGTGACGGCGAAGCCGCCCCAGAAGACGGTCGCCAGTTTCGACGAGATAAGATAGTAACGGTCGCTCGCGTTCTTGCGGACGAGGCGGCGCTGGATGTCCACTACGGTCGTCGCGGCGAGCGCGCTCCACTCCGAAGCGGTCGAGGACATCGAGGCGAAGAAGACCACCGCCAGCACCAGCCCGACCAACCCCGCCGGCAGATAGCGCGTGACGAAACTCAGGAAGACGTAGTTGCTGTCGTTCGGTTTCGGGTTGTACTCCTTCAGAATCTCGACCGCGCCCGCGCGCACCTCGTTCGCCCTCGCCTGCGCCGCGCGCAAACTCTCCGCCGCTACTTGAGCCGCCGCGTCGTCGCTCGTCCGCAGCGCGCCGATGTAGTTACGCGCCGCCTGTTGTTTTACCTCGAAGGCCGCGGCGTGTTCGACTTCGAGCGTGCGGAAGCGTTCGGCATGAACGCCCGCGCGCGCCTTCTCGACCTCGGTCGGGTTGAAGAAGATGGGCGGCTGCGTGAACTGATAAAACGCGAAGACCATCGCGCCGAGGAAGAGGATGAAGAACTGCATCGGCACTTTGACCAGCCCGTTGAAGAGCAGGCCCAAGCGGCTCTGCGCGACGGACTCGCCCGCCAAATACCGCTGCACCTGCGACTGGTCTGTGCCGAAGTAGGAGAGCGCGACGAAGCAGCCGCCGAGTAGTCCCGACCAGAAGTTGTACTGGTTCGTCGGGTCGAACGAAAAATCAATCGCGTTCAGCCGTCCGAGCTTGCCCGTGACGCTGACGGCTTCGACGAAAGAGACATCCGCCGGCAGCAGCCAGATGATCGTGAGGAAGGCGACGAACATCCCGCCCATGATGATGAGGAACTGTTGAAAGTTGGTGTTCTCGATGGCGCGCGCGCCGCCCCACGAAGAGTAGAGCATGACCATCCCGCCGATGAGGAAAATCACCACGCGGATGTCCCAGCCCATGATGACCGAGAGGATGACCGACGGCGCGTAGATCGAGACGCCGGTCGAAAGCCCCCGGAGCGCCATGAAGAGCAGCGCGGAGAGCGTGCGCGTCTTCAAATCGAAGCGCCCTTCGAGATATTCGTAGGCCGTGTAGACCTTCAGCCGCTTGTAGGCGGGCACCGCCGTGATCGAGAGAATCACCATCGCCACGGGCAGCCCCAGATAGAACTGCACGAAGCGCATCCCGTCGGTGAAGGCTTGTCCCGGTGTGGAAAGAAAAGTGATGGCCGACGCCTGCGTCGCCATGATCGAGAGCGCGACATGGTGCCAGCGCATCGAGCGGTCGGCGACGAGAAAATCGTCGAGGTCGCGCGTCCGCTGGCCCTTCCACAGACCGTAGAGCACGATGCCGGCGAGCGACGCGATGAGCACCAGCCAGTCGAGTGTTCTCACGCGAACGCCCTCGTGAAGAGATAGAAGAGCAGGACGAGCAGTGCAAGGTTCAAAAGCACGACGGCATACAGCGTAGACCAACTCCCGCCGACGGGCGGCGGCTCGTCCGCCGCGCGTGGTGTGTCAGGTGTGTCCGTCTCGTTGCGCCTCATTTATTTCTTTCCCGCCGAGAGCATATTGACGAAGAGCCGGTATGCGCCGGGCACCCCGGCGGGCAGTTGGCGAAAGAAAGCGTAAGCCGTAAAGACGTAGACGCCTTTGCCGTGGCGCGCGACGAGCGTGCCGCCGCGCAGTTCTCGCTCGCCGGGGTCGTGGCTCTCGAAGAGCGGCGTGTAGCGCGCGTCCCACTCGGCGGCGAAATAGAGTCCGCGCTCCTGCACCCAATTCTCGAAGTCCGCCGTCGTGATCTGGTTCGGCGTGTTCAGCAGAGGGTCGGCGGGCGCGAGCAGCGCGACCGGCGCTTCCTCGACCGTGACGCGCGCGTCGCGCGCGAGCCGGAACGGATAGGGGCCGAGCGGCACATCTTCGAGCGTGCGCTCCGGCGTGTTGTACTGGACGACGAGCGTGCCGCCGCGTTCGACGTATTCGAGCAGCCGCCGCTGCTTCCGGCGCAAAGCCGCGCGCGTGTTGTAGGCGCGCACGCCCGTCACGATGGCGTCGAACTTGTCGAAGTCCGCGCCGTCGAGGTCCGAGTCCGAAAGGAGCGTCACGTCGTAGCCGACCTGCCGGAGCGCGTCCGGTATTTCGTCGCCCGCGCCCATCACGTATCCGACGCGGCTCCCGCGCCGCGCGAGGTCAACGCGCACGACGCGCGCCTCCGTCAAGGGGAAGATGGTCTGTGGCGGGATGTGCGGATAATCAATCTCAAGAAGACCGCGCGTGTATGTCTTCCCGCCCGCCACGAACTCCGCCGCGAGCGTGGCCGTCGAAGCCTCGGCGGGCGGCGTGACGTTGAACGTCGCGCCGAACTCCTCGCCCTTCGACTTCAACGCGACGGGAAGCTGTGCCGGAGCAGCCGTCCACCCGGCGGGCAGCTTCAGACGGAGCGTGCCGGAGGCATCGCCCGCGATGTTGCTCCGGAGCTTCACGCGCACCGGCTTGGGTTGGCGGTCGGGGAAGACCAGCGCCTTCTCTTCGAGATGCACGACCACTTCGGGGACGACCGCGACGGGACGAGACAGGTCGCCGCGCACGCGGTCAGTCCAGCGATAGACGACCGGGACTTCAAAGTTTAGTTTTTCGTTGTCATCGCCCGCCGCGATGACGACGGTCTCGACCAGCGGCGGGGCGTTTTCGGGCGTGCCGACGAGCGCGCGATCTTCGACCACGAAGAGTCCCTTGCCCGGCGCGTCGCGCAGCCAGTAGGGCTGGCTGTATTCCGACGGCGCGCTGAGAGAGAGTTGCCGCGTCAACGGTTGATTGTTTTTGAGTTCGGCGCTCGCGTCAACGGCCTTCGTGCCGCGCAGTCCGAGTCCTACGAGCCGGAGCGGGAAGTCTGAACGGTTGATGAGAGTCGTGCTGACTCTGATCTCGGCGCGCGGTGTGACGTAGGGGTCGGGCGTCGTCGCTTCTATCCACAGTCCCGCGCACGCGCGAATCGCTTCGAGCAGCGCCGCGCGTTTCGCGTCAACCAGCGGCTCGCCCTTCGGCAGCTTGTCGAGTTCGCGGTGCGCGCGCAGCAGCAACGGCAGCACGCCTTGCGGGTTCGACGGGCGGAACTCGCGCGCGGCCTGTTCGATGAGTTGTCCGACAATCTCGCCGCCCGCGATGCGCCGCCACGTCAGATCAACGCCGTCGAGAAAGTCTTTCGTCGCCGCTTCGCCCGCGAGGTGCGCGAGATAGTTGAGTGACGCGCCGCGCCGTTCGGTCGCCCCCATGCCCTGACTCTTGTGCATGGTGCGGCTCTGCGCGGCAAGCTCGGTGTAGGACTTCCCCAAGAGCGGGTTGTACGCGCCCACGTCAACGCTCAAAAGCTGACCGGCGTTCGCGGGCTGCTCGCCCTGCCGGACGAAGGCATTCCAGAGGAGACGTTTCGGCTTCCACGGCGTAACGTGTTTGAGCTGTTCGGGGAAGCGCGCGGGGTCGCCCGCCGCGTCGAACGCCTCGCGCGCGAGGATGGCGGAGGCCGTGTGCTGACCGTGGCCGCCTTCGCCCGTCGTGGGAAAGCGCGTGATGATGACATCGGGGCGGAAGCGCCGGATGACCCAGACCACATCCGCGAGCACGGCGTCGTGGCCCCAGATGCGTAAAGTCTCTTCCGGAGATTTGGTAAAGCCGAAATCAATCGCGCGCGTAAAGAACTGCTCCGCTCCGTCAATCCCGCGCGCCGCCAAAAGCTCCTGCGTGCGGACGAGTCCGAGCAGTTCGCCCTGCTCCGTGCCGATCAGATTCTGGCCGCCGTCGCCGCGCGTCACCGAGAGATAGGCCGTCCGCAGCCCTCGTCCGCGCGCGAGGTACGCGAGCAGCGCCGTGTTCTCGTCGTCCGGGTGCGCGCCGACGTAGAGCACGCTGCCCACCACGCCCAACCGGCGCAGCGCGCCTTCGGTCTCGGCGGCGTTCATGGCGATGGGAGTTTGCGCGCACGGATCGCTGGTCGGCGCGATAAAGAAGAGAAGCAGGAGGACGGCGGCGACGGATGAAGTACGTGGCGAAAAATTTTTCATGGACAAATAGTAGGCAGTAGGCATTAGAGCGGTTTGCTTTTGAGTGTACGGCAGACTGTGAGTCTGCCGCATGGTGCTGAGCAGGCGGCAGACTCACAGTCTGCCGGACACCCCATCGCAAATTGCTCTAGGCAGCAGGCATTAAGCTAACAACTTGTCTTCTGCGAGCTGTCGGGGGCAAACGTCAACGCTCGCTGTCCGGCAACTATACTGCCTCCTGCCTACTATTCTTCATTCTTCCGATATTCTGGCGGGCGGGTCAACTTTGCTGGTGTAAAAAGTTGTATCGGCGTGCGTGCGTGGCGCGTCATGCGGCGGCATCACGGTCGCGGCGTCGGGACGGTCTTGGCGTTCGTATTGCCGTTACTGTTGGCGTTGGCATTGGCTTTGGCGTTCGACGACTTCTCCTTACGCAGCTTCTCTTGTTGTTTGAGAAAAGCCTCCCGCCGTTCAAAACCCGAACGGGCCTTTTCCAGCGCGTCGGCGGCGGGGAAGTTGTCGGGGTTGAGTTCGAGCGCTTTGTTGAAGGCCGCGATGGCCTCGCGGTACTCCGCCAGCTTGTTGTGCGCGAGACCCAACTCATAATACTTGTCGTCATCTTCCGCGTCGTTCTTCACCGACTCTTTCAAGACCTTGACCGCCTCTTCGTACTTGCCAAGCTTGGTGTACGAGATGCCGAGCATGTACTGCGCTCTGGCGTCCTTCGGGCCGCGCTTGACCACGTCCTTGTAAGTCCGCACCGCCTCTTCAAACGACTTTTCGGACTCCGCGTCCTGCCCCGTCGCCGAGTAGGCGAGGCCGAGGCGATAGTGCGCTTCGGCAAATTCGGGGTCGAGCCGCACGGCCTCCTTGAAACGCGCGACGGCCTCCGCATCGCGGTTGGCCTTGTACGCCTCCACTCCGCTGTCGAAGTAGGCGCGGGCGTCGCTCCCTTCCGGCAGCGGCGCGATTTGCACGTCTGCACCGTTCGTCTCTGTCTGCGCTACGGCATTCGCATTCGCATTCGCATTCGCGTCCGGCGGCGCGCTCTTTGAGCGGCAACCGACAAGCCCCGGTGCGAGGCACGCGCAAACGGCGAGTAGGACGAGGACTGAAGGCGGGGCAAAAGTTTGTTTCATGGCGGGACTATTCCGGCAGTGAAGTTTCTACGACAAACGTGGCGTCGAGTCAACAATTCGGCGGCGGGAAACAGAGCCGCGAGGAGCGCGGACTGAAGATTGCTTTAGTAGTTTATGCATCCGTGTATGTGTACCGGTTGCAATCACCCTCGGAGAGCTTGAAATGGAACAGGATTATCGCACTACCTCCGTAAGCCCTTCGGAGAAAACGATTCCCATGGACCGTGACCGCACGTTGGTCGCGCCGCGCTTCGATGATAAATCCATACAGCGCGCGCGCCCCGCCGTGCCGCTCACGCGGCGCGCGGCGAAAAGCGTCTGGCCGTCCATGCTGCTCGTAGCGTGCATTGTGGGGGGGCTAATCGGCGGGATGGCCGGCGGTCTCGGCTTCGCGCTCTACCAAAGAAGGAATAACGCGAACGAGCCGCGGTCTGCCGCGAGCGTCAACGACCCGGCGCCGGCGGTCGGCGTCGCCGACACGGAAGAACCGCCCGCCGCGACGCGGAACGAAAGCGAAGAAGCAGGGCTGTCCCCGTCGGATATGGTTCAGACGCCGGCGAGCGCGGCCCCGGTCGAGGAGATGCGGCGAGCGCAACCGGAGCCGCTCGAAAACGTGGCTGAAGTCGTGCGCGTGGGCGACGGCGGGGAGCAGGCTGCTCTGCGCGGCGCGCTCGAAGAATGGGTCGCGGCGACCAACTCGCGTGACATCCAACGCCAGATGAAATTCTACGGCCCGACGGTGAACGCTTTCTACCGGACACGCAACGTCCCGCGCGAGGCCGTCCGCGCGGAGAAGTCGCGCGTCTTCGGCGGCGCCGACGCGATTGACATCAGCGCGGGCACGCCCAACATCCGCTTCAGCCGCGACGGGCAGACCGCCACCATGCGCTTTCGCAAAAAGTACGCTATCGAAGGTGGCGGCGAAGACCGCCGCGGCGAAGTCGTGCAGGAACTGCGCTGGCGACGCACCGCGGAGGGCTGGAAGATCATCAGCGAGCGCGACGTGCGTGTGATACATTAGCGGCGAACGGCCTCGCGCCCTGAAGACATCCAACGGCCCCGCGCCCGCCCTTTCTGTTCGAACTTGCCGGAGTGTCGCGGGAGTTGACGCCATCATGAAGAAGACTTGCCTCCTCGGCCTCATTTTATTCGCGACGAGCGTCGCGGCTCTCGGCATCAGGCCGCGTGCGATTGTTTTGCAGGACAGCCGCCGCGCCGCCGTCTATCACCGCGACGGCGCGCGGTTCGCGCTCGAAGGCCGATTGTCGGAGGCGGTAGCCGCCTTTGAACAGGCCGTCATGCTCGACCCCAAAAACGGAAACTCCTTCTACAGCCTCGGCAATGTCTATGCGGAACTGGGGCGTTGGGAAGAGGCCGTTGCCGCCTACCGCAAGAGCGTCCAACTCAACGACAAGGATATGGAAGCGTACAACGGCCTCGGCATAGCTTTGAGCAACCGGGGCGTGTATGTACAGGCCGCCGCGGCCTTCAGAAGAGCCATCAGCATCTATCCGAAGTGGGCGGAACCTTACTATCACCTGAGTCGCGTCTACAAAAAGATGGGACAGGAAGTGGCGGCTCAGGTCGCCTACACCGAAGCCGTCCGGCTCCGCCCGGACTATGCCGGGCAACCGCCGCAAACATTCAGAGGCGCGGGCAAGTCCGCCGCCGAGCCTCGTGGCGAAAAGGCTGCGACGGCGTTGAACGCCGCCTCGTCCGGTAGTCCGTCGCCGAAGCCCGAAGAGCCGGCCCGCGCCGCCGCCGCCCCGGTTGTTGTGCCGCCGCGCGCGTCGGAGTCCGCGGAGAAGGCCGCGCGGCTCAACTCCGACGATGCGCGGGCCTCTTACGACCTCGGCGCGAAGCATCTCCGCGCGGGGCGCTACGCGGAGGCCATCGCGCCCTTGCGGCAGGCCGTGATATTGGACAGGGACGATGCTGAGATACACCTCGCGTTGGGCGACGCCTACGCGGGGCTGGAGCGCTGGAGTGAAGCGGTTGACGCCTACGAGCGCGCGGCTCGCCTCGAACCGGACAACACGCGGATTTATGAGAGGCTCGGCAGGTCATACACGAAGCTGCGCGAGACGGCTCCCGCGACCGGCGGCGCGAGTGCCGCCCGCCGCGCGGAGAGTGTTGAGCGGACGAACAGCCCGAACGCGAGCGCGACGCTGATGGAGGGCGTTGACCCGACGACGATCTACATGGTCGGCGTCGGCGACGTGCTCGACGTGCGCGTGCTCAACGCGCGGAATCCGCAAGCTACATCTCACACGGTCACGCCCGCCGGTCTGCTCGACTATCCGCCGCTCACGGAGCCGCTCAAGATCGTGGGGCTGACGACCGATCAGATCGCGGCCCGCCTCGCCGCGGAGTTGAAGCGCCGGGGCATCGCATCCGCGCCGGAAGTTACGGTCGGCGTGCGCGAGTACGTAAGCCATTCGATCATCGTTAGCGGTCTGGTCAAAGACCCCGGCGCGAAAATTTTGCGGCGCGAAGGCGTCCCGCTCCACGTCATCGTCGCGCACTCGCAGCCGCTCTCCGAAGCGGGGAGCGCGACCGTGGTTTCGCGTTTGACGGGACGGACGACGACCGTTGATCTCTCGGACGCGCGCGCGGCCAACGCGCTGCACGTGCGCCCCGGCGATGTAATCACCGTGAAGGCGCGCGAGACGCAATATTTCTACATCGCGGGCGCAGTTCGTCAACCCGGTCGGAAGGAGCATCACGCCGAGTTGACGCTGACGCAGGCCGTGTTGTCCGCGGGCGGCGTCTCGCCGGCGGGCGCGGCTTCCGTCAACATCGCGCGGCAGGGGCCGGATGGTCGTCTGGTGACGAAAAGCTATGACCTGAGAGCGATCAGCGCGGGCAACACTCCCGATCCTTTCGTCCAACCGGGCGACCGCATCGAGGTCTTGCGCTAACCGTTTTGCGAGGGCGTCGCCGCCTCGCCGGCGGATATTTCTTCTCTCCCTTCGCATGAATTAAGCATTGTAAGGAGACCTCGGATGAGCAAGGTTTCGCCATCGAGGGGGGCGACCCCGTTTGACGCACAGAGTTTGCCGCGGGCCGCTGAGGCGGGAGATGTCGGCGGCATCGAGTCTCTGTTAGCGACGGGGGCCGATGTCAACGCGGCCTCGGACGGCGGCGAGACGGCGTTGATGCGCGCGGCCTCGAAAGGCCGGCTCGAAGCGGTGCATCTTCTGCTCGACGCAGGCGCAACCCTCGAAGCCAGAAGCGAGAACGGTTTCACGGCGCTCGTCGTGGCCGCCTTCTTCGGGCACGCCGAAGTCGTTCGCGCGTTGTTGGCGCGCGGCGCCAGCACCGACGCATGGACGCGGCTCGGCGCATCCGCCGAGGACTGGGTGCGGTCGAGCGGTCACACGGACATCGTCGAGTTGTTGAGAGCGCCCGACACGGCGCGGGTTGAAAGTCCGAAGGCAAAGGGACGAACGACGACGAGATTGAAAAAAGCGGACGTGACGAAGTTTTTCCAAGAGGGCGGCGAATTGCAATCCGTCGTTCCGCTCGCGGAGGTGAACGACGCGCAAGGCCCGCCAACGGAGTTGAGCGCGCCGCACGCGGCGGAAAAGAACGAAGCCGCCCTCATTAAAACGAACACGGAGACGGACGCGACGGACGCGACGGACGCGGCGGACGCGGCGGAACCGGAAGAGATTGAAGAAACGACGCTCGTTTCCGCACGCCCCAAACGCGAGACTGTGCTCTTGCAGCCCGCGCCGCACATCCCGGCGAGATGGGCCGCTCCGTCGTCGCGTCTGTTTGCGGCGATGGCGTTCGGTTTAATACTCGGCGCGGTCGCGGGCGCTCTCGCCGTCTGGCAGAAATCGCGCGGTTCCGCGCCATCGAGACCCGAAGTGCACACCGTCGAGGAGGTGCGCCCCGCGACGGATGGCGACGGCGCACCAGCCTCGCCGCCGTCGCCCACGGAGACTGCCCCGGCGGATAGAGCGGCGGACGTTGAGGCTTCGCAAATCGCCGCGACGATCTCGGAGCCGGAGACGACCGCGCCGAAAACAGCGCAGGCTGACGAGACCGAGACCGTTGCGCCGCCGTCGGTGAAGCCGGTCGCGCC
>JBGTBQ010000373.1:0-16965 GCA_041749275.1 Pyrinomonadaceae bacterium | reverse complement strand
CGAGCGATGAATAGAGCGCGCCGCCGTGGCCCGTCATCACGGCGAAGTCATCACGGTCAGCCCCGGCGAGGCGCAGCGTCTCCGCGAGGTTGAGCACGTCGCCGGAACTATCCTTGATGCCGATGATGTTCTCGTGCGCGGCGAGCCGCGCGGCGAGGTCGGGCGCGACCGCGACGCCGCCCGTGTTCTGCGGGATGCTGTAGAGGATGACGGGCGCGGGCGCGGCGTCGGCCACCGCCGAGAAGTGTTTGAAGAGCGCCTCCGCCGTCATCGCCCCACGGTAGAAGCCGGGCGTGATGACGAGCAACGCATCCGCCCCCATCCCCGCCGCCTGTCTCGCCTCAGTGATGGTCCCGCGCGTGCTCTGCTCGCCCACGCCGACGATGAAAGCCAAACTATCAGGGACAGCCTCACGCGCCGCCTCAATCAACGCCGCGCGCTCACGCCCGTCGAGATGCACGCGCTCGCCCGTCGAGCCGAGCGCGACGTACCCGCTGACGCCCGTCTCGTTCCAACGCCCGATGTTCGCTTTGACCGCGCCCGCGTCAACTTCGTCCCGGTCGTCGAAGGGTGTGGGGAAAGGCAGGAGTGCGCCGCGCAGTTTCTCCGCGAGCGCGCCCACGTGCGGGGCGGGCCATCTTCTCAATTGTTCGCGCGTCTTCAAGCCGCGGCATTATAACGAGCCGAGGAAAGCCCGCGCAAACTCTTCTCCCGCTCCCGCGCCGCGCACCCATGCGACGGCTGTGCCAACGCGCCGCATGACAGCTCGGCAGTTGGGACAGTCAGAAGCTCATCACCGTCCCCCTTCATTCGTTACCCCGGCGGCTCTCTGAAACGTTTTGCCCCAATACCGCATCTGCATTCAGAAGAATGTTGGTGGGATTAATTCAGTTCCGGACACATCAATTCGGGGAGGGGGTTATGTCGGGTTTGAAGTTCAACCGCGGCTGCATTTCAGACAAAATTTCTGCGCCCCGCCGCACGCATCATCTAGTTCGCGGCTTTAACCTTATGATTCCTGCAACGAATTTTGCTATGAAGGCGGCGAGCGCCAAAAAGTCTATTGACAATTCCCCCGACCGAGATTATCTTGCGCTTGTTTTTCGCCACGGATTTTATCTCGACGGCTCGGCTCTCAAGCGCCGCTTCGGATTGTTTCTTTCACAATCGGCAGATGCCCTACCCTGCCCGATGCTTCCACTGATCAGCCCAATGGGAACGCGGCGCGGGCCACTCTCGACACGCCGCGACAGCATCAGGCTTTAAAGTCACCGTCGTTCTTACACAGCGGAATCTTTAGGCTGCGCGGGCGTCGCGCGCGCCCGCGCTGAACGGCGCACTTACTCGATCTCTTTTCACGTCAAGCGACTTTCGGTTCACCCACGCGCCATGACACGGGGCGGGGCGAGAGCCGGAAACCTTCGCCGGTAGTTTCGCAGCAAGAGTCACTGCTGCCCCTAGGAGACTCACATGAAAAAGATTCTCAGCTTTGTCCTGTCGTTCAGCCTCAGTTTTCTGAGCATCGTTTCGCTCGCGGTCGGCCCCGCACGGACGCAAGATCAGATCGCTTCGGTCGGCAAGACTATCAAAGGCCTCAAAGAGGAATTGAAGAAGCTGCGGAGCGTCGAATTAGCCCCCGACACGCCGCCCGAAATTAGGGAGAAGCACAACGAATTCCTTGAACAGCGGCGTGCAGAACTGCGCCACGCCGTGCACACCCGGCTCAGCGCGTTCCGCAGCTACCGTGCGGCGCTGACGGGGACGCTTGAGACCCGAGAGGGGCAGGAGATTGATAAGACTATCCGGCAGCTTGAGGAGGACTTGAGGGCGGTGGAGGCCGACGCCGGAAACGAGCGACCCACGCCGGGGAGCGAACCGGCCAAAGCCCCGGTTACAACGCATGCGCGTCTCACAAACGCCGCCTTGACGGAGAACGTCCCCGCCGTGGCGACAGCCGGCGATATAGTTCAACCGAAATTAAATGTGTCTGCGGATCCCGCAGGCGGCGGCGCACGGCCCGCCACGGCGATACAGGCATTCCCCGGTGCGGTCACCATCACCAGCCCCCAAGTTGCGGGGATGCCGAATGTTTACGAAACAAAGACCGTTACCCTGAACATCACGTTCAACGGCGCCACACCGGTTGACGAAATAGAGATCGGCGTCCAGAAAGGTGGCCATAACGTTCAAGGGTATCCCAAAAATGTCACCATCAGCCCCTCTAAATTCATCAACGGGATCAACGAACAGATAACGATGGCCGAAGGCATCAACACCGTTACCGTCCGGGTCGTGAGTCCTCCTCCGCTCGGTGTGGCGATGCTGATGGCGACTTTCGTCAATCCGGCCCCGCCGGCACCAGCGCCGGCAGCGACAGGGCTGGCGGCACGGGAAGCTGTGGGGGGGACGGCTGAGGTTGCACCGGAGTATGACTGGGGGCGCGCCCGCGGGTACTTTGCCGGTGGAGCCATCCTCTCGAAGGAGCGCGACGACTTCTCGAAGACCGATATCTTTCTCGACTTTACCCTCGACAAAAATTACTTTACCTTTAAGAAAGGCCCGATCAAAGACATCAACACCTTCTTTAACGCGCGCCTGACCTCTATTCCGGTCGCGCAGCCGTCGCCAAGCGCCTCGCCAAGCGCTTCGCCGACCCCGGCCCCGTCTCCTGCCGCTTCGCCAACGCCGCCGTGCAACACACCCGAGTGCCAGAACTTCATCTCGTCCAGGAAAGGCGCGATGATGCAGGCCGGTTTTTACGCGCCGATTTATGGGAAGCACTTTTCGTGGATCATCGAAAAGCCACTTCCGTCGGTATTCGAGGTCACGCGGAACGCTGACGGCACGGAAAATAGGCGCGAGAAGAAGAGGTATAGCGTCGAGAAGAATGCCCTGTTCATTGCCCCGCTGGCGAAGGGCGGCATCCAGACCATTACTGGCGACAGGCGGACAGCGGAGGCCGACCGCTTCGGGCGGGACGACATTTTCAACTTCTTCTCCTTAGGCGCGATGTTCGGTCACTTCCGCCTGCCGACGATGAGCGATGAATGCACGGCGGATGAGAAGGGAAAGGCGGATGGGACGAAGAGGACACGGCAGGAGTTGGAACTGATCGCTGAGGTTCTGAGAACGGCGTATGAAGAGTGCGGGAGATACGGTGTCAAAAACATCAGCCGCAATAGAGATTATTCGCCCGAATTAATTAGCTGGCTGACGATCTCTGCCGGGCGGTTCGAGAGCTTCGAGGTGAACGTCCCGACCGAGGAACGTAACGCCGCAGGGGAGGAAATAACCGTGCGGCGGCGACCGTGGAGGTGGGAAGCGCTCGGGCGACTGAAGATTCCCGAGACGAATTTCATCGTCGGCTTCGATGGCAACTTCGGCAAAGGCCCTGACGACCTTCGCTTTATCTTCGCGACGCGCTTCGACATCGGAAAAGTTCTGAGCGCGCTGAAGATCGGCCAGCAGCAGAGAGCCGCCCCCTAGCGGCTCGCAATAGACCGCTCTGTTGCTTTCGTCGTCACCCCGCTTGATAGTTAAAATTACGCATCGCTTTGTTGCGGCAGATAATTGAATAGCGACTACACGCCGGAGCTATTGAGACGGCCATGTCTGCGGGCGGCGTTTAAATGAGCGCGCCCAGCGATCAGAACTCCGTTCGCTGTTAAGGTATCGCTTGTCGGAATACCCGCCCCCAGGAGTTTGCAACGCACGGCCTCGTCTGTCCGGTGCTGCAAGCGTGAGACGGTGTTCAAGTGAGCAGCTGGGAACTTTACCAACCGCTCGCGCCGACATGGAGTCCCCGACACACACGCCTTTCAAGATTCTCATCTGGGTGTCGAGTTTCACTCAGTTTCCTTTCACACCCGACAACAGGAGTTAAACGCCATGCCTCCACCGCTTCCCCTCTGGCAGGTGCTCAAAGAAGAGTACGAGAGTTTCCACCTACAAGAGAGTCTCTCGGTGTACCTGAAAGCCCCGTCGCAGTTTGCCTCCGCGCTCCGCAACGCCCCTGTCGGCGACGCTCTCGCGCGCCACATCAAGGCGAAGCTGTCGGAGGCGGCGCAGACTCAGTTGACCGAGTGGAACGGCGCCGCCCCTCTGCCGGACGGGCTGGAGAACAGTCTCGCCCATGTGTTCTACCACTCGCTGATGGAGGACGCGAATCTCATTCTCAACGACGCCCCGAACCGCGCCGACCAAACTCTCACCGCCGCCGGGCTGGCCGAGACGCAGGCGCAACTGCGTGCGGCGCCGCTTCGAGACCCAGACAAAATAGCGCAAGTCAATCATCGCCTTCTGACGGCAGCTTACCCGCACGCGCTGGGTTATTTCGACGACCCGCGCCCGGACAAAGAGACCTGCCGGAGAGAGGACGACCGCCGGAGACTCGCCGGCGTTCACCGATATATTCGCCGGAAGGACCATGCCGCAGTGTGCTTATCCGGCGGCGGCATCCGCAGCGCCACCTTCAACCTCGGAATCCTACAGGGACTCGCGCGCCACAGACTGCTCGGTAAATTCCACTACCTCTCCACGGTCTCGGGCGGCGGTTTCGTCGGGGGCTGGCTCTCGGCTTGGATCAGCCGACACCCGCAGGGCGTCGAAGGGGTGGTCAAGGAACTCAGTTCCCCTCCCACCTCTCCCATTGACCCCGACCCGAAACCTCTGAAGCACCTGCGCGCCTTCGGCAATTACCTGAGTCCGAAGATCGGGCTGCTCAGCGCCGACACGTGGACGATGGTGACGACGGTGATACGGAACATGCTGCTAAACTGGCTGGTCTTCGTGCCGGTGATCGTCGCCGCGCTGTTGCTCCCGCGCTTCTGGATGAGGCTCGTCCTCCGGAACACTGAGTTCGATATATCCGAGACAGTGAGTCTCGTCATCGGGTCGGTCGGGGCGATTGTCGGCCTGACGTACATTGGCCTCAATCTGCCGAGTTTCAAAACCAATTACCAGTTGGGGCGTTTCAGATGGTTCCTGACATTGTGTCTCGCTCCCTTAGTCATCTCGGCAATGGCGTTCACGGTTTATTGGGCGCGGCTGTATCAGGACGGTCAGCGAGCAGCCTCTTTATCCGGCTGGTGGCCCTTCGTGCCGTTTTTGGTGGCGCTAGTACTGATTCCGTGGGTCATCGGGGCTGTCGCACGCATCCGCGCCGCGAATGACAAGCTGTATACCTTCGGTCTGGGTGTTGTCGCGACGTTCCTAATTGCAGCCGCGATGCTCGTCAGCGGCTCTCTGATCTGGTACGTTGCGACTTCCAATGTTTTCTCAATCAGCATCGCTGACAGCACCTCAAACAGCCGGTTTATTTACGCTTGTTTTGCCGTCCCGCTCTTTCTCATGCTCCTGTTGCTCGCCGGTACGCTCATCTCTGGATTCACAAGCCGGTACACGACGTATGAAGATCAGGAGTGGTGGGCGCGCATCGGGGCGTGGTTTCTAATCGTGATTTTAGGCTGGGCTGTGGTGCATCTGCTCGTCATTTACGGCCCGCTGATGTTGTTAGGGTTGGGCAAGGCAATCGGCGACCACGGCTTGAAGCCGTGGCGGTGGAACTGGGAGGAGATCGCGAAAGCCGTTGGGACCATCACCGGGGTTGTGTCCGGCGCGGTCGCGCTCTTCGGCGGCTTCACCGCCAAGACGCCGGCCAATGCCCAAGAGGCGAAACAGGCCGGGCCAGCGAGTAAAGCGCTGGGCGCTCTGACCAGTCTCGTAGCCCCGCTCTTCGTCGCCTTCCTCGTCATCCTCGTCTCGCTCGGCACGACGTGGCTGCTGAATCCTCTAGTGACGCTCTATCATGGCACCAACGAAAGTTTGCCGCTAACGCCGACCGAGTATCTGGCTCTCGTCGCCAACTCGCCTATCCGTTTACTGGCCGTTGTCTGTTTGATTATCGCGGTCATTGGTGTCGCCATGGGGCGGCTCATCAACACCAACCGTTTCTCGCTTCATTACTTCTGGCGCAACCGCATCGTCCGCGCCTACCTCGGCGCGTCCAACCGCAACCGGCGGGAGAATCCCTTTACCGGCTTCGACCCGAACGACAACGTGCAGATGTGGGAGCTCCGGCCGCAACAGCCCGGCGCGCCCAAACAGACGACGGCGGCGGGGCCGACAGCGCCAGTGGCGGCGGCAGCAGTAGCGGCAGCAACAGCGGCGGCGCCGCGCGCAACAAGGCTGTTTCACGTGCTGAACATCGCACTCAACCTCGTCGGCGGCAGCCGGCTCGATTGGCAGGAGCGAAAGGCCGAGTCGTTCACGGTCTCGCCGCTGCATTGCGGGAGCTTCTGGCCGGAGTTGGGATACCGTAAGTCTTACGATTACGGCGGGCAGCCATACGCGGGCAGGCAGGGCATCTCGCTCGGCACGGCGGTCGCCATCTCCGGCGCGTTCGCCAGCCCCAACATGGGCTACATGATGTCTTCGCCCGTCGTCAGGTTCCTGATGACTCTTTTCAACATCAGGTTCGGGTGGTGGCTCGGCAACCCCGGCGAGGCGGGCGACACGGGCAGACCGGGGGGAAAGACCTTCGACCGCGATTCGCCGCGCTACTCCGTCCTGCCGATCTTTCAGGAAGCCCTCGGCATGACCAGCGACGAGTCGCCTTACGTGTATCTCTCCGACGGCGGGCATTTTGAGAACTTCGGCCTGTACGAGATGGTGCTGCGTCGCTGCCGTTTCATCGTCGTCAGCGACGCGAGCACCGACCCGGCATACGGGTTCTCCTCGCTCGGACAGTCCATCCGCCAGATTCGCGTTGACCTCGGCGTGCCGATTGACATGCAGGAGTTCTCGATCTCCGGGCCGGGCGTGCAGGCGAGCGGCAAGTATTGCGCCGTCGGCACGATCCGCTACTCCTGCGTTGACGGCAACCCGACGAACGAGGACGGCGTGCTGGTTTACATCAAGCCGGCCCTCACGGGCGACGAGCCGCGCGACATCCTCAACTACGCGGGCGAGAACAGTTCCTTCCCGCAAGAGTTCATCGGCGACCAGTGGTTCTCGGAGTCGCAGTTCGAGAGCTACCGCGCGCTCGGCTCGCACATCGTCAATGAACTATGTTCGGGCGGCAAGCGAGACCCCATTACCGGCAACGCTCCAGACCACAGCCCCAATGGCTTCGACTTTGACAAGTTCAAGCGAAATGTCGAGGAGTATATCAACTCGATCCGCATGGAGAGTCTCGACGAAGGGGTGTACGACGTTGTGCTGCGGGAAGAGTTGAAACGCTCGGTGCAAGGAGTCCAACCGCCCGGTATTTCTTCGCCCTCCGCGCTCCAGGAAAGAGTTCGGGGTTACGTCGAACGTATGTTCAGGTCAAGAAGCTGAACGCGGCTGGTTGATATTGTCGGCGTCGCCGTGCGAGGATTCGACGGACACTTGCGATGCCGACACGCGACGAACAACTCGACCTGCTCATCATCGGCGCAGGCCCCGCCGGTCTCTCCGCCGCCGACGCCGCCGCGCGCGAAGGGCTGAACTATCTCGTCGTCGAGAAGGGACTCATCGCCGACACCGTCTACCATTACCCCATCGGCCTGACGGTCTTCTCCACCATCAACGAACTGGAGCTGCGCGAAGGGACTTTGCGCCCCTGCCGCGAAAAACCGACGCGCGAGGAGTTGCTCACTCATTACGTCCGCTTCGCGCTCGAAGAGAACCTCCGCATCAACACCGAAGAGGCGGTCACGCGCATCACGCGCCTCGCGCCGGAAGGTTTTCTCGTCCGCACCTCGCGCGCTGAATACCGCACCGCGCGCATCCTCGTCTGCACCGGCGCGATGGCGCGGCCCCGTCGCCTGAACGTGCCGGGCGAAGACTTGCCAAAGGTGCATCACCGCTTCGTCGAAGCCTTCCCCTACGTCCGCAAGGACGCGCTCGTCGTCGGCGGCGGAAACTCTGCCGCGGAGGCCGCGCTCTTCTTGTCCGAAGGCGGCGCGCGCCCCACCTTTGCCATCTGGCGCACGGACTGGGAGAACCACGACCCCAAGATGGGCTGCATCAAACACTGGGTGCGCGGCCCGCTCGAACGCGAGATCGAAGAGGGTCGCCTCCGCCTCTTCCTCTTCTCCGAAGTCGCGGAGATTACTGAAAGTCACGTCGTCATCAAAGACGATCACGGTACGCCCGCGACGCTCCCGAACGACGCCGTCTTCATCCTCATCGGCGCGGATGCGGATCACACGCTGCTCCGCGAAGTCGGCGTCGAGATTGTCCCCGCCGGTCTCACCGAGGTTCCTCTCTACGACCCCGACACCTACGAAACACGCGTCCCCGGCCTCTACGTCGCCGGCCACTTCACCAACTCCCGCCACATCAAGGAAGCCATCGCCGTCCCCCGCCGCGTCGTCCCGCTCATCGCCCAATCCCTGCGCGCCACTGTCTGAGCGTGCCCCTTCCACCAGTCGGAGAATCGTTCTATCATCTTGTCCATGAAAGTCAGGGAGGTCATCAAGCTGCTTGAGGAGGATGACTGGTATCTGACGAGGACGAAAGGCAGTCACCGTCAATTCAAGCATCCGACCAAGCCGGGCACGGTGACTATCTCCGGCAACCTCGGCGTGGACGTTCCGCCGGGAACCCTGAACAGCATTTTGAAACAGGCGGGATTGAAATAACCGAAGAGGTGGCGAGATGCGTTATGCGGTGATTGTCGAAGAGGGTGCCAACAGTTTCGGCGCTTACGTGCCGGATTTGCCGGGCTGTATCGCCGCGGCGGAGACGAGAGAGGAAGTGCTGCGGCTGATTCAGGAAGCGATTGACTTTCATCTCGAAGGGCTGCGCGAGGACGGCCAGCCTATCCCTGAGCCTTCATCAAGCGTGGAGTACGTCGAAATCCGCGCCGCCTGAGCAACTCACGCCACATCAAAGAGGCCATCGCCATCCCGCGCCGCATCGTCCCCTCATCGCCCAACACTTGCGCGCCGCCGTCTGGCGCTAACTCAGCAACCTGCACTCCCTGCACCGCTTCCCCTCGCCTGCGATTTTTTGCGTCCCGCGTGAAACGTTTTGCACCGCTTCAGCATTATGGGTGAAGGCAGTTAGGGGTTGGTTTAGTGCGACACGCGGGACGAGCGCCGCTGGCGTGGTTTTAAGGCCGCGCGCTACGTGAGACTAGGGTGTGACGGTAGCCACGACGGCCTCTCAAAAAAGCAGTTGGAAATAAATTTGGCGGCTGGCATAAGGCTCGCATTCTAAAGGCCCGATGGCTGTCCGGCAGGGTTCAAATCAACACGACCCCGCCGAGCTATTCGAGCGCCCCGTCAGGCTCAGGGCCGGATTGCACTTCGCGCTCATCTGTGCTCCCAACTCCACGAACCTCAAATCCCGGTAAAAAGAGAGAAACCGATGATTAAGCCACACCTGTTCCTGCTGCTCGCCGTCCTGTTGTTCACGACCGGCTGCCCTAAAGAGCCGTCGAAGAAATTCAAAGACGAAGGCACCCTCGTCAAGAACGTCAACACTTATTTAAAACAACAGCAGGTTAGATTTAATTGCGCGCTCGACGAGAGCAAGAAGTACACCCCTCCCAGCAGTGAAGATGGGCCGGGTTCGTGCAGCGCCGAGACTCTGGATGCCTCTTTAGAGGTGGCGAAGAGAGTTCGCAACGACGCCCTCGAAGACGCGATATCGGTAATTGACAGCAACTACAACGATTACATTACGAACCTCGACTCCCGCCGCTCGAAAACCGATTTCTTGTTGGACGTGATCGACTTGGGCGCGGGCACGGCGACAGGCATCGCTAAGGGCGAGCGCCCGAACCAGATTTTGGGTATCGCCATCACCGCTTTCAGAGGGGGGCGTAGATCGGTCGAGCTTAATTTCTATAGACAGCAGACCACGCCCATCCTGATCTCCAAGATGGACGATAACCGCTCGAAGGTGTACGCGGCGATCCTGAGTAAAAGAGACCGGAGTCCGAACGATTACACGATGAAAGCGGCCATCCGCGACATCGTGAATTACTACAACGCAGGCACGCTCATCAGGGCCTTCTCGGAGCTGGCGAAAGACACCGCGGTTTCCGCGCAAGAGTCGGACACTGTGGTCAGAGAGTTGAAGGGTGAGAACATAACCGTCAGCAGCATTCCCACGCTACAGCACGAGCGAATATCGAATGAGGTGTTCAGACACAGGTTGAGCTTGGCTACACAGATAGACAAGGCGCAGGCAGAAGCGAACGCGATACCCATTCCCGCCCAAGCTAACCCGCTGACCGAGGAGAACACCGCGGCCATTAACAAAGCCACCGCCGACAGGCTGGAGAAGTTCGCGGCCATAAGGGCGAAATACGATGCCGTCTGGAAAGATGTCGAGGCCGACACGAGGTTCGCCCCGATCATCACGGAGATGAAGACAGACCCAGACCTCGCCCTGATCTTCGACAAGCTGCCGAACCGCTCGACCGTCACGGCTCAAGATTTCGACCTGCTGCTTACGAAGTTCACGTCAAAGGCCGCCAAGATCAGCAAGGACACGAAGAACCCCGAGTTGTTTGAAGAGTTCCGCAAAATTCTGGCGCGGGCCGACAAATAAGGAGAAGTGACATGCCTAAGTTCACCAGAGTTTATCCGGGCAATGCCCTGCTCGCCGACTCGCAACGGGCCTGCCGGGTTGAGCAGCAGGACGAGACGGCCAAGCTCACCGCCATCGAGCCGGCGCTGTTCAAACGGCCCGACGGCACGGAATCCAATGTGAACGTTGCAGACTTTGAGAACGGCCCCAACGTGCCTATAACTCAAATCCTCAACGACCTGAGATTCGTCGACGTCTCGACGCCCACGGGCGCCTCGGACGCGGCGGCGTTAAATCAAACTCACACGCGCATGTTCAGGTGCAAGATGTTCGTCGGCGATCAGTTGAAGGACGTCGAGGTTTTCGGCAGGAAGTCACCATGAGTTCAGCGCAGTGATAATCGTCTTGTCTTAATCATGGCTGGCATGACCTGATGTGAAGAATAAAACGGGCCGCACAAATTTGCGCGGCCCGTTTTATTCTTGCCTAGCGTATTTGCGGCAGCGCTTGCGGCGGGCCGCAAAGCTCTGAGAAGAGATCACTGATCGTGCGCCGCGCCTTGACGTTCCGTGTGAATCAATCTTAGATCGTGGGCGTTCGCGGAGGAGGTGAGGGCGCGGCCCGTGTTGCGCCTTCGGGGTTCATGTCTTCGACCCGTCCGGCAGGCGCGAAAGTAGCAAACGAGCGTTTCTGCGAAGTGGGAATGCCTCGCCCCGTTCCAGCCTCGGCCTTCTCGCGGCACCCTACCAGTTCCGCCGCCTCGCCTTTTCGCATCTTGACGGCGCACAGTTCCTCTCCCTCAACGTCAACGAACTTGACGGTCAGTTCGTCCGCCTCGGCTTCGAGCACCGCGAAGCCGTTGGCGCTGCGGCCCCAGAGACGATGTTGTTTGCGGCGCAGGGGGCGGGGCGACTTGCCGCCGCTGCCCGCGATGAAGAGTTGGAGGTCGGCTTCGGGCCGCAGATATTCGAGGCTTCAACCGACACAGAGGTTAGTAGTTCGCCGCGGAGAAGACGCTGAGTTTTGAGTTCAAGCTTGAGCTTGCTTAACGCGCAGAACCAGCAAGCTCAAGCTTGAACTCAAAACCTCAAAAACAGCGTGACGGACTACTAATAGCCCGCGACCGCTTTTTCACTCCGTGCTCTCTTTGTCCTTCGACGGCTGCACCTGACTCTTCTCGCGCGGTTTGACGGTCGAGCGGATGACGATGAACTTGTTCAAGAGGTCGAACCAGAACGGCGCGCCCTGCGAGACGGCGAGCGCGGTGAGGATGAAGCCGAAGATTTTCAGGGGCCAGCCTTTGGAGGTGGGCAGACCGCGCGGGTCGTCGTTCCACGATTTTTGCGACCAGCCTATCGGTAGACCGAGCGCGTCAATCTCGCCGCGCAAACCCTCGATCCTTTTCTTCGACTCTTCCAAACCGGATGGCCCTGCCGGCAACGGTTGCTTGGCGTAGTTCTCGGCGACGGAGACGACCGTGGCGCGCAAATCTTTGTTGTTCGAGAGGGCGTTGGCGATGTTGATGCTGTCAACGTTCATGGCGGCGGCGACGAGGAAGCCGAGGCCGATGAGCATCCAGTGCGTGCGTCGTTTGAACGCGCCGGAGACGCGATCCATCGCATCGTCGTACCACTTCTCGATGTTCTCGCGCGCCGCGTCGAAGTTGTTGTCGGCTTCGTCCATGAGCGTGACGAGTGATTGCTTCAAGTCCCCCGGCAGGTCTTTGTCCGGCAGCGCGCGGATGGTGTCTCGCAGCAGCTTCAGGTCTTTCGTCACCCCGGCGATGATGTTTCCGTCCGCCGGAGCCGGCGGCGACGACGACTGACCCGCGCGCGCTTGCGCCGCCGCCGTGGTCGCCATGTTCCACAGCGCGAGGCTGAAGGTGCGCGCGGGGATGTAGGACGGCTTGCGGTTCTCGTAGAGCGGCTTGATGAGTGGATGGTTGAAGAAACTTTCCGCGATCTGTTGGTTACTGAGCAGCCGCTGGATGCCCCGCTCCAAATCCTTAGCGCGGAGTTTGAGGATGGACGCAATCAACTCGCTGAACGCCGAACACAGCAGGCTGATTAAGAGATAGACGAAGATCATCCCGATGGCGACTTCGAGCATGGTGGAACCGAAGAGCATGGGGGTTCTCCTTTCGCGGCCCTCGTCTCCGAGGCCAGCGTGAAGTTGAGTTGGAAGAAACGTGAGACAACCTGTCGAGGCGCGAACTTCAGGCGAGGGCGGGCTTACGGTACATCAATCCGAGAGAAGCCGACGGAAAATTTTAGCGTGCAGCCGCACGCCACGCCGGCGCGATTCTCACTCACTCGCTGACCTATACGGCTCGGCGTCCTTGGGGCGCGACCTTATCCTATATGGAAGCTCCACCAAGAAGTGGAAGTGTTGTCAGTACCGCCTGCGGTAGCGGGCGGGTGCTGGCCGCGCAAGCACCCGCCCGCTACCGCAGGCGGTTCTGACCTGCCCGCACCGTCTAGTCGGTATCTTGGTGTGCGCGGCATATAGATGTTCATGCGGGATTGTGGCGAAACGTTTCAGCGGGCCGATGTCGCGGCGTATGAGGAACGATGGTTAATCGCACGCCGACCATCTCTACCGACGGAGCTGACCTCAACTCAACGTCTCGACGTGCGTGCGCTCGCGCCGCGCGACGCCCGTCTGGTAGGCCGCCTCTTCGACCTCGCGCGCGACGGCCTCGGCCACGCGCTTGTCGAAGACGGAGGGGACGATGTATTCGGGGTGGCGCTCGTCGTCGGTGATGATGGCGGCGATGGCGTTCGCGGCGGCGAGCTTCATCTCCTCGTTGATGCGCGAGGCGCGGCAATTGAGCGCGCCGCGGAAGATGCCGGGGAAGCAGAGCACGTTGTTGATCTGGTTCGGGTAGTCCGAGCGCCCGGTCGCCATTACAGCGACATGGCCCACGGCCTCTTCCGGCATGATCTCCGGCGTCGGATTCGCCATCGCAAACACAATCGGGTCCGGCGCCATCAGCTTCAAATCCGCGACCGTGATAACGCCCGGCGCCGAGAGACCGAAGAACACGTCCGCGCCACGGATTACGTCGTGCAGCCCTCCCTGCTCGTTCTCCGGGTTGGTGATGCGCGCGTAGTGGTCTTTGACCCAGTTCATGTGCTCCGTGCGGTCGCGGTAGAGCGCGCCCGTCTGGTCGCACCCGACAACGTTCTTCACGCCCGCGCTCATAATGATCTTCGTGCACGCTACGCCCGCCGCGCCCACTCCGTTGACGACGACCTTCAAATCCTCCATCCGCTTGCCCACGATCTTCACCGCGTTGATGAGCGCCGCGAGCACGACGACCGCCGTGCCGTGCTGGTCGTCGTGAAAGACCGGGATGTCCAGCTCCTCTTTCAATCTTTCTTCGATCTCGAAACAGCGCGGCGCGGAGATGTCTTCGAGGTTGATGCCGCCGAACGCGGTGGCGATGTTCTTCACGGTCTGCACGATCTCCGCCGGGTCTTTCGTCGTCAGACAAATCGGGAAGGCGTCCACGCCCGCGAACTCTTTGAAGAGCATCGCCTTGCCTTCCATCACCGGCATCGCCGCCGCCGGGCCGATGTCGCCGAGGCCCAGCACCGCCGTCCCATCCGTGACGACCGCCACGGTGTTGCGTTTGATGGTGAGCGTGAAAGCCTTTTCCGGGTCGCGGTGGATGGCCTCGCAGACGCGCGCCACGCCGGGCGTGTAGGCCATCGAGAGGTCGGTGCGGGTTTTCAAAGGCGACTTCGAGACGACCTCGATCTTCCCGCCGAGGTGCATCAGGAAGACGCGGTCGCTGACGTTGATGACCTCGACGCCGTCCACGTCGCGCGCCGCTTCGACAATCAGTTTGCCGTGCTCGGCGGAGCCGGCGTTGACGGTCAGGTCGCGGATGATCGCGTCGCGCCCGACGCTCACGATATCAATCGCGCCGATGTCGCCCCCGGCCCGTCCGATGGCGACCGTCAGTTCACCCAGCGTGCCGGTCTTGCTCGAAAGTTTCACTCTCAACGTCAGGCTGTAGCTCGCGCTCGGCGTGGTCTGCGTCACAGATCTATGAATATCCTTGTTGTTATAAACAATGAAAGGCGGCGGCTGGAGCACAAGACTATCATCCTTCTCTACAGGCGTGCTGCTCCCTGCGTGTTGATGTTGCGTCGGAAGTGCGCTGGGCCAGTCATCGAAGTCGGCGATTTCATCGCCATTCACAATGAGCGTATAAAGATGCTCGTCCGGGAAATCATTTATACGAATGACGCACTTCTCGCCGTTGAGGTCTGCGATATATGGATATCTGGGGTCTGTCCCTTTCTCCCAGACTATATCCTCTCCAAGATAGCTCAGATAATTTTGCGGTTTTGTGGTCATAACACTATTGCAACTTCTACAGCCCTAAACTCCTGTTTGTCCCAGCGTCAGTTCTATACGAACCGTCAATTATGGATTCATACACCGCGTCTCCCTCAAGCCCAGCTTTTTTGGCCTGCTCAACCAGAAACTCGAATGTCGGGCCATTAGGATTGCCATATTCAGCCATGTCTCTCGCCCGGAGAAGCTCGACTTCGACGGGATTTGCCATCATGGAACGGGCCTCCAAACGCGCTTCATGTCGGATTCGCCAAGCCGCCTCGGCTCTCTCCCTCAAGGGGAGACCCTGTCGAACCCATTCCTTATTCAGGTCAGGGATGCGGGAGACTTTTTCCAAGTACCAACGACGTATCTCTGCATTGGTTCGCTTCTTCTCATCCGGTGCGTCGCTCACAGTTTATCAATTCCGGTATTCATTCCCAATCCACGAGCTTCGACATTATGACCCCGAAGATGACGTCCTCGCTTGACTCGTTAATTGTACTGCATAATACAAGATAACGCTTTCTGCCTGACACCTGCACGACTTCTTGCTACGCGCACTCATCGGCTTGCTCCAGCACGAGCATGATCTTTCTAACTGCCGCCTCGTCCGCGCCCGTCTCCTCCGCCAGCCGCAGCGAGTGGCGACCGAGCAGGGCGTAGATGGCGACCGCTTCGTCATCACCCGTCGCCGAGAGGGCGGCGAGGTGCTTTTTGACGGTTGCCACGTCGGCGCGCGAGAACGTTCCCGTCAGGGCGCGCGCGGGCGTCCGCGTTGAGAGGTTTTCGAGCGTGCTCCGCAACAACGGCAGGAGCGCCGCGCGCGCGCGTTTCTCGGAGAGGCCGCAACGAACGAGCAGGCGCGTCGTCGTGTCGAACAGCGCGACCGTGTGGCCGGAGGTCATCACCGCCGCTGCGTGGTAGAGCGCCTTGTCGCGCGCATTGATAGAGAAACTCTGGCCGCCGAGACCGCACACGACGCGGCGCGCGGCACGCACCGCCGCCGCGTCGCCCTCCAGACAAAAGAAAGCGCCGCGCAAAGCAGCGGCCCCCGCCGCCGCGTCGCTCACCGACACGAGCGGGTGCAACGAGCCGACGGCGAAACCGCTTTCGCGCAGCGGCGCGAGCACTTCGGAAGAGAGCGCGCCGCTCGCATGGAGCGCGACGCGCGTGCGCCTTTTGCTTTTGCGCGAACCAGCGGGCGTGGTGGTCGAATTTGAGAGCGGGGCTGTCGAAGACAGGAGTCTGGCCGTCTCCGCAATCGCGTCGTCCGGCGTGGTGATGAGCAGCAGATCAGTCGCCGGCAATCCCTCTAACTGTTTGACGGAGAGCGCCAGCGCGTTTTTCGCTCCCGCCAGTTTCGCCGCTCGACGCGCAGCCGCCAAGCGCCGCGCGACCAGCGCCCTCACGTCGTAGCCGCACTCGCCGAGCGCCCGCGCCAGCGCCGTCCCCACACGCCCCGCGCCCACGAACGCCACCGTCGGATTGCGCCGAACCGCCGAGACGTGGAGAGGTGGAGACAAAGAGACGGGGAGAAAAGAATCTTCTTTCTCCCCGTCGCCCCGTCTCACTGTCTCCACCTCTGTTCTGACACTTCCGCCTTCCGGCTTCCGACTTCTGACTTCTGACTGCTTCTCACGTCGCATGTGTTTCTTTACCGACCAGCTCGATGAGCACTGGATGTTCGGGCAACTCGTCGAGCCAACTGTCGAAGCGCGCGCGCAGTTGCTCGCGCGTGAGCAGACCGGCGTCGCCATTCGGCGCGGAGACGCGCACGGGCGGCGGCGCGGACCTCTTCAACGCGCGCTCGATGAGTCGCACGTCGGCGAGCGAGAATACGTCGGGCAGACGCTTTTGCGCGAACGCGGTCGAGAGCGTGCGCGTGCGCCGCGCGGCTTCCGCCTCCGCCTCCTCTTTGCGCGCGAGCGCGTCGAGCGCGATGGCGAGGTGCCCGGCCATCAAGAGCAGCGTGCGGTGATAGACCGCGAGACCGCTCTCCATCGTCTCTTCGAGGAGGCGCGCGAGACGCCCGAACTCAGCCGCGCGCGACAGTCGAAACGCGCAGGCGCACGACGGCTCGCTTTCGAG
>JBGTBQ010000372.1:0-2907 GCA_041749275.1 Pyrinomonadaceae bacterium | reverse complement strand
CATCACGCAGCGCTACATCGAGAGCCTGAAAGAGATGTCACGCGGGAACAATGCCAAGGTCATTTTCATGCCCGTCGAGACGACGGCCATGCTTTCGAGCGTCGGCGTCATCAAGGAGATGTTCGCGGAGACCGGCGAGCCACGAAAGCGAGAAGGCGAACAACAGTTGCCGCCCGGAAGGCAGCGGCAGTTGCCGAACAGTTGAAGAGCCGGCGGGGGATGTCAGATCAATCTCGCACTCCACTCCGCAACTCATCAACTCACGGACAAATGATGGCGTGAAATCGGCGTGTAACGTGAGCCGTTCGACCCGAGTTCGCTCCGCATTAAAACCAATTCGGTGACGCGAAATGACGCGGACTCGAACGCGGTCGCGCGGTGCAGTGCGCCCAGCTCCTTGGCACCCGTCGTCGCGCGCAAACGTGCGATGGTGAGGTGTGGATGAAAGGGGCGCGTCTCGCGCGTGAATCCGAGCGCGGAGCATTCCTCTTCGACCCGCTCATGCACACGCTTTAAGCCGCCCGACTCGTCTTCGACGCCGACCCAGAGCACGCGCGGGTTGCCCTGTGTGTGGAATGCTCCCGCGCCACCCACGGTCAAATCGAAAGGCACGACTTGCGCCATTGCGCGCCCGGCGGCTTGAGATAGTTCGCCGACGCGAGCCTCTTCGACCTCGCCGAAGAATTTCAAGGTGAGGTGAATTTTCTCTGGCGGCTCCCAAGATACTTTAACGTCGGTCGCCGCTTCGCGCAGACGTGCGATGTGTTCGGCGAAACGTTCCCGAATCTCTGCTGGAAGTTCTATGGCTGAGAACATGCGCCAGAGTTGATGTGGTGTAGTTGTCATATCGAAATCAAGGTCGCGGGTCAATCACGATCAGCCGCTGTTCGGTCATCTCTTCCATCGCGTAGCGGACGCCCTCGCGCCCCGCGCCGGACAGCTTGACGCCGCCGTAAGGCATGTTGTCCACGCGGAAGGCGGGCGCGTCGTTAATCATCACGCCGCCGACTTCGAGCGTGCGAAAGGCTTGCAGCGCGCGCGACATGTCGCGCGTAAAGACGCCGGCCTGAAGTCCGTAGCGCGTGTGGTTGGCTTCGACGAGAGCTTCGTCGAAATCCCGGCAGGTCTGAATCGTCGCCACCGGCGCGAAGACCTCTTCGGAGCAGACGCGCATCTCCGGGTGGACGTTCGTGAGCACTGTCGCTTCGAGTAGCGCGCCGCTTCGCGCGCCGCCATGAAGCAGACGCGCGCCCGCTTCCACCGCTTCTTTAATCCACTTTTCGGCGCGGATAGCCGCCGCTTCGTCAATCATGTTGGGCAGTTCGGTCGCCTCGTCGAGCGGGTCGCCGGCGCGTAGATTTTTCGCGCGTTCGACGAACATCCCGGTGAATTCTTCCGCCACCTGTTCGTGGACGATGACGCGCTGCGCGGAGATGCAGACCTGCCCGGCATAAGCGAAGGCGGCGGCAGCCGTGCGCTCGACCGCAAATGTCACATCCGCCGTCTCGTCCACAATGACGGGGGCGTTGCCGCCGAGTTCGAGCGCGACCGCTTTGTTCCCGGATTGCGCGCGCAGACGCCAGCCGACCTCCGCGCTCCCGGTGAAAGAGATCATCGCCACCCGCTCGTCTTTGAGCACCGTCTCAATCGTCTCGACCTCCATCGGCACGACCTGCAAAGCGGCGGCGGGCAGACCCGATTCGAGAAAGACTTCGCCGAGCAGGAATGAAGTGAGCGGCGTGCGCGGGCTGGGCTTGACGATGATCGCGTTGCGCGAGGCGAGAGCCGGCGCGACCTTGTGCGCGACGAGGTTGAGAGGGAAGTTGAAAGGCGTGATGCCGAAGATGACTCCGCGCGGCACACGCTCCGTCCACCCGACGCGACCCGCGCCCGTCGCCTGCCCGTCGAGCGGGACGACTTCGCCCGCGAACCGCCGCGCCTCTTCGGCGGCGTAGGTGAAGGTCGCCACGGCGCGCTCGGTTTCGGCGCGCGCGAGCTTGATCGGCTTTCCGGCTTCGAGCGCAATCGTGCGCGCGAACTCCTCGCTCCGGTTCCTGATGCCTTCGGCGATAAGTCGGATCGAGTCGGCGAGACGGTGGCGCGGGAGTTCGCGCATCTCTGACGCGGCGCGCGTCGCGGCGGCGATTGCCTCCTCGACCACTTCGCGCGGGGCGACGGAGAAGAGCGCCACGGAGTCGCCGCTGTAAGGAGAGCGCACCGCTTGTGTGTCACTCATCACGCGCCACTCGCCGCCGATGAGCAGGGGTTTCGTTTCCATCGCACCTTACCTGATAAAGATATTCTCGGTGCGATGATGTTAGCACAGAATGACGGGCCGCTTACGCCATGTGCTCTTTGCGGATTTCGATTCAAAGCCCAGTTGGGGGTGGGATATTTGTAGTTGGCATGTTCCTGATTTATTCACAGCTCCGTAAGAGCGGAATGTAAATCACATTTCGCTCCTACGGAGCTTCAAACAAAATTTACGGCTTGAGCTACAAACATTTCGCTCCTACGGAGCTGGCATTGAGTTTAGTCTCTGAGTTGTACGTCCGACGGTCGCGCGCCGCTGCTCGGCGTCCGTCCAATCGCAGAGCGTCTTCACGTCCGTGGGCGAGAGCCGCGCGCTTCGATGGATGGAGGTGTAAGAATCGAGAGGCATTTCTCCCCGTTTCGAGAGACGGCAGATCGCGTCGAGCATCTCTTCGGCCTCCGTGTCGTCGAACTTCGCCCACTCCGAGAAGTTGAGATGGCTGCGACCGTGGTTCACATGGTCAATGACGAACCAAGAGACCGGCGCGACGTTGCTGTACCACGGCCAGTCCGTCCGGTTCGAGTGGCAGTCGTCGCATGAGCGTTTGAGGATGCCGGCCACATCCGGAGTCATGTGGAGATGGCTTTCGATGG
>JBGTBQ010000371.1:0-32311 GCA_041749275.1 Pyrinomonadaceae bacterium | reverse complement strand
GCGGGGCTTTTGAGACACGCTCTAAGACCAGTCCAAAACCAACAAGCTTCCTTCTTGCTGGAACGCTTGACGTGTTTCCAGAATCTGTTGATCTGCGTGAGATGAAGTTTCGGGATGCGCTTCATCTTAAGACGCTCCCAGTATGAGGTTGAAAAAATGCCCACTGGAGGATTTGAACCTCCGACTTCCGCCGTGTGAAAGCGGCACTCTACCGCTGAGTTAAGTGGGCTTTCAAATTTTCAAAGACGCGAGATGCTAACAAAGCGCGTGAAAGAGCGTCAAGCGACGACTCTGTTCCGAGAGTCGCCGGGCGAAACCTTTGCGCGTGGCGCTCGGTCAGCCGCCGACGGGCGGGTCTTCGGCGGAAGCGGGCTTCTCCGGGTTGGTGCGGACGCTGCCGGCGTCGGAGCCGAGGTAGAAGAATTGGGTGCCCGTGGCGGTCAGTCCGGTCGGCTTCTGCGGGTCGGCGTTGACGCCCCACGTGGGCGGCTGGTTGGTGGACTTCGGGACGATGTTCAGCTTGAAAATGTAGCCGTCAACGACCGGGGTGTCGCCCTTGAATTTGGTGTCGAGATAGCCGCCGGAGGAGAGCTGGTCGAAGGTGCCGTAACCGGAACGGTTCTTGGTGTTGTAGTAAGTGACCTCGGCGGTGGCGATGCGCGAGAGATGGTTGATGGCGGCGGCCTCGTTCGCCGAGCGCACGCTCGACTGCCACGCGGGGATGCCGATGGCGACGAGGATGCCGATGATCGAAATGACGATCATCAGCTCGACGAGTGAGAAGCCCTGCTGCCGGCGCGTGCCGTTTCCGTTTAATCTCTTCATTATCAAAACCTCGCTGGTATCAGTACACGTGTGAAAATTCTTGTGGTTCCACAAACAGTTCGCTATTTCTGATGCGAAAGCGCGCGGCGGCGTTTCCGAAAGGCGAAATTCTACTACACAGGCGCCACGGAAGTCACAAAGGCGCCATTGCAAATTGCTCACAGCCTTAGCCAGCAAGTCACAACGTCATTAATTCTTGACGAACAGAGCCGGTTTCTCTCATGTCCGGTCGCACGTGCGGCGGCGCTCCCAAGTATGTAGAATGGGCGGGCGAGGGAGAACGCATGAGAAATCTAGAGACGGCGAGACGCGAGGACACGATCCCCGCGTCCGAAGCCGCCGCCAAGGTCGCGCTGCTGCAAGCCGCGGTCGAGCGCGTCATCAAGGGGAAAGCGGAAGCCGTGCGGACGGCCATCGTGGCGCTACTCGCGGGCGGCCATCTGCTGGTCGAGGATGTGCCCGGCGTTGGTAAGACGACGCTCGCGCAGGCGCTCGCGCTCGCTATCAACTGTACCTTTCACCGCATCCAGTTCACCTCCGACCTGTTGCCCTCGGACGTGATCGGCCTCTCCGTTTACGACGAGCGCGCTGGTCTCTTCGAGTTCAAACCCGGCCCCATCTTCGCCAACATCGTCCTCGCCGACGAAATCAACCGCACCACGCCGAAGACACAATCAGCCCTGCTGGAAGCGATGGCCGAGGGGCATGTCACGGTCGAGGGCGTGACCTATTCTTTACGCGCGCCATTCATGGTCGTTGCGACGCAGAACCCCATCGAGCATCACGGCACTTACCCGCTCCCCGAATCGCAGGTTGACCGCTTTATGCTCCGCCTGCGGGTCGGCTACCCCGCGGTTGAGGTTGAGAAGGAAATCCTGCGCGACCGCGAGCACGGCGACCCGCTCGCGTCGGTCGTCCCTGTCCTGACGGGGGAAGAGATTCAGGAACTTCAACGCGCCGTCTCGCACGTCTCGGTTGACGACGCGCTCGTGAACTACCTGATGAACATCGTCTCGACGACGCGCGACTCCGAGATGCTCGACCTCGGAGTCTCTCCGCGCGGCACGCTCGCACTTTTCCGCGCCGCGCAGGCGCTCGCGCTCACGGAGGGGCGCGTCTACTGTGTCCCTGACGACATCAAACGACTCGTGATTCCTGTCTTTGCCCACCGCCTCGTCGTCAACTCTCGCTTCTCTTCATCGCTCCACCGCCGCGGCGAAGAGGCCGAGGCCGTCCTGCGAGAAATCATGAAGACGGTCAGCGTACCCTTGTGAAAAGGGATGAGGGATGAGGGATGAGGGATGAGGTAAAACCACTCGACACGCGAGGGGAACCTTCCGCGGCATCCCTCATTTTTTTTCTCTCATCATTCCTTCGCCGTTGGGCGCGCGCGATCAGCGGAACGCTCATCGTGCTGTGCGGCATCGCCGCCGCCGTGTTGACGGTCGTGGCGCGGCGGAGCGGCGACTGGGAACTGGTGCGGGTGGGGGCGGTCGCCTCGTTGGTGATTGTCGTGCTGCTGGTGGTCTTCGTCGTGCCGCCGCTGGTGCGTTCGGCGCGGGCCGAGGCCGCGCAACTCGACCTGCCCGTACAGTTCACGACCGGCGGCGCCATCTTCATCAGCCTCTTTGTCGTCGTCGCGCTGGCGGCGTGGAATACGGGTAACAATCTCCTCTTCCTCATCTTCTCGGTGCTCTTCTCGACGATATTCGTCGCATGGACGGCGGCCCGCCTCTCTCTGCGTGAACTATCCGTGTCGGCGCGTTTCCCAGATCACATCTTCGCGGGCGAGGCCGCGCCCGTCATCGTCACCGTCCACAATACGAAGCGTGTGCTGCCATCCTTCTCCATCGTCGTCGAGGCGCGGAGCCGCGCCGAGAACGTAGGGCGCGGGCGCGGCCTCGCACGCTTCCAACGCGAGCGCTTCGAGCGGCGCGTGCTCGCCTACTTCATGTATGTACCGCACGGCGCGCGGGTGGAGCAGCGGGTCGAACAGGAGTTCGAGCGGCGCGGGCAAGTCCTCGTCACGGGGTTCGAGATTTCGACGCGCTTTCCCTTTGGTTTCTTCCGCGTCCGCAGGCGCTTGCGCGCGCGCGACGTTGAACTCGTCATCTATCCAAAGCCGAGGCCGGTCAGTGACGAACTGCACCTGCTGCCGATTGACGCCGGGCAGATGCAGGGCGCGCGGCGCGGCGCGGGGCACGACCTCCATTCACTGCGCGACTACCAACCGCAAGACGATATGCGCCACATTGATTGGAAGGCGACCGCGCGTTTCGGTCAACTCGTCGTGCGCGAGTTCACCGAAGAGGAAGAACGGCGCGTCCACGTCGTCTTTGACACGAATTTGAATGACGTTGCGGATGTCGTGAGCCAACGTTTCGAGCGAGGGGTGGGGATCGCGGCCTCACTCGTCTCGCACTTCACGGACGAGCGCGCCGAGTTGTGTTTGACTCTCGGCGAAGAGCAGGGGCGTTACGGCGTCGGGCGCGAACACCTCTACGGCTGCCTGCGCCGCCTCGCCCTTGTCAGGACTGCGACGGAAACGGGTGGGGAAGAGAGCCGCGTCGAATTCTGGCAGCGTATCGCGCCGCCGCCGTCAGCCACGGGCGACGGCTATGTCATCCTTATCACCGCCGCCGCGCCGGGCACCATCCCCGCCAACGTCTGGCGCAAGTCGCACGTCATTTACGTCTAAATCAGTCCTTGATAGCTCAGGACACAACGAAGCTGGACGCGCGACATCCAAGCATTCAGAGTACCGCCTTCACGTCGGCTTTATCTCACGTTCGGAAAGCCGACATGAAGACGGCACTCTGAACGCTCGTCTCTCATTCTCGCATGTTCGATTTAGTCGGTTGTTTTGAAGTCAATCGAAGTCGCTGCTGTACCTCGCGCCCACCACTACCCCACGCACGCCGTCGGAGTCTTGCAAGAGTCCGCGCTCGCGGTAGAGGCGGAGCTTGTTGTGGAGTGTCTTGCGGCTGATCTGCAACAATTCGGCGGCGCGTGTCTTGTCGTTGCCGGTTTTTTGGAGAGTGCGGAGAATCATCTGCCGCTCAACCTCTTCGATGGGCGTGCCGACGGGGAGCGACAAGGTGTCCTCGTCGCGCGCGCGCTGCCGTTGTTCGAGCGGGTACGGCGCGAGGTGGAGGCGCTCGATGGCCTCGCCGGAGCAGATGATGACGGCGCGTTCGACGACGTTGCGCAACTCGCGCACGTTGCCGGGCCAGTCGTGCGACTTGAGGACTTCGAGCGCGGCGGCGCTGATGTGTTGCGCCGGGCGTTCGTGCCGCTTGGCGAGTTGGGTGACGAGGTGCTGCGCGAGGAGCGGGATGTCTTCGCGGCGGCGACGCAAGGGCGGCAACTCAATCGTGATGACGTTGAGACGGTAGAGCAAATCTTCGCGAAAGGTGCCGCGTCGCACCACGTCGTGCGGGTCGCGGTTCGTCGCCGCCAGCACGCGCACGTCCACGGGAATTTCCTGTCCACCGCCGAGCCGTCGAATCTTCCGGTCTTCCAGCACGCGCAGCAGTTTTGCCTGAAGCGAGACCGGCATCTCGGCGATCTCGTCGAGCAGGAGCGTGCCCCCATTCGCCAGCTCAAAGCAGCCCAACCGGCGCGTGGCCGCACCAGTGAAGGCGCCCTTCTCATGCCCGAACAGTTCCGACTCCATCAACGTTTCAGGAATCGCCGAGCAGTTGATTGCTACGAACCCCGCGTCGCGCCGTGGGCTGAGGTTGTGGACGGTGCGCGCGACAAGTTCCTTGCCCGTGCCCGACTCGCCCGTGATGAGGACAGAGGCGGACGAGGGCGCGACCTGTTCGATGAGCGAGTAGATTTGTCTCATCGGCTCGGATACGCCGACCAACTCGCCGAAGGCGCCGTGGTCGCGCAGTTCGCGCCGCAAGGCGTCCTGCTCGCGCCGCGCCTCGTACACCTCGACCGCGCGTTTGAGGACGCCGCGCAGCTTGGGAAAATCTATCGGCTTCTCGAAATAGTGGTAGGCGCCCTCCTCCTGAATCGCGCGCAGCGCCGCCTCGACGTTGCCCTTGCCGGTGAGGAGGATGACGGAGACTTCCGGGTGCCGCTCGCGCATCTCGCGCAGCAGCCCGAAGCCGTCGAGGTTGGGCATGAACACGTCCGTGATGACAACCGACGGGCTGAACTCCTCCGTGCGTTTGAGACCCACCAAACCGTCTTCGGCCACTGACGTTTCATAGCCCCAGCCGTTCAGCATTTCGCTCAGGCTCTCGGCGATGGAAGGTTCGTCGTCAACGATGAGCACGCGCGGCTTCGCCATGAAATGAGTTTAGCATAAGGAAAGCGGGGGAGTTAGAAGTTAGGTAATTCCATAATTTGAATAGGTGGTATAGAAATCCGTGATGGCGCGGGCGAGCGCGGGGACGGTGGACTCCGTTGGCTGGATGTCAACGCGCAGGCCGTAGTCGGCGGCGGTGCGGGCGGTGATCTCGCCGATGCAGGCGACGTGGACGCCGTCGAGGAGCGCCGCGAGGTCGTTCGTGTCGAAGAGTTTTGCGAAGTTGGCGACCGTCGAGGAACTGGTGAAGGTGATGCAGTCAATGCCGCCACCGACAAGGAGCGCCTCTATGCGCGCACGGTCGGTCGTTTCGGGGCGGACGGTGCGATAGGCCGGCACGTCATCCACGCGCGCGCCGGCGGCTTCAAGCGCACGCGGCAAATAGTCGCGCGCGACGGCGGCGCGGGGCAGAAGAAAGTTCAGGTTGGAAAATTTATCAGCCCCGCCGAGATAGCTTTCGAGCGCCGCGAAGACGCCCTCGGCCTGAGATTTTTCGGGAACTACATCAACGTGCGCGTGTGCCTCCGCCAGACGGAGGGCGGTCGCCTCGCCGATGGCGCACACGCGCACTTCGTCCAATTCGCTCACGTCCTTATTCGCTGCTTCGAGACGGCGCAAAAAATGCTCGACGCCGTTGACGCTCGTGAACACGAGCCAATCATAGCCGTAGAGATTCTCAATCGCCTCGTCGAGCAAGTCATATAATTCCAGTTCGACGATCTCGATGGTCGGGCAGGCCACGACACGTGCGCCGTCGCGTTCGAGTGCGGCGACCAACTCGGCGGATTGCGCCTGCGCGCGCGTGAGCATCACGGTGCGCCCGCTGAGGGGCAATTTCTGATCGGTTGCGGTAACGGAGGTATCCCGAGTGGTTTCGTTCGCCATTGCTGTTTGAGTTTACGCCAGCGAAGCGGAGAGTAGAGAGGCGGCGCCGAGTTCGAGCAAGCGTTCGGCCAGACGTTCGCCGAGCATTTCAGCGTCGAGCGCATCGCCCTCGACGGAATCTCTGATGACCCTGACGCCGGTTGTCTCAGCGACCAGCCCTTCGAGTCGAAGCCTGTGACCATCAGCGACTCCGTGCGCGGCGATGGGCACCATACAGCCGCCGCCGAGACTTCGCAGAAATGCGCGCTCCGCCATGCACGCGGCGCGCGTCGGTGTGTCGTCGAGTTGTGCGACGAGGCGGATGGTTGCCTCGTCCGCGGCGCGCGTCTCGACGCCGAGCGCGCCCTGACCGACGGCAGGGAGCATCTCTGGAATCGGGATTGCCGCGCTGATGCGCTGCTCGAAGCCCAGCCGGCGCAGACCCGCCGAGGCGAGGATGACGGCATCGTACCAACCCGCGTCGAGCTTGCGGAGCCGCGTGTCAACGTTGCCACGCAAGTCTTTCACTTCAATATCGGGCCGCAGATGTTTCAACTGAGACAGCCTGCGCTGGCTCGACGTGCCGACGCACGCCCCGGCGGGAAGTTGCTTGAGAGCAGCGCCTTCATGTTCGACGCCCGCGCGAAGCACGAGCGCGTCGCGCGCATCTTCACGCACGGTGATGGCGGCGATGGTCAAATCTTCGGGGATGATGGTCGGTAAATCTTTCAGCGAATGGACGGCGATATCAATGCGCCCTTCGAGCAGCGCCTGCTCCAACTCTTTCGTGAAGACGCCCTTGCCGCCGATGGTTGAGAGCGGCACGTCGCGCATCACGTCGCCCGATGTCTTGATAATCTCGACGCGGACTTCGACGCCTGCATCTAAGGATGTGAGGCGCGACCTCACCCACTCCGCCTGCCACAAAGCGAGCTTCGAACCGCGCGAGCCGATAATGAGTTCCATAAAAAAGATCAGAGATCAGAGCCGGAGGCCGGCAAGAATCAGTTGTGACTGACCTCGAACCTCAAGCCTCTGACCTCTGTTTTATTCCAGTTTGAAAATGTCGCGCCACGCGCGCACGTTCTCGTCTTCGCCGGTGTCGTAGGAGCGGCGCATCCGGTGGATGACGGGATGTGCGATTTTGTTGACGGCGGCGGTGAGCAGGGCGCGGACGGCCTGCTCCTGTTCGGGAGTGAGGTCGCCGAGGCGATGGCGCTGCCGCTCGTACTCACTCTGCGCGATTGCCTGCATCCTCTCGCGGAGCGCGCCGACCGCGGGGCCGATGTCCATCGTCCGCAACGCCTGTTGGAACTGCATCACCTCGGACTCGACGATCAACTCGGCGCGCTCCGCCTCGCGCTCGCGCTCACGGATATTTGAGACGACGACCTGTTCGAGGTCGTCCACGTCGAAGACGAACAGGTTGTCCAGTTTGCCGACCGCCGGATCAACGTTGCGCGGCACGCTGATGTCAATGTAAAAGGCCGGGCGGTTGCGTCGCGCCTCACGCGCGGCGAGCGCCATCTCAGGCGTGACGACGTAATCCTCGGATGCCGTCGAGCAGATCACGATATCGGCCTCCGCGAGGCTCGCGTGGAGCGAGTCGAAGCCGACGGCGACGCCGCCGAACTTCTCGGCGAGCCGCCGCGCCGCTTCGTCCGTGCGATTAGTGACGATGACGCGCGAGGCTCCGGCGGAGGCGAGGTGACGGGCGGCGAGTTCCGCCATCTCGCCCGCGCCGATCAACAAAACGGTTGCGCCTTCGAGCGAGCCGAAAATCTTGCGCCCCAACTCAACCGCCGTGAAGCTGATCGAGACCGCCGAAGCGCCGATGCCCGTCTCCGTCCGCACGCGCTTTGCCACACGCAGTGCGTGGTGGACGAGACGGTGCAGGACGCGGCCCGCGGTCCCGGCCTCGACGGCGAGCGTGTAGGCGCGGCGCACTTGCCCGAGCACCTGCGGCTCGCCGACAACCATCGAGTCGAGCGAGGAGGCGACGCGGAAGACGTGGCGCACGGCATCGTCATCGGCGTGCGAATAGAAGTGGCGGTCGAAATATTCGTTTGGGAGGGCGCGGTTGTGACTGAGAAAATTCCCGATCAGCGCGGCGGCCTCCGTGCCACGCGCGGACTCGGCCAAGACTTCGACCCGGTTGCACGTCGAGACGATCAACCCTTCGCGCACGACTTCTCCATCCACCAGCGCGCGCAACCCTTCGGCGCACGCCGCGTCCGTGAAGGCCAAACGCTCGCGCAGCTCCACGGGAGCCGTCTTGTGGTTGAGTCCGACGAGAACGATTGCCATAAAGCGAGAAGTCAGAAGAACTGTCTTAAACTAACCGGCACGAGTTAGATACGTCGAGAGCAATTTCAGCGGATTCGGTTCAGCCCTTCGTCGTCGTTCAAGAGGCAAGAGAGGTCTTATTCCGACTCCTGACTCCTGAGTTATCCGAACACGTGAAAACCGCCGAGGAACACCACGCCCAAAAAAGTGCAGAGCACGAGGCAGAAACCGGCGACGCCGGCCCACGCGGCCTTTCTGCCGCGCCACTGCGTCCGGTAGTGCAGGAGCGCGAGATAGAGCACCCACGTCAGCAGCGCGAAAAATTCAATCGGATCGTTGTGCCACATCCGCCCCGTGCGGGCCGAAGACCAGACGACGCCGGTGATGATGCCAAGCGTGAGCAGCGTAAAGCCGATGCTGGCGGAAGTGGAGCCGATATCGTCCACGGTCGACAGGGGCGGCAAACGATGAAAAGCCGCGCCGAAAGTCTTCAGCTTCAGCGCACGCTCCTGCCAGAGATACATCACACCGGCGGAGAAGGCGACAAAGAACGAGGCGTAAGCGAAGATAAGTAGTGTCGTATGCACGGGGAAGAGCCACGCCCCGTTGCCGTCCGTCACACGGCTGGCGACCATCTCGGAGTTGCCGCGCGCCATGTTCGACGCGAAGACGAGCAACGAGATGACCGGCAGCAGGAACGCGCCGAGCGCACGCACGCGGTAACGATAGAGCGCCAGCGTGTAAGCAATGACGAGCGTCCACGCGAGGAACGAAATCGTTTCATGCAGGTGAAAGAGCGGATAATGGCCGTCTTCGATCCAGTCGAGTATGAGCGCCAGAGTGTGCGCGGTGAAACCTGTGAGCAGCGCAAAGAAGGAGACGCGCTCGACCGTCCGGCGCTTGTTGACGAACGCCAGAATTGCGTGAATGGTGGCCACGATGTAGGCCGCGAGCGCTGCGTAGAGAAATGGTTTCATCGGCGGAGTAACTGCCCGGATGTATACAGTCCTTATTCTAATGGAGACGGAAAACCCGCGGCAAGCTCACCCGCCCCCCGCCGTTGAAAGTGAGTCGGGTAAATGAGAAACTAATGACCGCCGCGGACAACAATCTTTCAAACGTTGAAGGGGAAAACTCGTTCATGCCAACCCGTGAGGAAGCTTGGGAATTGCTTTGCGAGTACACGAAAGGAAAGAGCTTGCGCCAGCACGCCCTCGCCGTCGAGGCGGCGATGCGCGCCGCCGCCCCGCGCTACGGCGGCCCCGAAGAGGACGTTGACGAGTGGGGTTTGGTCGGACTGCTCCATGACTTCGATTATGAGATGTTTCCCACGATGGACGAGCACCCGTACAAGGGCGCGAACATCCTCTGCGGGCGCGGCTACTCCGAACGCTTTATCCGCGCCATCATGGGGCACGCGACCTACACGGGCGTACCGCGCGACACGGCGCTGGCTCGCGCGCTCTTCGCCACGGATGAACTGTGCGGCTTTCTCGTCGCGTGCGCGCTGGTGCGTCCATCGAAGAGTCTGGACGATCTGGAAGTCTCTTCGGTCAAGAAGAAACTCAAGGACAAGGCTTTCGCGCGCACCGTCAACCGCGACGACATCCGGCAGGGCGTCGAAGAACTGGGTGTCGAACTTGAAGAGCACATCCGCTTCGTCATCGAAGCGCTGAAACCTGTGCAGCGGGAGATTGGTTTGCAGTGACGAGCGATGAGAGACGCGGGAATCTTGAAGTCAGTTTCTTACTCGACACGCTTCTCCCAATTCGTTCCCGGCGATACTGTCCCATGAGACTTGAGACTCTAAGTTGTATTGTTGGGCAGAGGCGCGTCGGTCGGCGGCGAAGCGCGCGGCGCGAGGAAGTATGAGGCGGCGAGCAGAGCGCCGAGCGTGAGCAGGATGGAGAGCAGTGCGGTCGCCGTGGCTTGGAGGGTGCGGCGGCGAGCCGTGTGGCGATAGACGAAGACAGCGGCGAAGACGATTGACGCGAGCGGGAGCAGGAGGTTGACGAGAATCGGCCAGCCCGGCTCCGCGACGCGGCTGGCCGAGCCAAGTGCGAAGCGAATGATTGCCAGTACCGCGCCCGCGCCGATGGCGGAGGCCAACAGCGGAGCGGCGATCAACAGCTTCCAGCGCATGAAGCCTCAGTGTTAATGTCTGTGTACGCGACGAGGTGAAAGGCGTGGCAGAGCATATCACACGCCCGACTGCCCGTGCGCTTCCATTTTTCAGGACTTTATTCAACATTCGGGTCGAACACGAACAATGGTTACGAGAAACGCACTGCTCTATCTTTCGCGCCATGAGGGTTTGAAAGACTTCGCGACGCACTTTAGCCCCTTTCGGAAAATGACGGCGCGCTTTGTCGCCGGCGAGGACATCGAAACGACTATCGCCGCCATCCGCAAGGTGAACGCCCTCGGTTGTACGGCGTCCTTCGACCACCTCAACGAATCCGTCACGAAAGTCTCCGAGACCGAGGATGAGGTGCGCGAATATCTGAAGGTTCTCGCGCGCATAGATGAGACCGGCATCAACTCGAACGTCTCGATCAAGCTCACGCAGTTCGGTCTCAAGATAGACCCGGAGCTGGCCTACCGCAACGCGCGCGCCGTCGTGGAAGAGGCTGCGCGGCGTGGCAACTTCGTACGCGTGGATATGGAAGAGTCGAGCGTGACGGAGGTCACGCTCGACATCTTCAAGCGTCTCCGCGCGGAGTTCGGCCTCGATGATGTCGGCATCGTCGTGCAGTCATACCTGCGCCGCACTTACGAGGACATACAGGAGCTGTTGAAGATTCCGGCGCGGATACGCTTGTGCAAGGGAGCCTACAACGAGCCGCCGAAGGTCGCCTTCCCGGACAAGAAGGATGTAGACGACAACTACGTGCGCTGCATGAAAGTGCTGCTCTCAAGCGGCGTCTACCACGGCATCGCCACGCACGATGAGCGAATGATCGAAGCCACAATCGCCCACGTGCAAAAGGAGAGCATCGGCAAAAATCAATTCGAGTTTCAGATGCTCTACGGTGTGCGGCGCGACCTGCAAGAGCAACTCGCGCGTGATGGCTACGGGATGCGTGTCTATGTGCCTTACGGCAAACACTGGTATCCTTACTTTATGCGGCGGCTCGCGGAGCGCCCGGCAAACATCTGGTTCGTGATGAAGAACATGCTCAAAGGTTAAACGATGGGAGACAATCTGGCTTGGATATTGTGGACTGTGCTCGGCGTGGTGCTTGTCATCGCCGAAATCTTCACGACCGGCTTCGTGCTCCTGTGGTTCGGCGTCGGCGCGTTGGCCGCCGCGTTCGCGGGACTGCTCGGCTTCGGTTATCCACTTCAGTTCCTCATCTTCTTCGCCGTCTCACTTGGTCTCACCGCTGCCTCGCGCACGATCTTCGTCAACCTCTTCGCGCAGCAAGACCAGCCCGAAGGGTTGAAGGTTGGCGCTGAAACGCTCCCCGGACAAATGGGCACGGTTGTCAATTCGAGCCGCGGCGCGCTCCGCGAAGGCGCCGTGAAGGTTTTCGGCTCGACTTGGACGGCTTACCCCGCGGAAGGCGAGGAGCCGCTCGAAGCCGGCGACCGCGTCATTGTCGAGCGATTGCAAGGCGCTTCGATTTATGTGCGGAGGGTCGGCGCGCAGCCGGATTGGCGGGCGCGTGAATTAGAATCCGGAGAAAAGTAGGAAGCAAGCGGGTAAAGCGATTATGCGCGCAGGGCTGGACTTGGAAAAACGCTCACTCTCAACTTATTTGACGAAAATCCGATACCCCCACGGCTTCAGTGACAGGCGGGTGGCGCCATCTAATTTCACTGACTCGCCGCCGAGATAATCGGCATACTCACCGTGATAGAGACTCTCCTTGAAAGTCACCGTTTGTGGCTGATCCGAAAAGTTGAGGACGGCAAAAACCTTATCGTTGTCATTCCGGCGGACGAAGCTAAAAACTTTGGCCGGGGCGCTGTTGGGCACTAGGATCATCCTCGCGCCCCATTGAGCATTCCAGAGGGCGGTGTTCTTCTTTTTCAAGGAGAACAGTTTTTGATAGAGGTCGCCGTTCGGATGCTCCTTCCAGACAATCGGGTCTTTCTCGAAAAACTGCAAACGCTTCGTGTTGCCGGCCTCCTGACCGTTGTAGATGAGCGGCATCCCTTCGCCCACCGAGGAGAGCACCATCGCCGGCTCAAGCCCCGCGCCGAACTGTTCGAACTCGGTTCCTTCCCAAGAGTTTTTGTCGTGGTTGCTGACGAATGTCATCCGCAGGCTGTCGGGCGGATAAGAACTTTCATTCCATGAGTAGTAGATGAAGAGTCCGCTGAGGTCAGCCTTTTTACCCAGCGCGACCTGATGAACGGCGTCATACCAACTCCATGAATATGTCATGTCGAACGCCTCCGCGTGGAGGTCTCTCGACTCCCACTCGGCCAGCATGAAGACGGGTTTGATAGCGTCGAGTTCCTGACGCGCTTGATTCCAGAAATCCACGGGCACAAACCCGGCCACGTCACACCGATAGCCGTCAATGTCAGCTTCCTTCACCCAGTATTTCAAAGCGTCCGTCATATATCGCCGCAGCCCCTCGTGTTGGTAATCGAGGTCAATGATGTCCGACCAATCCCACCACGGCGTCGGGCGGAAGTCGCCTTTGTAGTCGCGTTCATACCACTCCGGATGTTCGCTGACCAGATTGTTGTCCCAAGCGGTGTGGTTAGCCACCCAGTCGAGAATGACATACATGCCCTGTTGATGCGCGGCGCTGACGAAATGCTTGAGGTCTGCCGGCGTCCCGAACTCCGGGTTGACGCTGTAATAATCCTGCACTGAGTAAGGGCTGCCCAGACTGCCTTTGCGATTCTTCTCACCAATCTTGTGAATCGGCATCAGCCAGAGAATATCCACGCCCAGTTTTTTAAGTCGGGGCAGATGTTGTTCAGCCGCCTTGAACGTTCCTTCGTTAGTAAACTGCCGTGTGTTGATCTGATAGATCGTGGCGTTTTTAGTCCATTCCGGATGCTTGATCTTTATATAAGGCGTGGGCTGGTAGGGGTTCATGCTGACAGTTTGATTGGAGTTTGTGTTGACCGTGCCGTCTTGCTTCTGAGCACAGCTTATCAAGACCGAAAGAGACAGCACAATAATCAGCGGCTTCGAGTGGCGCATCTTTCAACATCCTTTCGGTGCATTGAATCCAGTTACGACTAAAGCAGTCCTTAAAAGATCAGGTCACATAGACGATGCGTGAGCGACTACCAAGCGTTCAGGGTTCCGACTTCCGTCGGCTTGCTGAACGCGAGGGAAAGCCGACGAAAATCGGAACTCTGAACGCCGGTCTCCCATTCTCAACAGTTTCGATTTAGATGGTGAGTCCTGCGGGCATGTTCAAGACATCTCGCCATCCAGACTCATCTACACGCATCCGCGCCGTCAACTCGTCGCGCAGGGTCACGAGCCGTTCGCTCATCGTGCGCGGGTAATCGTCGAGAGCCGGAAAGCGCGCTAGTTGCTCTTCGACGAACGCTTTCTGCTTCGTGATCGAAGGGATTGGTTCGTGCCGCCCATGCTCCCAGAAAGGGACGAGCAGCCGCTCGACACGCGCGGCGCCCGGTATTGCTATCTCTTCATCGGTGAGGCCGGTCACGTCGCCGACGTAGCGTCCGCGCGCATCGCTGCCACGGAAGACTTGCAGGCGACCGGGGAGAGTTGACTTGTCCGGCGTGTTTGAAGCCTTGAGCGTCGGGCGTCCGCCGATAAGACATTCCTTGAAGATGACGCCGGCGATGCGTTGCACTTCGCCCGAAAGCTTGGTGCCGATGCCGAAGCCGGCGGCGGCGGGGAATTCGGCGACGATGCGGCGTATCCCTTCGGCGTCGAGGTCGCCGGTGAGCACCGGCATCAGTCCGGTCAGGCCGTTCGCTTCAAAGAAGTCGAGACACCACTTACCGAGTTTCGCCAGATCGCCCGAATCAACGCGGAAGCCCTTGAAGGCGCGACGACGAGCTTCGTTTGAAGTCGCCGCCATCGCTGCGTGGACGGCGCCCATGCACACGTCAATCGTGTCGAGCAGCAAGGTCGTGCCTTGCGGGTTGGCGTCGAGCCATCGCTCGAACGCGACCTGCTCGAAGTGTTTGGGCTTTCCGGTGCGCGATTCCAACTCCGGCTCGTCCATGAATTCGATGTAGGACTGCTGCCAGTAGTGCGCGGCGGTGCCGACCGCGGGGATGTCGAGTCGGTGCGCCGCCTCCATGTTCGAGGTATCGTTGAAGCCACCGATAAAAGCGTAAGTGGCGACCTCGACGGCGCGCTCCACGTCGCCGTTGCGGCGCAGGGAAAAGTCGGAGAGCCAACGATTGCCGGCGGCCTGACGCATCTGCATCGCCAGCGCGGCGGTCGTCATCGGCAAATCGAAAGCGTGCTCAAACTTGATCTCCTGCGCCTGCGTCAGACCAAACGCGCCCGTGATGTCGGCGAACGGTTGATTGGCGAAGATGATCGTGCCGGGGCGCACGGCGCGCACCGTCCCGGCGAAGTTGATGTCCTCCACCGCTTTGGCGAAGAGCGCCAGCCCGCCGCGATCCTGTTCGAGAAACCTCAGACGGGGCCGGTCAACGCGCATGTCGAGCAGAGAGCGCAGAAGCCTTTCATGTCCGAGACACGGCGCGTAGGCGAGCTTGCGCTGAGTCACGTAGAACACAGCTTCCGTTTCACTCAAAGATGCATCGGAGAGCCGTGACGCCTCTTTGTATGAAGCGTCGCCCATCGTGGCGTGGTAGCGGTCAATGTTCAGCATGTTTCAAGACGGGCAACAAGTGATGTTTGATAAGAGAGCCTCGGCATTCAAACCACTCATCATTGATCGCTTACTCGATCTCCGATGATGGTCGCCCCGGCGGCGCGCATCTCCTCAATCGCAAGCTCGCCGTCGCCGGGTTGGAGGTTGACGGCGCGCATGGCGTCGCTGACGACGCGGACGCGGAAGCCTTCGCGCACGGCGTCGAGGACAGTGTTCTTGACGCAGTAGTCGGTGGCGAGTCCGCCGACCCAGACTTCTTTGACGCCGCGCGCATGGAGTTTTTCGGCGAGGGCCGTGCCATCAAAAGCGGAGTAGCAATCTTCGTCGCCCAGACCTTTCGAAATGACCTCGATGCGCGGGTCATCCGCGAGGTCTGGATGAAACTCCGCGCCGCGCGTGTTTTGGATACAGTGAACGGGCCACGTGCCGCCATAGTCAGCGAAGTGTTTCGTGTGCGGCAGGTGCCAGTCGCGGCTCTTGTAAACCGGCTCGCCGCGCGCAAGAAAATCTTTTATCAGAAGATTGAGAGGGGCGACTACCTTGTCGCCGCGTTCGACGGCGAGCGTGCCACCGGGACAAAAATCGTTCTGCACGTCTACGACGATGAGCGCCCGCTTTTCACGGTTCGTCTCCACTTCACCGACCTCCTGTTTTGCGCGCCGCTTCCGCCCTCCGCTATTGCGACGGCTTGGTGTGAATCTGGCGCAGCCGTTAAAATTGATGGCGTAAGATTACCTCTCCCCGGAGGAGGCGGCAACGTATTCTCCCCGCTTTGCATTGCATTATGAAAAAAAAGCAACGTGGACAGTTGATTGTTGGCGTGGTGCTCTGGTTTTGCTGCGCGGCGGCGCCCGGCTTCGCGAGTGCGTTGACGCGAGACGCAACCCCGCGCTGGTCAACGAAGCTGGACGGAGAGGTGCTTTATTACATACCGACGGAACTCGGCGCGTTGATCGCGGGCACCGAGCGGTCGCTGTATGCGTTGGACGCGGAGACGGGCGAAGTGCTCTGGCGTCGCAAGAACGCGCGGCTGGATGAAGCGGACGTATCTCCGGTGCCGGGTACGGACCTTGTGCTACTCAGCTTCGAGCAGGGCGACAAGACGCGGCTCGAAGCCGTGGATGTGCTGACCGGCGGGCGCGTGTGGAAGAGCGATAAAGTGCGCGGCGTGGCGCTGCATCTGGCGGTTGACGCGGACTCGCGGCTGCTCGCCGCCGTCTTCGTCCGCGATGCGAAAGGGAAGGCGCGCGAAGGTTTCAAACGCAAGCCGGTCATCCACGTTTTCGACCTCGGCACGGGCGAAGAAGTGTGGAGTCGCAAATTGGAAAGCGAGGTCGAGATGCTGCCCGCGCGCTGGCTTGAAAGCGAGGACGCGGAGGTCGCCTACACGCTCGACAACTATCGCGCTCCGCTCTTTCTCGACCAACGCCTGTATCTCTTCTATGAAGGAATTACTTCGCTCGACGCCGCGACGGGCAAAGAGCGACGGCGCGAAAAGTTTCGCGTCAATGAAGAGGGGTTGGCATTGACCGAGGCCGACCCGGTCTTCGATGAAGAGTTGATCTATGCTTCGGGGCGTGGTCGCGTGCGAGCCATCTCGCGCTCGACGGGCGAAGAGGTGTGGGAGGCGAAAGATTTTGGGCTGACGCCGGAGCTGTTGCTGGTCGGCGAAGTGCTCTATGCGCGGACGGGCGGGCAGTTCGTCCGGTTGAAGGATGGTGAAATTATCGAGCGCGGGTCTTACGGCGTGAGCGCGATTGACCGGCGGACGGGAAAGACGCTCTGGCGATACAAGGGCGCGGACAAGGGGATTACGAATCTCGCGCTGCCGGACGCTTCGACCATTCTCATCGCCGACCGCGACGACCTCATCTCGATTGACGCGAGGACGGGGAAGCGGCGCGCGCGCGTGGCGCATGGCGTCGAGCGCGCTGCCTTCGTGCTGTTGAACGAGGCTGGACAGGCGGTCATCGGTGGGCGTAATTCGATTGCGGGGATTGACGTGGCGAGCGGGCGAAAGATGTGGTATGCGCGGCACGACCCACCCGGTCGCGGAATCCTGCGGACGGTCACGGCGGTCGCTGCTCGCGCGGCGGCGCTCTACTTTCGCTATGGTGGTGTGGCGACGACGCTGTTCCGCGGCGCGCAGGTCGCGCGCGGTTTGGGCGGGTTGCGAACAAGCCTTCGCTTTCGCGCTTCGCTGCCGTCGCTCCAGTCGCTGGCGGCGGACTCCGCGCGCGATTACGTGACGACGCGCTTCAACGCCTTCGGAGCCGCTTCACGGATCGAGGACGCGGCGGACGCGGCGCGGCGCGTCCGCCGGGTGCAGACCTTGAGACAGCCGCGCGTGGTCGTCCGGCCCTCGGTTGATGTCGAGGAGCGTCTGCTTGACCGTCTCGACCCGGCGCGTCAACTCGAACGATTGTCCAGTTTCCTCTTGCGTCGCCGCCGTCTCGCCGCGCTGCGCGGGCAGTGGATGTACTTCTACACAAACTTGCCGGGCGGCGGAGGGCGCGGCCTCGCGGGCGTCAACGTCAACGACGGGCGGACGGATCGCACGATTCCGCTCGGCGACCCGGACGAGCGTTTCCTCGTTGATGAAGTGAGCGGCCTGCTTCACACGTCGAGGAATGAACGCCTTTCGGCTTATCGCGTCAGTGGTTATTGAAGAATCAAACGCTCCCAATAAAGGCGGGACTCTAAATTTCTCATAGTCCCTCCAGAATAGTTGTGGTCAAGGTGAGTAGGTCGAGACAAGGAAGTGCGCTGAACCTCCGCAAAGAGCCGGAAGCTTCCGTGACCATTCACTGTCGGGAATGCGCGTGAGCCATCATCAGTTTTGGGCAAACACGCAAGGGTTTTGGTTGCCACTTGAGTTGTGTGATCCCGTTGACGCGCGCCGGGCAGCATGATAGTATCCGCGACCACTCAGGGCTTTTAATTAGCTCGCAGTCATTAGACGGTCTTTCAGACGGTCAAGCTCGAAGCTGCACTTTTCCGAACGACAGACGATTATCTCTATGGCGTTTCTCATTGGACGCTCTCAATCAACCTCGCGCTTTTCACTGATGTTATCCTCCTGCGTTTCCTCAACCATCTGGATTAACGCGGGCTTATAAACGACGACAAGAATCGAAGGAGCCTTCTCCCAAACCACACCGGCGTTAGGCGAGCATGAGGAGTCCCAGTGGTGAAAATATTTCTGCTGGCAGCATTGCTGATCGGAGCCGCCCTGCCGCCGCAGGTCTCGACCGGCGAGGTGTCGGAGGCCGTCAAGTTCATCCGACAGCGGCGCTACGACGAGGCTTTCAACCGGCTCGAACAGGCGCTGGAGGCCAGGCCGGGCGACCCGGAAGCGCAGACCTTTCTCGCCGTCGCACACATGTACACAGACCTTGACTTCCTCGCGGCGCAGCGGCGTTTCGAGGCGGCGTTTAGCGCCGGCGGCGGCGCGTCCTTTTACGTAAACCATTCGCACGAGTCACTCAGCGAAGAGGACTTTACGGACTATTGCCGGGGCTGGATACACTTGCGGAAAGGCGGCCTTGAGTTCGCCCCCGACGATAGCGAGCACGGTTTCCAGATGCGGTATGCCGATGTCATCGAGTTCAAGCAGAACCGCCGCAAAAAACTTTTTCACATCAAGAAGGGTGACAAAAACCAGAACTTCCGCCCGCGCTCTTCGGACGAGCGCGAGACGCTGCTGATCCTCGTGCTGTACAAGAAATTCGCCCGCTCTTAACAAATATTTCGCCCGCCCTTGTCACCGGGTCTCACAACTACGTCTGACGACGAAGGAGGAACTTGACATGATCTCCACTTGGCGACGCGCCGCCGCTGCAATGTTTCTGGCGATGACTTTAATCGTCATGCCCGCCTTTGGCGTTATGGCTCAGGACGCAGCGGGTCAGGCTGAATCCCCGGAAGAGAAGAAACTCCGCGAACAACAGGAGAAGGCTAAAAAGAAAGAGGATGAGCGCAAAGACAAGGAGGCCAAGGCCCGCGCGAAAGACGCGAAAAAATTCAATACGCTGAAAGATTTCGCCGAAGACTTGTACGCCAGCGACATCGAGTACAAAGAGGAGGTGGACACGTCCTATCTGGATTTACAGGCCGACCACGCCCTCCAAGCCTACCGCATCAACACCACCCACCCGAAAGAGTATCTCTCCACCGACACGGAGGGCGAAGTGCTGAAGATTCGGCGCGCTCTCTACGACAACCCGCGCGTGTCGGAGTACGTCAATCGCCTCGGACAGCGGCTGGTGCCCGAAGACAGCGACAAGCTGTACACCTTCAAGGTGATGGTCAACCCGATTCCCACCGCTTACACGCTTTCAACCGGGACGATTTTGGTCTCGACCGGCATGATCTCCGTGCTCGACAACGAGGCGCAACTGGCCTACATCTTGGCGCACGAGTTGGCGCACGTGCATAAGGATCACTGGCGTCTGAAAGTGATGATGCCGTTGGCCGAGACCGAGTACAACGAGCGGCAGGAGCGGAAGAACGCTTGGAAGGGCGCGCTCCTCGGCGCGCTGGTCGGGGCCGGCGTCGGCGCGGCTGTCGGAGGTAAAAGCGGCGCCGGTCAGGGCGCTTCTATCGGAGTCCTCGCGGGGACGGCGATTGCCGCCGCCTATTCGCGGAAGATGAGCCTTGACTGGCACTCCGCGCAGGAGGATGAGGCCGACGACTTCGCCCTCAAGGCCGTCCTCGACAACGCCTACGACGCGCAGGAGGTGCCGCGACTGTATGGCACACTCGCCAGCGTGGCACGCGCCGACGCGCGTACGCAACTCGGTTTTCTCGGTCAACGCTCGCGCATCGGGGCGCGCAATGAGTACGCGCAACGGCAGCTCAAGGGCGTTTTCCAAGCCAAGTATCAGGAACTGCTGAACGCCGGCAAACTGGTCGGCACCAGCCCTGAGTACAACCTCGTCATGGCCGAGCTAAAGCGTGACAACGGCATCGAGGCTTTTTACTTCGACATGTTTCACATGGCGAAGATGAACCTGCAACAGTCTTTTACATTGCGCTCGGACGACCCGCTCGCCGCTTACTACTATGCGCGCGTGTTGAAGCAGGTCGGGCGCACGAAGGAAGACCTTGATCAGGCGAAGCAGTTGATTCTCACGGCTATGCGCCTCGACACGCGGCAGAGCATCCCCGAAATACAACTCCATCGCGCGCTGTTGCATGTTGAGAGCAAAGAGCCGGCGCTTCAGTCCGAGGCTATCCAGTCTTTGAAGCAGTATATCCTCGCTTACCAGAAAAAGCGGATGGACGCGCGGGGCGAGGACGGGACGCTCCCGCCCAACGTAGACATCCTCTACGACTATATGCGGCTCCTCGGCGACAAGAACTGGAAGGCTCCGCTACCGGGAGCGCAGAGACAGACGGTCGCGGGTGGCGTGCCCGCGCCAACAAACACGCAGGCTCCCACGGCACAGGACGCGGGAGCCGACAACCCAGTGAAGACCAGTGGCACGCCCGTGCGTAAAAGGCCGTAAGCGTTTTTTTTGTGAGCATGACAAAGACTCTCCCCGCGAACAGGAAGCGGCGAGTGGTCGCCGGTCTCGTGCCGGTGCTGCTCGCCGCCCTGTCGCTCACGCCCATCTTTGCCATTCAACAGACGCCACCCTCCGCGCCCCCCGCTGCGGCTGTGTTTGAAATCGAACTGCCGGAGTTTGGTCTCGCGCCGTCGGCTCAGGGCGAGATCGTCATCAACTCGCCCGACGCCAATCTCATCGTGCTGCATGTCCTGCGCCCACACGCGGACGTGATTGACTATGACAAGATCGGCGCGAGCGTGAACGGGCAGGCGGCGGGCTTGCTCACGGAGATCGCCAACGGGCCGCGCGGCAAGATCGTGCGGGTCAGTCTCAAACGCTACCCCGGCTATGGGCTGGTCGCGGGCCGCAACACCGTCGAGATACACGCACGCAATCGCAGAGGGCGCGAGTTCTATGCCAGTTTCGTCCTCCGCACAGTCACGGAAAACCGCAATCAGAACTTCGCCTATCAAGTCGCCATCAAAGATCCCAAGCAACAGGTGCCGCCCGAACTGGTCTTGCTTGAGCCGGAGCGCGAAATCGTGCTTCCGTCCGGCGCACGGTCACATAAAGCACGCTTCGCCGGAGTGGCGACCGCCGCCGGCTCCGTCACGCAAGTGACCATCAACGGCGAGCCGGTCGCGCTCAAACGCGGCACGCAGGTTACGTTGCGGGGCCTCGGTCTGGTGAACGAGAGTAACCGCGTGAGCTTCGACACCTTCTACACCGTGGCGGCGGGGGCGACGCAGTTAGTCATCGAGGCGAAGGACTCGGCGGGCAATAGCACGCAACTGGTCGTCCCTGTACGTCAGAGCAAGGAGGAGACGCCAACCTTCACCGGCAAGAAGTACGCGCTCATCGTCGGTATCTCGAAGTTTGGCAACCATGCCGGAGGTCTCTACGATTTAAAGTACGCCGACGCCGACGCGCTCGCGCTAAATAAATTCTTGCAGACGCCCGCGGGTGGGCGCTTTCCCGCCGCCAACATTCTGCTCCTGACGAACGAGCAGGCCACCCTCGCGCGTCTGCAACAGGCGATGGCGAGTTTCGTCACGCAGGCGGGGCCAGACGACTTGATTCTAATCTTCCTCGCCACACACGGCAGCCCCGACCCATTCGCGCCGCAGAACCTCTATTTTCTGACCCACGACACGAACGTTGACCGAATGCCGGAGACGGCTTTCTCGATGAAAGATTTTCAGCGCCTTCTCGGCTCCAACGTGCGCTCACGCAGAATGGTGCTGTTGGTTGACACCTGCCACAGCGCGGGCCTGACCGGATCGCGCGGCGAGGTCTCGCGTGGGATCATCAATAACCTCATCAACCTGTACGCGGAAAAACTGCTCTATCAGGAGGAGGGCAAGGCGGTGATTACTTCGAGCGATGTGAATGAGACCGCGCAGGAATCGCCGAAGTGGGGCGGCGGCCACGGCGTCTTCACGCACTTCCTGCTCGAAGGGATGCGCGGGCTGGCCGACTCGAACTCCGATCAGGCCGTCACCGTCGGGGAATTGTTCCGCTTCGTCCGGCAGAGAGTGCGTGGAGCCACGGAGTTTCGCCAGAACCCGCGCATGTTGGTCGGCACCAATGAGAACCTTGCGCTCGCAGCCGTCCCGCCCGGAGCTGCAAAATAAAGCGCGTGAAGCGGGGCAATTCGGGCGGGACGGGAAATCAACCGGACTCCTACTTAATTCACCTGTCTGTTGGCGCAGAGCTTGATAGCTTGTTGCAGCAACCGCGTCAACTCCTCCGCCCTTTCCTTATTATCGAATTGTAGATCGAGGGCGTTGTACGTGTTGACGGCCCCACTCCCATCGCCTTTGATTTCTCGAATCGAAGGCTTGCCGTCGGTGGTCGTGAGACTCAGATTCCAGACGACAATCGAGAACAGAGTGTTCGGCTTGCTCCGCATTTCAACCTTGAGTCCGAGCGGGTCGAGGTCGGAGAGCAGGACGGACAGAGTGTCTTTCAGATCGCGCCATTCAATAAGACAATCGTCGAATTGAAGAGGCTCGTAATCAATCACCACGTCGGATGTGATCGAAGCGACGTTTGCTTCCTCGCCGGGGGCAGTTGTCTTGTACGTAAACTTGTTTGGGAAATTATTTCTCAAAGACCGCAACGCTTCTGTCAGAGGATTCGGTGTGGGCGACGGCTCGGCCAGCGGCTGTACGGCGGGCGCGGCGATTGTTTGAGTGGGCTGCCCGTCTGCCTGTTGAGGTTGTTCAGCGGTGGCTTCCTGCGATTTAGACTCATCGGCGGCTTTCCGTTTCTGCTCGACGGCGGGAGCCTCGGCGCGTTGTTCGCCTTCCACCCTTCCCGCCTCGGTGCGCTTCTCTATCAGGATGCGCTGGCGGATTCTCGCCAGTTCGGCGAATTGACCTTCGGGATATTTATTCAGATAGGCGGCAAACTCTTCGGGGTTGGTGCTGTCTTTGATACTGTCCCAGAAGCTCAACTCGACGGTGAGCAGGGAAGCGGAGTCGCTGGTTGAAGTTTGTGGCGACGCGCTCTTGACAGGCTGTCGCGCGGGGGTGGCTGGATCGTCCTCCGTCTTCCGCGTCTTTCCGCGTGGAGTCGGGGCAGCATTCTGCTGTGGAGTCTGGACGACGGGTTCACCCTTACTTGGTTGTGCGCTGACGACAAGTCCGCGAGTCGCCTCGTCTTGACGGTTCGGGACGACCGGCTTGGGTTGTTGGGTTGTACGGGCTGCGCCATCACCGCGCATCTCTTTATTCAACTCTCGCGCTAAAAGTTCGTCCATCTCTTCCAATACTTTGAGCTGTGCTTCCGCGGCCTTGATCTGCTTGAGACCGAGGTAGGTGAGTCCCAGCGAAAGATGCGCTTCGGCGTAGAAGGGCTGGAGCCTGACGGCTTTCTTTAAGTAGCCGAGGGCTTCCTTGTAGTTTTCGAGCTTGAGATAAGCATAGCCGATACCGTAATGAGCTTCGATATGATCGGATTTCAGATTGATGGCCTGCACGAATGGTTTGAAGGCGTCGCCATACATTGCCATGTCGTTGTAGGCTGCGCCGAGGCTGTAATGAGCCTCCGGGTTCCACGGCGCGACGCGGATGGCCGCTTTATAAGCGGCGAAAGCTTCCTCGTATTTCCCCATGCTCATGTATGCGTCGCCCATGTTGATGTGCGCGTCCGCGTGCCGAGGATTGATCCCGACCGCGAGCTTGTAGGATTTAACCGCTTCGGCCCAATTCTTTTCGTCGGCGTGGCGCAGACCCTCTTCGACATAACCATCCGCCCGCACCTCGTTTTCGCTGGATGGCGCGCTCGACTTGCGCCGCGTGCGTGCTCTGGCTTGAGCTATCTGCTCGGTCTTGCCCTGCGCGAAAAGGCGCTCGGCGCCGTCGCCGCCAAGCAGCAGAAGCACTATCACAAAGCCAATCGGGGCTTGATGGTATGAATGGAGATACATGAGGGGCTACCTGTCAGATGGAGTGGTCACGCTGGCTCCCGCGCGCAGCTTTCAGTGACCTGTCAGGGTTGTTTAGGCGGCATCCAGTTCGCTTAACGCGTCGCAATTTATCACGTGGCGAGAGCTTCCACAATACTTCGACCGCCGACCGTCAACACGCCGGACATTTGCCGTAATGGAGTGCCGGGGCGAGTGCATTGACAGCCGAGAATGACAGACGGCAACGATGCGCCATGGCCCCTTGCAAGAGGTCATGGCGCATCGTTGCCGTCTACCGAGGAGAGGCGGCGTCCGCCAGCTCAAATGCCGGTGTACGCCGCCTTGCCGCTATCGTTAATTGACTAGACGGATGCTCCTCGTCAATGGATTGACGGTGAAAGTGAGCACCTGTCCGGTTGCGTTCGGAAGGAGATTGGCGGAGCCGCCGCCACTCGATGCCGCCGCGCCGCCCGACTCGGGTGCGCTCGCCGCCGCGCCGCCCGCGCTTCGTAAGTGCCCGCGCACAACCGCCGTAAAGCGGAAGAGTTCCATGTTCGGGTTGCTGAAACGCAGTCGTCGCACGCCGCTCTCTTCGCCCGGTGTCAGGTCGTCGCCGGGAAGTTGGCGAGAGTAGTCATAAGCCGCCGCCGCGCCGGCGCCGTCGCCGCCGTTATCGGAGTTGACGGCGCGAACCTGACCGCTCGTGGATTCGACGGCGATCACGTTGAAACTCACAAGCGGATAGATGGTCGTGTCAACCGACTTATTCTTGAGCGTCTGATCAATGTCAACGAAGCCTGCCGAGAACGTGATGCTCTTATTCACAACCAGTATGAGCGAGGTCACGTCCGAAGCGGTGCGTTGGTCAACCACGATGCTCTGCGCCGCGCTCGCGGGCGTGACGTAGAAGCCTCTCTGTCCGTCATGCAAGCCGCGCACGCGGAAACTGTAAGTTCCGTTCGGCAGGCCGTTGAGCGCGAGGCTCGTCGTCCCGGCTCCAGTCGTTGCGACCAGCGACCAGTTCTGTCCGCCGTCCGTCGAACGCTCCACTTCATAGCTGCGCTCGCCGCCGACGTTTTGCCACGTCACGTTGAAGCTGCCGTCGAAATCCACAGCGTTGCCCTGACCGTCCGTGTACTCGCCGCTAATGGGAGTGACTGATGGAGCGCTCGGGCCAGAGTAGAGCTTGCCCGTGATGGTGAACGGGACGGGGCCGTTAGCGTAACCGACGACGCGGTACACATAAGTGCCCGGCGCCGACAAGTCTTTGGTGAACTGTTCGGGGCCGCCCAGCACGCCCGAAGAGGCGATGACGGCGCCGGATGGGTCGCGCAACTCGAAGTCCATGTCCTGCGCTTCCTGTGTGAGCCACTCAAGGCGCGCTTCGACTCGGTAGCTGCCGGCGGAGACCTCGAAGGGCACGTCAACGTAGGTCACGCCCGATTCGAGTTGCTGGCCCGCGTCGCCCACGACCACAAGACCTTCAAACGATTGATCGGTGACGACCGGCGTCTGGGGCAGGCTCTTGCCGGGACGGAAGAAGAACGGCATACGAAGGCTTTCGCCGTTGTCCGAGCGGTTTGCCGTGATGTACCACTGCATCTGGATGCGCTCGAAAATGACCTCCGTGCCGATGGTCTTAGCCGCCATGATGTCGCGCAGCAGGTCGCCGTCAACGGTGGCCGAGACGGTAAATGTGGCCTCGCCGTTAGCGGGGACGTTGACGCTCGTGCTCGATGTCGAGACGTTGATCCCGGCGAGTTGGAGGTCTCGGTTGTTGGCGACGGCAAGGTTGTAAGTGCCGCCCTGCCCGGAAAGGTCGCGGACGGCGACGGTGACTGGCACGGTGTTCGAGACACGATTGTTGATGACCGGCACCTCGCCGTAAGAATGGCTGCCGAGGATGCCCGGCGTCGTGATGCCGTCGCCGCGCACGCCGATCAAAGCCTGTGCGTTGACCGCTTCCTTCACGTCAATCAACCCGCCGCCCTGCGCGATGATCGAGTCTGCCGTCAGACCTTCGGCCTTCGGCGCGCCGGTCTCGTTACGCATGTTGGTCGCGGTGTTAATGAGCGCGGTGCGGATCATGTCGGGCGTCCAACCGGGATGCGCCTGCTTGATGAGCGCGGCGGCGCCCGCCGTGTGCGGCGACGACATCGAAGTCCCGTCAAGGTGTGCGTAATTGGGTGTTCCTTCGAGCGTGCCGATAGCCCCAAGGAGGCTCGCGGGCGGGACTGCCGCCAGCACCGCCACGCCCGGCGCGGAAACATCGGGCTTCACCTGACCGAGTCCACGGACGGGGCCGCGCGAACTGAAGCCGCCCATCTCGCCCTGAAACGCCTCGCTGAAAAACGGGTTCAAGCGAATCGGCAACTCAGAGATGGCGCCGTTGGGCGGGTCCACGTTGTTGTTGTCGGTCGAGGAGATCGCATCAATCAGGATTTCGGCGTCCGCCGGTTTGATGTTGGCCGATGGGATAGTGCCTTTTCCGGCGGTCGGGGTCTCGGTCGTACTGACGAGCAGCACGCCAACCGCGCCGGAAGCGGCGGCCATGTTTGAGATGTAAGCGAAGGGCGCGGTCGGCAAACCAGTTCCTTTGACAAGTGCGATGCGCCCGGAGACTGCCGCCGGCCATGTCACCGTCGGATTATTGACGAAAACGTAGCGCTGCGCGAGCGAACCGGCGGGCGGATTCGGCGTGCCCGACATGGGGAACAGCTTGAGGCGGCTAAAGCCCGCGGCGGTCGCCAGATTGTTCGCGGGCGTGACAGCGCCCGTCTGGCTTTGCGGAACGGCGGAAGCCTGAAGCAAGTCAGCCGACCACTGAGAATTGGCGGCGCCGGGGTGCGTGTTGGCGCCGACCGAAATGACGTGCGTGCCGGCGGCGGGTGCTCCCGTCGTCCCTTCGCCGGGGCCGCTGTTGCCGGACGAGGCGACAACGGTCGCGCCGGTGAGCGCCGCGTTGCTGCACGCGACGGCTGTGGGCGAGTCCGGGCCGCCCGCGCCGCCGAGTGAAAGATTGATGACGTGCGCCTTCGGCTTCGGGAAGCCGGTCAAAGTGAAGGGCGAGACGGAATCTTCGAGCGCCATGATGGTATCGGCTGACTCGCAACCGCCGACGGAGGGGAGGCCGAGGCTGCCCGGTATCGAGCGGATGTTGCTGCACACCGTGTAGCTCATCAGCTTGGCTTGCGGCGCGACGCCGTGTAGGTTCAGGTCGTCAGCCGTGAGCGGCAGACCATCGCTGCCGGGATGGCGCGCGAGGTAGCCGGCGGCGGTCGAGGCGACGTGCGTGCCGTGGCCGAAGCCATCGTTAGCGCCGATGTCCGTGAGCGGTAGATTGTAAATGACTTTCTGATTGGTCTGGACTGCTGCCGCGACCGGGGCGACGCCGAGGCGCGGGGGCGTCGGGTCGCCGCCGAACATCGGGTGCGTCCAGTCAATGCCTGTGTCAATGATGGCGATGTTGATGCCCTGTCCCTCAAAGCCTTCGCGCAGGTCGTCGAAGGGCGACAGTTCCTTGACCGCGCCGTAAACTTTCGGAGCGTTGATGTAGCCGACGCTCCCGTGAAGCTGCGTGTAGAGGAAGTCGTTCGCGTTGACGCTCTTTACTTCCGGCATCGCTTTGAGGGCCGGAATCGAGGCGCGCTCGACCGAAAGAGCCATACCGTTGTAGACGAGCGTATAGCGCAAATCCGTCTGCGCCGCCACGCTCCCGTCGTAGTTCTTAATCGAGCGTGAGACGACCGTGGCGCTCACGCCCCGGCTCGCCAGCGACGCGAGAAAGTTGTTCTGCTCCGCGCGAATCTGCTCGCGGAAAGATTGTAAATCAGCGTCCGTGACCGTCCCGCCCGATTGCGTAACGCGCGCCGCGCGCACAGCCGCCGGTTCTCCTTTTAGTTGGACGATGACCGTGGAAGTATCGCCGCTCGCGTTCGCCCGGCGCTCGACGCCCAACCAAGCCGTAACGGCGAATAGTGACAGGGTCAAAAAAGCGATAACCAATCGTCTGTGGGTGGTAAGCATGACTAGGCTCCTTCTTCGAATCAATTGAAATGGAGGCGAGGTGAAAGTCCCGGCGCTTGAATCGTGATAAAGCGCCGGGACTTTCGCCTTTAGCTATTGGATTAGCTGCACCGACACGGAGTGGGTGAGCGGGTTGACGGTGACTCGCAGCAGTTGCGCCGTGCCGCCCGTGTTGAGGCCGCCTTGGCCCGAACCACCGCCTCCCGCCGCGCCGCCGCCACCGCTTGATGTCCCCTCGGACGTGCCGGAAGCGGATGAGCCGGAACCGGCGGCGGCAGCATCGGGCAGGTGCGCGTAGATGCGCGCGGTGAAAGTAAAGAGCGACGTTGACGGGTTGCTAAAGCGAATCGTGCGCGAGCCACTCTCTTCGCCCGGCGTAAGGTCTGCGCCTACCTGCGTCGAGTAGTCAAACGCCGCGGGCGAGTCCACACCGTTGCCGCCGTTGTCCGCGTTGGCGACGCGCACGTCCCCCGCGCCCGATTGAATCGAGACGATCTCGAAACGCGCGGGCGGGTAGACCGTCGGACTGCTGGTCTTGTTTTTGAGCGTTTGGACGAGATCGGTCGTGCCCGCGCCGAACGTGATGGCCTTGTTGACGAGTTGAACGAGCGCGGTCACGTCGGCCTCGACGCGGCGGTCAACGCGTACCGCTCGCGAACCGCTCGACGGGCCGGGGATCAGACCGTACTGAGTCGAGAAGAGTCCGGTCACGCGGTAGGTGTAGGTTCCGTTTCCGCGCCCGGTCACGTCGAAGGCTGTCTGGACGGCGGAAACGTCGCCGAGCGTCGTCCAAGTCGCGCCGCCGTTAGTGGACTCCTGCACGCGGTACTGCGCGGGCGCGGCGCCCGACGCGGGCGGAGCGTACTGCAAGCGGTAGCCGCCGTTGATGTCAACCGGCGGGTTGTCGGCCACTTCGTTGCCCGTGATGGCGTTGAGCGATGGGGCGTTGGTCGTGATCGTCGGCCTCACGGCGCGATAGTAGAAGGGCATGCGGAGGCTTTGTCCGCCGTCCGCGCGCGACGCGGTGACGTAGAACTGAATCTGCGTCGGGTCGGCGATTTGCGCGCCGTTGACCGTCACGTTGACGTTGAAACTCGCGCCGCCGCCCGGATCGACCACAACGGAGGAAACGGGTTCGCCGCTCGCGTTGGTGAAGTTGACTTGCACCTTGTCGCCGTCGAAGCCGTTAACGTTGCCGGCTGAGAGCGTATAGGTTCCGGCTCCGGCGCCGTTCGTGATGTCGAAGATGCTGACCGCGCGTGAGTGTGTGGCAGCGCCCTCGACGCCCGCGATGGGCACGAGGCCGAAGCTGTGGCTGGCGAGGAAATCGGGGTTGCCCGGCGAATTGGAGACGAAGATGCCGTAGGTGGGCGGGGTAGGCGCGCCCGGTGTCCGATCAATCACCCCGCTCCCCATCAGAGCTTTGGCATTCGCCCCGCCATTCGCATCAACGAGGCCGGCGCCCTGACGCAGAATCGAGTCCGTGCCGTCCGCGACGGGCGTGCCGTCCGCGCGACGGAGGTTGGTGGCCGTATTCATTATCGCGGAGCGAATCATCGAAGGAGTCCACGATGGATTCTTTTGCTTGATGAGAGCGACGATGCCGGCTGTCATCGGCGAACTCATCGAAGTGCCGGAGACCGAGATATAACCGGTGGGGTCGAACATGTAAGCGGTGTTCGTGCCGACGCCGCCCGCGCGCACCGTCGCGGAGAGGACGGAGACGCCCGGCGCGGTGACATCCGGCTTGACCATGCCGAAGCCGCCGACCGGCCCCTTCGAGCTAAAGTCGCCCATGGCGGGATCGAAGATCAGTGCCCGATTAAGGCGAATCTGGTTGGTCGAGATCGCGCCGAAGGCCGTCGAGCCGATGGCGTTCTTCAGGTACTCGCCGTTCGCCTTTGAGAGACCGACGACCGGAATCGTTGACCTGCGGACGGTGGCCGAAGTCAGCTCGCCGTCAACGTTGTTGTAGATGACGACCGCGATGGCCCCTTTGGCGAGGGCGAAGGCTGCCTTGTTCGAGAACAGACCCGTGCCGGCGGCGACGGGTGATTCCGGCGGCGTGTTGACGCTGCCGCCGCGTGCGATAAGAGCGATTTTGCCGCGCACCGAGTCGGGCACTTGGTCGGGCGTTTCGGCCACGCCACAGAAGACATAATTGTTGGTGATGTCGGCGGTGATCGCCGCGCCGCCGTCGAGTGGAAAGGCTTTCATGTCCGCGCGGTTGCCGCCGCCCACTTCATCGAGCTTGTTCGGGGCGGAGCCGGGATCAATGTTCGCGCCAACCGTGAGCACGCGGCGTCCAGAACCGGGCGAGCCGATGGTTGCTTCGCCGCTCGGGTTGGTGGCTGTCGGCGCGCCGCTGTTGCCGGCGGAGGCGACGACCGTCACGCCCGCCAGCGTCGCGTTGTCGCACGCCACGGAGGTCACGTAGTTCGGGTCGTTGTTGGTCGAGCCGAGGCTCAGATTGATGACGTGCGCGACCGGCTTCGGATAGCCCGTGATGGTGAAGGGCTGCACTGCATCCTCGACCGCCATGATGATGGAAGCCGCCGTGCCGGAGCCGACCGTCGAGAGCACCTTGTAGCCCATGATCTTGGCCTGCGGTGCGACGCCGTGGATCGAAACGTCGTCAGCCGTCAGCGGCAGGCCGTCCGGCCCCGGAGCTTTCGCCAGATACCCGGCGGCGATGCCGGAGACGTGCGAGCCGTGGCCGAAGTCGTCCGACACGGAGCCGGCAGTCAGGTTGAGATAATAGGGAACTTTCGGATTCGGGTTGGTCGCCGCGACCGAAGGGCCGACGCCGAAGCGCGGGGGCGTCGGGTCGCCGCCGAACATCGGATGCGCCCAATCAACGCCCGTGTCCAAGACCGCGATGTAGATGCCCTCGCCATGAACGCCGCCCGTCTGGAGCGAGTCGCCCATCTTGATTTGCGGCGGGTTGCCGTAGAGCGAAGGCGCGCGCGTGTACTTCACGCCGTTATCGAGGTGCAGTTCAAGCTTTTCGTCCATGTGGACGGCTTTGACTTGGCTCATGTTCCGGATGGTCTCAATCGAGCTTTCCGCGACGGCGAGCGTGATGCCATTCACGACATAGTTGAAGCGGAACTCGATGTTTGAGACTTCGCCGTTCGGTCCGTTCGGCGCGTCAACGCTGATGGTGTTGAACTGAGTCCCGGCCCCGCTCAACGCATTCAGGAAGTTGGCCTGCTCGGTGATAACCTGCTGCTTATAAGTCTGCTCGTCGAACACCTGCCCCGCGGCTTCGTTTCTTGCTTTAGCCACTACCACGGGGTCGCCTTTAAGTTCGACGATGACGGTCTTGATGGCCGGCGTAGCACTCGTCGTCGGCACGGGAGCGAGCGGGAAGAGCGCCGCGAACAGCGCAATGACGAGTGCGAGGCACGTGCTACGAAGGATGAGTCTGCCTTTCATCTTTTTTCTCCTCTAAGATATTTACCGATTAAATCAATGAACTTGAGCAGATAGTAAGAAAGACGGTTGAGAAAAACTTGAGCGGGAGCAAAAACCGGATGGGAAAGAGTCGTGAAACCCGTTGAACTAGAAAGGTTTACCGGGTCTCAAGAGGAAACTTGAGGAAAATATCTGAGCGATGAGAAAAAGCCACGTCAGGCGCGGCTTCGGATGTTATGACAGGGAAGTTTTCGTCTTTACCTCCGGCTCTCCAACTGCTGCCACAAGCCAGAAAAAAAGTGACGACTATAGCGATTTGCGATTGGGTGCACCCAATCGGCCATCGTTTAGAGGCGGGCCATGCCCGCCGTCTCAAGCTTCGTAGATTGAGACGGCGGGCATTGCCCGCCTCTAAACGATGGCCGATTGAGTGCACCCAATCGCAAATCGCTATAGGTATGCTCTAAACCGAGAATTGCTGCAACACAGCTGCCCTGAATTCTTTGGCGGTGAGTTTGTATTTGAAGACTACCGTGCCATTGATGCTGATGACCGGTATCTCCCAGCCGTAACGCTTTATCAATGCCGGATCGCCCTCGATATTCACTTTCTTGAAAGTGTAAAGGTCGGCGCACCGCGCGGCGGCTATCTCTTTTTCAGCCTCCTCGCCTGATGTCGGGACACATTTCATAAACTAGCCTCCAGATTGAGTTTAGCTTGATGATTAAGCAACTCCCAGAGACTCTTTTCACTTTTCAACGACTCGGCGATAGCACGCACCAGACTCAGTTCTGCACGCGCCTTGCGC
>JBGTBQ010000370.1:0-13308 GCA_041749275.1 Pyrinomonadaceae bacterium | reverse complement strand
AGGCGCGAAGACTACCATCAGGTGCAGCAGTTCGGCAGGCAGTGTCGGCATCGGAAAGACCTCTTTTGGTGAAGTTGTCTTTCTCAGCTTACGCGGCCTGCCGTTACTTTTTCAAAGACCTAAAATGGATAAAGTCGAGTCATACATCACGTCGTAAGTGCCGACGGGAAGCGCCGGAATCGTCCAGCGTCCTTCGCCGTCGCTCGTCACGGAGCGCGCGGTCGCCGTGCCGGTGTTCTTCGCGGTCACGGTGGCGTTCGGCACCGCCGCGCCGTTGATGTCCTGCACGACGCCGGTCAGCGTGCCCGTCGGGGTTGACTGCGCGCGCGCGACCGACACGAAGAGCAGGCCGGCGAGCAGGAACAGCATGATCGCTCTCACGGCGTTCACGTTCCTTCGTCCGGAAAAATTTCTGGGGGGTTCGTTGTATCGCATAACAAGTCTCCTGTGGAGTCAGCGAGTGATTGAGTTGAAATTTCGCCGCGACATGTAAAGTGCCGCCGATGATTCCCGCCTGATATGGACTGGAGCAATTTACGATTGCATGTCCGAGTCAGAACCGCCTGCGGGAGCGGGCGGTCTGTACGCTTGACAACCAGACCGTCCGCTCCCGCGGGCGGTTCTGACAGGCCACCACTCGGACACTCATTCGCAAACGGCTCTAGCTGTCGTGTGTGAAAGAATCGCGTAGTGTTTCAAGTTTGAGAGGCTATACAGGGAAGGTTAAGGCGAGGTGAATGTCGTCTTAAAAGTTTGTTAACGGAAGTCTGTCCGGATATGCCCCAGCACATCTGAGATCACGCGGTCACGCTTGCCCGCGCCGACGACCGGCGAGCCGTCCCGCTGCTTAAAGTCGAAAGTTTATTTCGGGCGGCATGACAGTTTTTCGTGAGTTGCGACGCATTAGAGTATAGCCGGCATTAGATTCCGCCCGGTCAGTCCGGTTGAAGCAACTTAGCAATCTGAGATGCCGACCGTGTTGCCCAAACAATCGTTGTTGCCTAACAGGGCATTCGAACGGGACTGGCTGAAGCGCCCCTCAATTTGAATCTTAGAGTCTAAAGGAGCCACTACGATGGACTACACACACTCACCCCTTTATTGCGAGCGGAGCGAAATAGGCTGTGCCGAGTCATCTCGGGAAGACAGACGAAGGCCCGGAATGATGCCATTTCTATCCAGTCACTTTAGTCACGCGCTGCTGGCGGCACTGGCGCTTTTGATCATGTTCAGTACGAGCAGCTCACGCGCGCAAACGCTGCCGCAGTGCGGCAAAGGTTATGAGAAAAGCGGCGCACTGTGCTATCCGGAGTGCAAGGCAGGCTATAACGGCGTCGGCCCCGTGTGCTGGGAAATTTGCCCCGAGGGCTTCACGAACGACGGCGCGACCTGCCGCAAGAACGCGCACATCGTCGCGCGCGAGTCATATGGCCGCGGGGTAGGCTCGGCCTTGGGCTGCGCCAGCAATGAGGAAAAGGACGGCGCGCTGTGCTATCCGGAGTGCAAGGCAGGCTATAACGGCGTCGGCCCCGTGTGCTGGAAACGATGCCCGGAGGGTTACACGAACGACGGAGCCACCTGCCGCCGCAACGCCAAAATCATCAAGGCGGACAACAGCGACTGCCCCGGGTACGATAAGTGTTGCCTTTGGAAAAAGAATCGCGGCAAGTCCAAATGCCCGGAGGGTCAGGGTTATAAAAACGACGGCTGCACTTGCCGCCGCGATGTACATATCTTTGCCAAGGACACCTACGGTCGCGGCGCAGGCAAGCCCCTGAAGAGCTGCGATGCCAATGAGGAAAAGGATGGCGCTCTGTGTTACCCCAAATGCAAAGCCGGCTTCAACGGCGTGGGGCCTGTGTGCTGGGGCGCCTGCCCCACGGGTTACAAGAATGACGGCGCGACCTGCCGTAAGGACGTGGTGATCCGGACCAAGAAATCTTACGGTCGCGGCGTAGGCAAATTCCTGCGTCGGGATTACGAAGGCATTTTCTTTCGTTACATGCGCGACCATCACAACCTCTATTTCTTCCGTGGCAAGCCGCTCAGAGAGGACGAGAAGACTTATCTGAAACAGTTCTACCCGGCGCGGCTGGTGGACGGCGTGCGCGTGGTGGAGGAAGTCGCCTCCTCCGGCGCTTTCATTCACAAGGCGAGCGCGACGACCTACGGCAACAACCTGATCGTCATCAACAAGAGCAGGGCGGGCAATCGCACGCTCAAGCTGCTCAAGCATGAGTTCGTGCATATCTGCCAATACGATGTCTTGGGCGTGCCGGGCTTCGCGCGAGAATACGCGAACGGCTATGTTGACGGCGCTTACGAGTATGGGAATATCCCGATGGAACAGGACGCATTTGACTTTCAGGGTCGGGAGGACGCCACGACGCCCATCATCAGCAAAGCGACCGGGTGGAGAATGTCTCAGATCGTGAAGTGCAAGTAGCACTGAGCTTGTTCTAAGACCTGCACGAGTGAGGGCTGAGGGAGGTCACGAGAAAGCGAACGGGCGCGACGGCTTTGGGAGCCTCGCGCCCGTTCTATATGTGGCTACTGTCCTCACCCCAGCAACCACTCGGCATTTTGGATTCACCGCATGCCGGATTGCGCCGAAGAAAGTTCTAATCAACTAACGATTCCAGACATCAGGCACGGAAATTCTTGTCCACAAATTACCACATCTTTGGCAGTGGCGCTTAACCCTTTGCGGCTCACTGAAGACCATCTCGCGGATGAGTCTGTGGCAAGCTGTGCGGCAAAACTTTTTCTCTCCGTGGCGTGAAATCTCTCCGCTCGCGCCGCGAGCAACAGTGTGAGGCCGTTGACCTCCGCCGGCAGGAATCCCGAAATGAAGCGCGGGAAGACTATGATGAGCCGGAACGGAGCGTCAACAGCGACACCATGCTTCACTCTTTAGCCGGCGTCAACCACGTTCCGCGCTTTCAGGAAGCAGCGACCAGCCTTATCAGCAATTCATGCTGGTGTGAGCGCTCGAATTTGGACAAGGCCGATAGACGAATTTCGGAATTAAATCCACGCGCGCGTCTTAACAACCGCCTCGGAATTTGATACGCTACGCCCCTCTTCGACCCCGACTTCAACCTTACGAGAGTTATCCGCGGCGCGGTGAGCGAGCTGAAGTCCTGATTCAGCCTTGACCGGGACGCGGGCGAAGGTGCGGCAAGACGAATGCCGCCGACATCTTTTTCACGAGCAGCGGAAGCGTGCGCGGCGTGCCTGTGCGCCGCGGGACAGAGGCGATAAGGCAAGCCTCACTCGGCCATAGCCGCAAGGTCTCTCTCGCTTTATCAAAAGGCGGCTTGACTTGCGGAAACCACCGGGCGACCTGTTGCCTTACTTCAAAAACAACCCGACGAAGGAGAAGAATGATGCGTAAGAGACTGCTCTTCGGATTACTGGGCGTTGCTCTGGCAACCGCCTCGATGTTTCCCTCGATGAAGTCGGACGCGGCGCGCGCACCGCAAAGGGGAGGCACACTTTCGGGCCGGATCAAACCTGAGCCGCTCCCGAACTATGATATGCGACTCGAAGGGCGCGGCGAGTTCACGGACGTTGACATCAGTCCGGCTGCCGGAAGACGGGCCGCCCTCCGGAACATAGACGCCGAGACGCAGACGCGCGTCTCCGCCGTGGACGCTTTCGGCGCGCGTCTCGGCCCCGATGCCTCACGGAACCTCCGCGCCGAGGTGAACGAGGCGGGCGCGTTGAAGAATTTCTTCGCGGAGGGGGCGGCGCTTTCCGAGCCGCAGGCGGATGTGCCCGACAACATCGCCCGCAACTTCCTGCGCGGGCGCTCGTCGCTCTTCGCGCTCTCGGACGCGGCGATTGACGAACTCAAGCTTGAAAAGGAAGACAACGATCGGGGGACGACTTTCCTCGATTACGCGCAGACCGTCGGCGGGATCAAAGTATTTGAGGGGAACGTGAAGGTAGTCGTCAACGGACAGGGCGAAGTCCTCTCCGTCCGCGAAGGCTTTCTCGTCTCCAATCCGAGAATCAGGATCGAGCCGACGCTCAATGAGGCCGAAGGCATCGCCAAAGCATTCGAGCACGCGGGCCGGAAGGTGGTCGCGCAGTTCGCCGAGACGCGGCAACGCGTCTCCGTCAGCGAAAGCTCCGCGTTCGCCAATCCCCTTGATCTCAATTTTGAGGACGTGCTCTCCGAGTTGAACGTTGTGCGCGTCGGCAAAGTGGCGCGTCTGGCGTGGCACATCTACGCCGAGGTCGGCCCCGAAGAATGGTATGAGCTTCTAGTTGACGCGCACACCGGCGAGATGCTTCTGCGCCACAACCTCTACGTGCATCAGGCGCAGGGCACGGTCTACATTGAAGCGCCGGACAAGGGCGCGCGCCAACTGCTCTCCTTCGTCGGCGACACCGTCATCAACACGAGCGCCGGCTGGATGGGCGCCTCGACCGTGACCACGGGCAACAACGTCGAAGCCTATCTCGACACCGACGCCAACAACGCACCCGACAACAACAACGGCTCCGGCCTCTCGACCGGCCACGCTTCGGCGGCCAATCAGGATTTTACCTTCCCCTTCTCGACCACCGTTGACCCGCGCACGCAGCAGGCGGCGGTCGTGACGAATCTCTTCTATTACAACAACGTCATGCACGACTTCTCCTACAACCTCGGCTTCACGGAGACGGCGCGCAACTTCCAGACGAACAACTACGGGCGCGGCGGCGTCGGCAACGACTCGGTGCGCGCCGAAGCGCAGGACGGCTCCGGCACCAACAACGCGAACTTCGCCACGCCGCCCGACGGCCAGCGCCCGCGTATGCAGCAGTATCTCTTTACCTCGCCCAACCCCGACCGCGACAGCTCGATGGACGGCGACGTGGTCTTCCACGAGTACGGTCACGGCATCTCGAACCGCCTCATCGGCAACGGCAGCACCGCTTTGAGCGGCACGCAGTCGGGCGCGATGGGCGAAGGGTGGTCGGACTACTGGGCCATCACGCTGAACGGCGACGGCGCGGTGGGCGAATACTCGACCGGCAACCCGAACGGCATCCGCCGCGCGCCCTACACCGTCCCGGCCAACACGGTACACGACTCTTACGCCGATGTCGGCGCGGGCGGCTTCCAAGTCCACCGCGACGGCGAAGTCTGGGCCGCCACGCTCTGGGACTTGCGGACACAACTCGGCGCGGCGACGAGCGACCTGCTCGTCTTGAACGGCATGAAGTTCACGCCGAACCGTCCGTCATTTTTGAACGCGCGCGACGGCATTCTGCAAGCCGACCAGAACCTGAACGGCGGCGCGAACCGCTGCGCCATCTGGACGGTCTTCGCGCGTCACGGGATGGGTTTCTCCGCGGTCGGCAACGACGGCACGACGCATACCGCCGCGACCGACTTGCCGTCCGACTGCGGCGGCACGTGCAGCTACTCAATCAACCCGACCAGCGCCAGCTTCGCGGCGGCGGGCGGCACGGGCACCGTCACCGTCACGGCGGGCGCGGGCTGCGCCTGGACGGCGTCGAGCAACGCCACGTTCATCACCGTCACCGGCGGCGCGAGCGGCAGCGGCAACGGCACCGTCTCTTACTCGGTCGCCAACAACACCGGCACTGCCTCGCGCAACGGCACGCTCACCATCGCGGGCCTGACCTTCACGGTGACGCAGGCCGGCACGACCGGCGGCGGCACCAATATCATCACGAACCCCGGCTTCGAGACGGGCACGACGCCGTGGGTCATCAGCGGGCAGGTCACGCGCAGCACCGGCGCTTACCCGCGGAGCGGCGTCGCCTACATGATTATCAACGGCGTCAACAACTCAAGCGGCACGCTCTATCAGCAGGTGACGATTCCGAGCGGCGGCGCCAATCTCAACTTCTATCTGAACATCACCACCAGCGAGGCGACGGGCGCCGCCATTTACGACCGGCTCTACATCGAAGTGCGGAACACTTCGGGGACGCTGCTCGCCACGCTGGCGACGTTCAGCAACCAGAACAGCGGCACGGCGGGCGTATATGTCCTGCGCGGACCATACAGCCTCAGCAGCTTCGCTGGACAGACCGTGCGAATTCAGTTCCGCGGCACTAACGACGTGACGCTCCCCACCTCATTCCGTGTGGACGACGTGTCGGTTCAATAGCCGCCGTCTCTAACCACTCGCTTCACGCCTAGCCTCCGAGATAAGGGGGCTAGGTTTTTTTTGCATCATTCACCTCGGTTGGGATAAAAGACGGCGTGCCCCAGCAGGAAATAATAGAAGGGGCCACGTACTCCGCTTCGTCTTTATGGGTGAAGCGAGTTTGAAGTTAACGCGGAGGGCGCAGTGAGCACAGAGAAAACCTCCGCGCCACTCTGCGCCCTCCGCGTTAATCCAGTCGCGCGATAAACTCAACCGCGGACCGGCCTAAAACCTGAAAATCGTGTCGAGTTGCAGGCGCATCAGCGTGCGGTTGAGCGACCCCGGCGGCGTCGCGGCGAAGGGGCCGAGCAATCCGTTGGGCCGCTGCGTGAAGATGCCGGTCAGCATGAGCACGACGCGCGGGTCGGCGGCGTAGGCGGCGACGAAGCGATGCATGCGCGAATCGGACTGCGGGCCGAAATTGCTGAAGTTGAAGGGCGTCAGTACGGCGTCCTTTTCGACGCGGGCGAATGTGTAGTTCAGCGACACGTCGCCGCGCTGTTGCGTCTTGCCGAATTGAAACTCGGCCCAATAGGCTGTGTCCTCGCTGTTCGGCAGCACAAGGTCGGCACCGTCCGGCCCCGCCATGACGATGTCGTGCGCCTGTGTGTTGCGGACGTAGTTGAAGAGCAGCATCACGGGCCAGTGTTCGTTGTGCGAGAGGTCGAGACGCGCGATCAGGTCAACGAGGTTGTAGCCCGACGAGAGACGGCCATCGCGGTTCGTGGCGTTGGTGTTCGCCGTGGAGAAGCCGAGGTTGGCGTTGCCGCTCACGAGCAGGTCGCGGGGAATCGAGACCTGCGCGGTGACGGTGCGCGCCGGCGTCGTGCCGCTGGCGGGAATGGTCACGGCAACGGGGAACTGAACGTTCGAGCCGAAGTACTGGACGGGCGTGATGAACTGTGTGCCGGAAAAGTAGAGGTCGGCGGCGGAGAGCGTGAGCGCGGCTTGTTTGGAAGGTTCGAGGCGCACGCGAGCCTGTGCGCCGTAGAGCGCGAGGTCGCGGCCCGCGCGCCGCGACTGCGTCAGGTCAACATCGCCATCCGCGCCGATGACGAAAGCCGCGTTGCGTTCGAGGATGGGGAGCTGCCATGCGGTGAAGGCGACGCTTCTGAAAGTCGAGTCTTTGAACGCGCGCTCGTAGCTTTCGGTCAGACCTTCGGGCGAGATGTCGTTGTCCCACGTCAACTCGGTTCGCATCCACGGCGTGTCGAACTTTCCACCCTGCATTCGAAAACCGGGCAACGCCTCGGGTTTCCACATGAGGTACGCATTGTCGAGCGCGAAGCTTTTCCGCGTGAAGAAGTCCGTGAGCGTTTGATTCCTCGAAGCCACGTTCGAGAACGAGCCGGTGGCGAGACGAAGGCCCCACTCGAACTCCTTGCCGATAGTGCCGCGCATGCCGAGGCGTGCGCGCAGCCGCAGGCGTTGCCGCGTCGTGAGCGGGTTGCCTAATGCGCCGGGCGCGTCGGCGGCGGCGAGAGAGTTCTGCTGGCCGTAGAAGGACTCATAGCGGACGCGTATGTCGCCGCTGAAAGTGATCGAGCCGAGCTGTTTCGCCACGGCCTCGCTCGTCTTCCGCGCCTGCGTCTCGACGCGCTCCACACGCTCTTCGAGTGGCCCGCCCTGTGCTTCTTCGCCCGCCGTCCCTTTCGTGTCGGGCAGAGTCGAAGCGACGCGCGAGGCCGCGCCGGTCGTATATGCAGCCTCCTTGATGACGATATGTGACGGTGGCGGCGTCGCCGCCAGTTGTTCCGCGCGCTCGACGCGCTCTTTCAATTCCTTGACGAGCCGCGTCTGCTCTTTGACGAGGGCGCGCAGTTCTTCAATCTCCTCGCGCTGCACGCGCAACTGGCGCTCGACCGTTTCCACCACGAACAGGTTGCCGGTCACCCCATCATCCGATTTAACCGGAACGCCCACGGGCGCTTTTGCCCCTTCCATGTTCGGAACCGGCGACGAAGACTGTCCGGCGGTCAGTGCGGAGAGCACGCAGCCGAGCGAGCAGAAGAGTAGTGCGCGGAGGAAGAGTAGACGCATTTAGTGATCCTTCCTGAGATGGAGAAGTGGCGAAACACGGCATCATAATACCTGTCGCCTTAACGGCTTATTACGGGCACCTGAATTTTAAGTTACAGACACGTTTGGTAAAAGCTTCATTGACGGTATGCACGGCGAAAATGATGGGGACGCCACGGCGCAGAGTGGCGTCCCTGTGAATCTTAGGGCGTGAATTTACGCGGTCGGATTGAGCAAGTCCGTGGTCGGTGAGCGCAGGGATGCGGGCGCCTGTGATCTCTCGCGTCAGTGTCTGCCGGAAGAAGAGTTGCTGCCGCCGGACATCCGCGACGCATGGGCTTGAAAGGCTTGGGCGCGTCGTCGTCGCGCTTCACTGGTGAGCCGCCGCAGAGTTGTGTGGACTTCGAGTACGATGTCGGTCAGGTCGCCGCTCAGGTCGTCGGCCTGTTCGTCTTTGCGTTCGGAGAGCATGGCGGTCGCAACGTCGCAACTCAGTTCATGGGCAATAGACATAATGGAGGGGGACTCCTTCGCGGACAAACTATAGACTTTCCCGCTGACGCGCGGCCTGCTTTGTTTTAGGAGAGCGCATCATAACGCCCCGACGTTACCAGAATGTTACAGAAAGAGAGATGTCGGACGACAGGTGTCGGATGTCGGATGTCAGTAAGCGTAGAGAGCAGTCTAACCAGCCGGGGAAATTACATCGAAGCGGAAATTCCGCTCGAATCTGACATCTGACATTCCGACATCTACCATCTGTCTTTTTCCCTTCGTTGCATGTAGAATTCCGATGCAAGCCCCTCCACTCAAGTCGGCAAGGAATGCGTATGGCCCTTCTGCACATCACGGATGCTAGCGGTCGGCAGTGGCAGTGTTCGCTCTCGCCGCAGAGTTTGTGCACCATCGGGCGGGCGCCTGACAACACGGTTGTCTTGAATGATCCGCGCGCCTCGCGTTATCACGCGCATGTCAAGTTTCAGAACGGCGCGTTCGTCCTCGTTGACGGCAAGATCGGCGGGGGGCGCAGCGCCAACCACGTCTTCGTCGGTGGTGAACAGCGCTTCGAGCATACGCTCAAGGACGGCGACCGCGTCACCATCGGCGCGAGCCATCTCAGGTTCGAACGCTCCGCCAAGGAACGCGCCGTGGAGTCGGGGGTGCGCTATGACGACAAGCCGCTCGGCCACACGCAACTGCTCGTCTCGGCTAACGACGTGATCCGCTCCGTGCTGGCTACGCGCGCCCCTTCGGGAGCGAGCAACAAGGCGACCCCCGCGCAAGCCGTGAATGAAGAGCTTGAGGCGCTTCGCGGCAAAGCGAAAATCCTCGCCCTCCTCTACGACATGAGCAAGACGCTCGGCTCGGTCTTCGAGTTGGAAGCCATCTTCGATAAGGCGACGCAGGTGCTCTTCGACGCCACGCCCGCCGACCGCGTGGTGGCGCTCCTGAAGGACGAGGACGCCGAGACGCATGAGCTGGGTGAACAGGATGTGAAGGTAGTGGCGTTGCGCGTGCGCGACCCGCTGCGCGAGGCGCAAGCCCAGCAACAGACCATCGGGCGCACCATCACGCGCAAAGCCATGCGTGAGCGGGTCGCGCTCCTGTCGCAGGATGCGGCGGCGGACGCCGAGTTCGCGGGCGTCCACTCCATCGTCTCGCAGGGCGTGCGCTCGACGATCTGCGCGCCGCTCATCGCCGAGTCGGGCGTCCACGGCGCGCTCTACGCCGACCGCCTCGACCCGCTGACATCATTCACGCGCGACGATCTCGAACTCGTCAGCGCCGTCGCCGCACAGACGGCGGTCGCGGTCGAGAACGCGCGCGCGCACGAGCAACTCGCGCGCGAGGAGGTGGCGCGCGCCAACTACTCGCGCTTCATGCCGGAGTACGTCGTGCAGCAGATTCTCGAAAACCCGGCCTCGTTCAAGCTCGGCGGCACGAACCAGACCGTCACGGCGCTGTTCGCCGACATCCGCGGCTTCACGCGCCTATCGGAACATACGCCGCCCGAAATGGTCGTGCGCCTCCTGAACAACTACTTCACCGAAATGTCGGATGTCATCTTCGCGCACGGCGGCACCCTCGATAAGTATATTGGCGACGGGCTGATGGCGCTGTTCGGCGCGCCCACCGCGTCGCCTGAAGACGCCTGCAACGCGGTTGCCGCCGCCGTGGCGATGCAGCGGCAGATGGAGGTCATCAACGAACACCTCCGCGAAGACGGGTTGGAGGAAATCAGCATCGGCATCGGGATGAACACCGGCGTGGCGACCGTCGGCTACATCGGCTCGGAGCGGCGCTCGGAGTACACGGCCATCGGCGACACCATCAACCTCGCGGCGCGTCTCGAGCAGAACGCGCACGGAGGCCAGATTCTGTTGAGCGAGGTGACCGCCATCGCCGCCTCAGCCTCGGGCTGCTACTTCCGTCCGCGCCCGCCAATCGTCGTCAAGAACCGCGAGCAGCCCGTCCCCATTTTCGAGGTCGAGTGGCGAGACGAGCACCACACGGCCACGCCTTAAAAGCAGATGCCGGCTTTAGATTCCGGGGGTTGGTTGAAAACTATTTCCCTGACATCCGGCATCTAACGCCCGGAACCCGACAGCGATGACGGCCATGGCGAAAAAATCATTCATGGGGAAGACGCGCTCGTTGATGAGTTTCGCGGGCTTGCGCGATCTGGTATCCGATTCGATGGCGATTGACATGGGATCGGTGAACACCATCGTCGCGGTGCGCGGGCGCGGGGTCGTCGTGGATGAGCCGTCGGTCGTGGCGGTGAGCAAGCTGAACGGCGAGACCATTGCCATCGGGCGCGAGGCGCACGAGATGCAGGGACGCGAGGCGCGCGACGTGCACTTGATTGCGCCCATGGTGGACGGCGTCGTGGCCGACTTCGAGCGGACGCAGCAGATGCTCGCCCACTTCGTCCGCGAGGCCCGCAGCGGCGTCTCGCACTTCAGCCGCCGCGCCGTGATGAGCGTGTTGTCCGGCGTCACGCAGGTCGAGCAGCGCGCTCTTTTGGCCGCCGCCGAACAGTCGCGCATCGGTCGCGTCTATATGGTCGAGGAGGGGCTGGCGGCGGCCATCGGGGCCGGCGTTGCGGTGGACGACAAGAAGGCTTCGGCGGTCGTTGACATGGGTGGCGGCAGCACCAACATCGCCGTCGTCGCTCGCGGCTCCATCGTCTACTCGCAGGCCGAGCGCATCGGCAGTAACGACATTGACGCCGCGATCATTGACCGGATGCGCCGCCACCACGGGCTGATTATCGGCGCCCTGACCGCCGAGCGTTTGAAGATGGAACTGGGGTCGGCGATGGAGCCGACGAACCCCGCGCGGAGCGAGTCGGTCAAGGGGCGCGACGTGCAGGAGGGCACTCCGCGCGCGGTCGAGGTGACGAGCGGCGAAATCTGCGTCGCGGCGGAGTCTATCGTCCGCCGCCTCGCGCGCGTTGTGGAACGCGCGCTCGGCGAGCTACAGCCCGAGGTCGCCTCCGACATCTACGACCGCGGCCTCATTCTGACGGGAGGCGGAGCGCTCTTCGACGGCCTCCCCGAATTCCTCCAACGCGAGACCAAACTCCACACACACCTCGCCGAAGACCCGCGCCACGCCTGCGTCCGCGGCCTCCAGCAGCTCTTCGACGACCCGCTCCTGCTCCGTCAGGTCACGCGCAACGAGCCGTACTATCTTCTCGAAGAGGACGCGGGGGCGTTTGAAGAATAGCGGGCAGCAGGCAGTAAAGAGAACCGCATTAACTGCCTAATGCCAACTGCCTACCGCCTACTGTTTTATGGATTTCCTCAAGCTCTTCCGAAGACAGATACAGGTCGCGCGGGTGTCGGGCATCCCCGTGCGGATTGATTACCGCTGGTTCATCATCTTCGCGTTGAGCGCGTGGGTCATCGCGTTCAACTTCGAGCAGGGGACTGCGCTGACGCGAACCGTGAAGCTCGGCGCGGCGGCGGCGTGGACAGCAGGGACACTGACGACCGTCGGACTCTTCCTCTCCATCTTCGGCCACGAGCTGTCGCACGCACTCGTCGGGCGCATCGAAGGCATTGAGAGCGAAGAGATCGTGCTTCATCCGTTCGGGGGACTGACCCGCCTCCGGCGCGAGCCGGACAACCCGCGCGCCGAATTCCGTATCGCCATCGCGGGGCCTTCAGCCAGTTTCCTCTTCGCCGTCGTCTTCTTCGTCCTCTTCTACGCGGCGGGTGCCGCCAGCTTCTACGCGCTCGCCGCCGCCTGCTACATCATCGCTTACTGGAACCTGTTCATCGCCGTCTCGAACCTGCTGCCCGGCTACCCGCTCGATGGAGGGCGCGTGCTGCGCGCCTTTCTGTGGAAACGCTACGGCCAACTCGAAGAGGCCACGCGCATCGCCAGCCTCGGCGGGCAACTCATCGCCGGCGCCCTCGTCGTTTTCGGGATTTATCTTTACTGGCGGCAGGGCGACATCTTCCGCGCGCTGTGGATGGTGGTCATCGGGCTGTTCCTGTGGGACGCGGCGCGCGCCATCTATAGCCGGCGCGGGAAGCGTGCCCGCACGGTGGATGAGGCCATGCTCGCTCCCTTCTCCATCGAGCCGGACGAGTTCATCTCGCACTTCATAGACCACGTCCTCCCCGTCCGCCGCGCGCGGGCCGTTCCGGTCGCGCGCGGGCGTCGCCTCCACGGCATCCTCACGCTCGAAGACCTGAAGCGCCTCCCGCGTGAGAGCTGGCCCCGCACGCGCGTCTCCGAGGTGATGCGCCCCGTCGCGCCCGATCTTTTCGTTGCCCCGCGGACGCCCCTCGCCCGCGCCGAGAAGCTAATGACGGAGAACGGCGCCGGCGCGCTCGCCGTCATTGACGGCGCGGGCGAGTTGGTCGGCTTTCTCCTGCGCGGGCAGTTGAAGCGGCGCGTTAAAGTCTAAGAGCGTGTCTAAAAAGTCAGCTTGGAGTCAGCTCCGTGAGGAGCGAAATGTGTGTCGCCCGCGCCGCTCTCCCCTTGTTCTTTCAAGCCCCGGAGGGGCGGCAGCGCCTACCATGTCGCTCCTCACGGAGCTTCAGCGACCTCGTGTCACGCGATGGGCTATAAACATTCCGCTCCTCACGGAGCTTCG
>JBGTBQ010000369.1:0-6883 GCA_041749275.1 Pyrinomonadaceae bacterium | reverse complement strand
CCGCTCGGAGGCGCCGGGCGCCGCCCGGCCTGTCCCGCCGCGAGCGCGGCCAACAGGACGCAGAATGTCAGACCGTAAGAGAGTTTTGTAAGGTGTGTGTACACCGCGCCCCGTCCTTAGTCTAGTCCGCGCCGGTCGCCGGAGTCTTGGTTTTCTTCGAGGGTTTCGCGTCCGCCGTCTTCTCGCCCTTCGGCTTCGATTCCGTAGCTTCGGATTTTGTTTCCTTGACCTCTTTCGTCTCCTCTTTCGCCTCCTCTTTCGCCTCCGGCTTCTTCGCGGCGTAGTCGGTCACATACCAGCCTTCGCCCTTAAACTGAAAGCCCGTGCGCGACCACTCCTTCGTCAACTTCCCACCGCACTTCGGATGGCGCGTGAGCGGCTTATCGGAAATCTTCCGCATGACCTCCATGTGCTGACCGCACTTCTGACAAGAATATTCGTAAATCGGCATATTTGCTTTTCAGCCTCTTCGTTCTCAATCTCGGTTTGATGCTTCGGTTGAAATTATACGGACAAAAATTCGGTGTGCAACCGGACGGGACATTCGATGCCGCATCGAGGCGTCCGCGTCCGCTACGTCAGATTGAACCCAACATTTTTTTCCGCCCCGGCCCGATTTTTTGCGCGCCTACAGTACATATTTCCGGCCCCGGTCGCTACGTTTCGTCCATCACGATGACCGAAAGCAGAGTGAAGTTACAGCCCCTCAACGACTTGGATGTATGCGGTTTAAGTACGTGTACGGAAAGCACTTCCAGTGCACAATTCCCGTCCGCTAAAGCAACTGAAACAGGCGTTCGTCCATCTTAATCCCGGTTTCGACAGTACTGCTCTTTGAGATGCAGAACAGATCGTTTCCGCCATGCGCAGCCCCCAACCCTTGCAGTGCTTTTAGCTGCAATCGACGCCGGCCTGAGCAAGACATGGTAGGCCGACAGCTCACATGGAGAACGACCAATAATGCACCTGACCCGACCGCTTCCCCGTTTTCGCGCCCTGAAGTCTTTCCCGCTCGCGCTCATCGCGCTCTTCATTTTTTCCACATTTATTGACAGCCCTTATACGCGGGCCTTTGCGCCCTCGGCGGCGGCCAAGTCCGTCCGCGCGGAGAATTTCATCCCGTCCGACGTGCCCTCTTCCGGAGACCGCGAGCTTGATCTGATTATCTTCCGCGCCGGCGTGGAGCAAGGCGTTGACCCGCGCTTGCTGCACGCGGTCATCTGGCAGGAGTCGAAGTACAAGCCGGCGGCGCTCTCGCACGCGGGCGCGCAGGGGCTGATGCAACTCATGCCCGCGACCGCGGAGCGTTTCAACTGTCATAACCGCAACGACCCGGAGGCCAACATCGAGGCCGGCACGAAGTATCTGCGCTGGCTCCTCAAACGCTTCAACGGTGATGTCTCGCTGGCGCTCGCCGGCTACAACGCGGGCGAAGGCGCGGTTGACAAGCACGCTGGCGTGCCTCCCTACAATGAGACGCAAGCCTACGTCCGCATCATCACCGGGCGTTACGGACAGACCTTCCATCCGACGCTCGCGCCCGAAGAGGCGATCAGCTATTTCCGGTTAGAGCAGCAGTAAGCGGTCAGAGCCAAAAACAGAAGCCGCGAGCGAGGGCGATAGCCCGTCGCTCGCGGCTTCTGTCGTGCGCGTTGCGCCGCAATTATCAGTTGTTGTCAACTATCTCGTATGCTTCGCCGGCTCGTCCCCGGTCGAATGTATCTATCCGCGTGGAAGTTATGTTCGCGGGAGGCGCTCGCAAGTCCCACACGGCGCCCACCCACGAGAGCATCCGAAGGACATAATGAGAAACGTCAATCTCCCACCAGTAGAAGCCCTGACGCTCTGAAGAAGGGTAACGATGGTGGTTATTGTGCCACCCCTCGCCGAGCGTGATGAGTGCGACTAAGAAGTTGTTCCGGCTGTTGTCGGCGGTCTCGAAACGGCGGCGACCGAAGAGGTGGGCCAGCGAGTTGACCGTGAAGGTGCCGTGGTAGAGGAGCACCGTGCTCACGAAGAATCCCCAGACCAGCATCTGCCAGCCCGAAGTGCCGAGGCCCGGCGCCCAACGTTGCAGCGCCGCGCCCAGCAGAAACACCGAGACAGCCAACAGCACCGGCGGCGCCGCGTGATACCTGTCTAGCCAGCGCAACTCACGGAGCCGGGCCAGATTGGCGATCAACTTCCAGTCCGTCTCCTGACTGCCACGCGACAGGAACCAACCCACGTGAGACCGCCACAAGGTGCGCGTGAGCGGCGAGTGGAGGTCATGCTCGGTGTCGGTGTGGAGGTGATGGTGGCGATGGTGCGCCGACCACCAGAGCGGCCCTCTCTGGTAACTGGCCGTCCCGACAAACGCGAGCAGAAACTGAAAAACTCTGCCGGTCTTGTACGTGCGGTGCGCGAACAGGCGATGAAACCCCGCGGTAATCGCAAACATACGCACGACGTACAACGTCAGGCAGACGGCGACCGCCGCCGCGCTCACACCCGTCCAGATGACGAACAAACAGGCCAGATGGATGAAGAGGAATTGAGCACAGATGGAATAATCTAATTTGTCCCGGTCGGTTCGGAGAAGATTGCCACGGAAGTATTCAGACATTAACCAGCCTCGTTCTTATCGAAATCGCCAACTTTGAATGTAGGAGCCGCGGCTTGCGTAGCTCCGTCAATGCCGCCGGCGTCTCCGCCTTAGCGTTTTCCAGACCGCGCACGTCATTGCTCATTTCATTCCTCCACTATTGCCCCCACGGCGTGTTCGGTCACCTGCGTCCTGCTATCGGCGTAGAGGTCGCGGTATTCCGTCCCGTCGCCGGCCACGATGCCCCTGAACAGCATGGCCTCATCCGCCTCGGCGCCTTTCTCCAACAATTCCGCCTGCACCTGATTCCAGCTCAACTTCTTCCACAAAATCTCGTTCGGGCGTTTGACGAGATAGTGTCTGGCATCACGGCTGACCAGTTTCTTGCCCTTCACTTCTTGCCGCCTTTCTTTGCCGTCTTGTCATTCACACTCTCCGCCGCTATCTCGGCAAGCACTTTGAGAACGGCGGGCAGGCCCATCTGCTTGACGATGGTTTGTAAGAGCAACGCGGCGTCTTCGTTGCTCCTGTCGCGCCGTGTGGCTTGCGAATCCGTGGCGCGGACGAGGCCGCTGCCGTCGCTGTAGTACCAGTTGTGATCCGCCTCGGACGCGGCGTCCTTCTTCTTCGGCATCACTACCCTACTGCCTTTCCTGCTGAAGGCGCCTCGCGGCGTCTCACCCCTTACGCTGTCGGCTTCTCCGCTGACCCGGCTTTTTCTCGTTCGCCAGCCGCATCACATCGCCGGGCTGACAGTCGAGCGCGCCGCAGATTTTCTCCAACGTCTCGAAGTTGATCCCCAGCGCCCTGCCCTTCTTCAAGCGCCACAGCGTCGTGTGGCTGACGCCCGTCTCTTTCGCCAACCAATAGAAAGAGCGACTCCGCTCTTTCAGCAATTCGTCAACTCGTATCTCGATCACAGTGGGCATCTTTCCTCCAGTAGCCACTATTTACCATATATGAGACGTACTGTCCATGCGGTATATAGCATATTTGACATATATCCCACATCCGACGTAAGGTTATTCAACAGCGAGTCCGGCCCGCGCTCGGCCTTTGGATGAACAACGGATGAACAATGCGGGTATGTTTCGTTCACGCGCGCATGGGCGCGGGAGTTGTAGAGATCATGAACATCAGCGACAGGACGGAGAAGCCACTCACGGCCCGGTTCATAGACGCCGGGGCGGGGGTTCTTTTAGAGTTGACGAATACGTCCGACCACTCACTCAAATGCATCGCAATTCTCACCATCTTTCTCAAGGACGAAGAGACGCCGGGCGGCCCCTCGCGCGCGCATATCCGCTTTGAAGACATCAAGGCTATCCAACCGAAGGAGAAGGCCGTCCTCTCACACAAAACCCTGATTGATGGCAAGGCGGTGGAGGTTGCACAGGATCAGTTAGGGCGTCTCAAAGTGGTCGCGGGCGAAGTCACGCCTTACGTGCTCGATATTTCATGGGAGGAAGCGGACGGTAAATCGTGGTATCAACGGATTCCGGTCGGGCACTGATGCGCCGTTCATAAACTGACCTCCAACATGCTCTGTCCCGGAGACGGCGCCCTGCGCCGCATTCCTTGCCGCCGCCTCCGGCGGCTTCGCCTTTTGCCTTCAACGTCGCGGGTTGCTATCATTCGCGCCCGGCGATAATCCTTTGCGACCCGAGGCGTCAAACGCGCGGCGGGTTCTCTCCTCCGGCTTGACTACTTTCGCGCGCCAGACTTTTCATCGAAGGAACCGTTTTCACCCTTGTCTTCCGAGCGCATTATATCCGGTACGACGCCAGCCCAGACGCTCTCCATCGAGCGCAAGATCAGAATGCACGAAGCGCGCGAGGCGATCATCAACCGCCTCGCGCCGAACATCCACTCGGAGATTGATCTCGACCGTTTCCTGAGCGCCATCGTCGCCGAGTTGGGACGGATGATGAAGGTTGATCGCTGCGACGTGCTGCAACTCGCGCCGACGGGCGAACTGCGAATCAGTCACGAGTGGCGGGCCGCCGAGGAGGTGCCTTCGAGCCTCGGCACCATGTTCCCGGTGGACATCCGCCAACTCGCCGAGCGCGTCAACCTCACGCGTCCCATCCGCCTCGACGACATCTCCGCGCCCGACCTCGACCCGCGCGTGAGCCTGCTCCCCGCCAGCCTCGGCACGCGCTCGCTCCTGATCGTCCCGGTCGTCCTCGACGGCAACGTGCTCGGACTGGTCGGTCTGCACATGACGCGCTCCGTCCGCCACTGGGACGATGAGGAAGTCTCCTTCCTGCAATCCATCGCGCGGCAGATCGCCGTCGGATACCAGTACGCGCGCCTCTATACGGACGTGCAGCGCGAGGCGAGCCGCACGCGCGCCCTGCTGGAGATCGCCAACATCCTCAACGCGCGCTCGGACTTCGGCGAGGTCACGTCGCACGTCTTGGATCGAGCCATCGCGCTCGTCGGCGCCGACTACTGCGCGCTCGGCGTTGTCGAACCGTCGGGCAAGGCCATCACCCTCGCTGCCTTCAAGGCCGCGCCGCGCGCCGAAACTTCGGGCGTGCGCGAGCTGATCGAGTCGCACGGGCCGTCCATAGACATCTCGGCTTTCCCGGCGCTCGTCGAGTTGCTGGCCGAGTCGAAGACGCTGCGCGTGCTCGACTCGACCCTGCCCGAACCCGTGCGCTTCGTCTTCAACGCGACTCTGGGCGGTCACGCGGCGCTCGTCGCGCCCGTCCGCATCGGCCCGCAGACCTTCGGGCTGCTCGGCTTCGTATGGAGCGAGTCGCGCGATGCTTTCGACGAGCACGAGGTGGCGCTCGTCGAGGGCATCGCCGTGCAGATCGGCACCGCCCTCGAACGCGACCAACTCTCCGCCGAGGTGATGCGGCTCAAGAACGTGCTGCACGAACGGCACGCGGAAGACCGGATCATCGGACAGGCGCCCGCCATCCGCCGCGCCATCGAGTTGGCGCTGAACGTCGCCGACACGGCGACCTCCGTGCTCATTCACGGCGAATCCGGCACGGGCAAAGAGCTGTTAGCCAACCTCATCCACTACAACTCGCAACGCAAGGACAAGCCCTACATCAAACTGAACTGCGGCGCGATTCCCGAAACGCTGCTCGAATCGGAACTGTTCGGCCACGAGCGTGGCGCCTTCACCGATGCGCGCCAGCGCCGCCGCGGTCGTTTCGAGGAGGCGGACACGGGCACGCTCTTTCTCGACGAGATCGGCGAGATGAGCCTGTCGGCGCAGGTGCGTCTGCTGCGCGTGTTGCAGGACGGCGAGTTCACGCGCGTCGGCGGCAACGAAGTCCTGAAGGGCGACGTGCGCGTCGTCGCCGCCTCGAACGTTGACCTCGCGCGCGCCGTCGAGCAGGGCAGTTTCCGCCGCGACCTTTACTACCGACTCTCGGTCTTCCCCATCGAGCTGCCGTCTTTGCGCGAGCGGCGCGCGGACGTTCACCCGCTCGTCTTCCATTTTCTAGAGCACTACAAACAAAAGACGGGTCGCTTTGTCTCCGGCATCTCGCGCGAGGCGCTTGACGCGCTCGTCGGCTACGACTGGCCGGGCAACGTGCGCGAGTTGGAGAATGCGGTCGAGCGCGCCGTCATCATCGCCTCCGGCAGACAGATCGAACTCGACGATCTACCCGAAGCGATCAGCGGGACGGTGCGCGAGGCGCGCGCGAGCACACGCCGCGACCGCGAGCGCGCCGCCAGCGAGGGGCGCGACGTGATGCTCGAAGTGAGCGTGCCCGCCACCATCGAAGAGATCGAGCGCCGCGCCATCGAGGCCACGCTCGACTACACCGGCGGCGACAAGACCCGCGCCGCCCGCGCCCTCGGTATCGGGCGCAAGACGCTCTACCGCAAACTCCGGCAGTACCACGGCGAGGCCGAAGAGTAAAGACAAGAAAAAAGGTAAAAGGTAAAAAGCGGAAGTGAAGATGACAGGCGGCGCGGCCTTCATCTTTGCCTTCCGCCTTTTTTTCTTTTGGCTTCCGCGGAGCGGCGTTGCGCCGTTTTGCGCGCTTTTGTTATAGTTCGTGGCAGAGAATGAGATTGAAATCCGATGCAAATTCGTCGGAGCTTTAGGCTTCGGCTTCAAGGAGAGTGGCGTATGTCGAGGATGCGACGTGTGCGTGATGACGACGCGGACATGGGAGCTAAACTGACCTGCTTCGCACTGGGCGCGGCGGTGGGCGCGATTGCGGCCTTGCTGTTCGCGCCGAAGGCGGGGCGCGAGTTGCGCGAGGACATCGCCGACGCGACGCGCAAGGGCGTTGACCGCGCGCGCGAAACCGGCACGCAGAT
>JBGTBQ010000368.1:0-15630 GCA_041749275.1 Pyrinomonadaceae bacterium | reverse complement strand
CAAAGAGGGGCGGAAACAGACGACCACTTCCGAGCATTCATTTCCGCGCTATCCGAATTTGGTGACAGACCTCGTCGTCGCGCATCCCGATCAGGTGTGGGTGTGCGACATCACGTACATCAAATTAGGCAGCGGCGAGTTCGTCTACCTGTCCATCGTGCTCGATGTCTTCACCCGTGCCTTTCGCGGGTGGGCGCTCTCGCACGGCCTCGGCGTCGAGTTGACACTGGCGGCCTTGCATCAAGCTCTCAGTGATGGCACACCACTGATCCATCATTCAGATCAGGGCGTGCAGTATGCCGCGACCGCATACGTCGCGGTTTTGCAAGCTGCCGGCATCCAGCTCTCGATGGCGGAAGTCGGACAGGCCGAACAGAACGGCTATGCCGAGCGAGTCATTCGCACGATCAAAGAAGAAGAAGTTCACTTGACCGAGTACCGAGACTTTGAAGAAGCGCTCGCGCAGATCGGACATTTTATCGCTGAGGTCTATCTGACGAAGCGGATTCACTCCGCGCTCGGTTATTTGACCCCGGCGGAATTCGAGGCGCAGTGGCAAACGAAGCAAGCTGCGTCTATACTCTAAACCAACTTTCTACTGTCCAAATTTAGGGGTCCATTACAACCACCACCGCCCTTGCTGCGGACGACCGGGATCATGCTCCCATCGGTCTCGGCCAACAGTTGGGCGACGCCCACCGCAGGCATCCGCACCTCGGTCTCCAACTCAAAGGCCATCGCCTCAGCGTGGTTGAACGTCTGCCGCCGCACGCCCGCAGCCCCCACTTCGATCCCGTCATGCTCGCGCACCCGCAGACAGGCTCGCTCATCTGACTCCTCGGCCCCAAAGTCGGTCAAAGCGCGCTGCAACCCCAGACTGTAACCCCGACACTTGACCCCAGCCGCGCACAGAAAAGGGCGCACTTGGCGCAGGCTCCGCTTCTCTCGATAGCGCTGTTCCAGCACGGCTATCTCCCCAAATCGCGTCTGCCAGTGGAGCCTTTTTTTTCGCGCCGCTGGTAGAGGGAACTCTGTTCATACTCAGCTTCGACACGCTCCTGTTTGCGCTCGGCCCAGGCTGGCAAAGCCTCCTGTCCCATCTTCCGCATCTCTTGCGCGACGCGCTCTTCGGCCTCGTCGGCTGTGAGCGCGTCACCGTCAGCGTCTTCGACGATCCGTAAGATCGCGTCAATCCGTTCATGCATCTCAGGATGCCGCCGCAGGCGGGACAGAAAGTCGGGGTGCAGCGGGGACTCTCTCCCTTCATCTTTTTTGGTCATCTCTCGTCTCCACTCTTTGGTTTTGTGAAGAGGAGTATGCACGAGTCCCACTTTTAATTACACCCGGACCAGAGCCGCATTCTGCATGAGTTGATGGCTGAGGGCCATGCGGTTAGACGCGAGGACGTGGCCGCCCTGAGTCCATACCTGACCGGTCACATCAAGAGGTTCGGCGATTACATAATCGATCTGAGCGTCGCGCCGCAGCCGTTGTCAGAAGTGGAAATGTCGCTCTCACTGTGAGCGAGCAGCAGCGACCCGCGGCATGTCCTATTTTTAGGTTCTTCGCTGTTTCAAGTGGGTAACTCGAAATGCAGTTTGCCAGCCAGCAGATAGGCCATCGCAATCATGTTCCGCGTGCGGCGATAGCCCCGCGCCCGCGCCTTCGCCGCTTGCACCACCGAGTTGATCCCTTCGAGCAACCCGGTCGTCGCCTGCGAGGCGAACCAGTTCAGAATCCCTTCCCAGTGCCCCTTGATCGTGCGCGCTACTTTCTTCACCGGCTCCAACCGCGCATGGGTCGCCCAAAAGTACCACCGTTTGAGATACTCCGCTCCGCCCGCCCGGTCAGCTTGGGCATACAAGCCTTGCCGCCCCAGCCGCAGCGCGTAAGCTCGCCCCGTCTGCAACTGGCGCCGCCGCAACCCGCTCAACTGCTCTTGCTGTCGCGGACGCAACTTCTCCGCATTCGAGAGCCACAAGTAGCGCGTCCCTTTCAAGCTCTGCTGCGTGCGGGCTTCTTCGCGCCGCACCGCGTCCACCGCCGCGCCCATCAACTGCATGACGTGGAAACGGTCGTAGGTGATTGCAGCCTCGGGCAGCGACTCGCGCACCCCTTTAGTAAATGCCGGCGACATGTCACAGGCCACTTCCTTGACTTGGCGCGCATCCCCGCCGGGCGCGGCCAAATCCGCCGTAAAAGCCGCGACCGTCGCACTCTCCTTGCCCGGTGTGGCAAAGAGCAGCCGCGCCTCATCCAAGTCCACAAACAGCGAAATGTAGGCGTGTCCGCGCCGGGCCGCCGTCTCATCCACCCCGACGCGCTCCACCTCAGCGTAATCGGCCTCGGCGCGTGCTGTCTCGACATAATGATGGAGCACTCGCCAGAGCCGCGTGTCCTGCTCACCGACCAGCCGCGCCACGGCCAAGACCGGCATCTCGCCCAGCAACTGCATCAGCAGAGCTTCAAAGAGAAGGGTGAAGCCCGACTCAGCCCGCGCCCACGGGACGCTAATCTTGGTGACGCCACACTGCCGACACTCTACGCGCGGGACGCGGGCCGTCAAGTAGGCCGCGTGTTGAAAGAAATCCAGGTGCCGCCACCGCTCCGGCTTGGTATCGTAAGCGGTCGAGGGCGTCCCGCAACCGGGGCAGGCAAACCGGCTGCCGCGAGGGAAATCGAGCACGAGGTCGAGCCGTTTCTCGGCAGCGGAAAACCGAATCTCTGTGACAGACCACGGGGCAGTCAGCCCCAAGGCGGCGGCAAACAATTTGGCCTGTTCCATGGTCATCCCTCCAACCAGAGTGTGAGAGGGATTGTAAATCAGCTACCCACTTGAAACAGCGAAGAACCTATTTTTACACGTATCTCGGCTGTACCCGTAACTTCCTCGGGTATGATGAGGAATGAGGTTGATGCGCCCTTTGGTGACGCACGTCGTCGTACCTCGGCTGAAGTGTGTGGTCTTTCTATAATGGCGGTTTGGGCGGACTAGGGACCTTCAGCCCCAACTCCTCCGCTTTTGCCGTAACCAGTCCCGCCGCAGGGGGCTTCGTCGTTGGAGAGTTCTTCTAGAAATGGGATGACGCCCGCCAAGAATGTTAACGCCGCCATACCCGCGGCGGCGGGAGGGAGGCTGACAACCTCACGCTCTTTGGACTCTGGCTCAGCTTCTTCCGGAGTTTTGCCCAGGCGTAGTTCGTACTCCTCTTTGTCCGACGGTATCTCGAATGTTTTGTAATAGAGATAGAAGTCGTTGCGCTTCTCCTTCTTGGCGCTCTTCGGCTTGTATTCGCAATCGGCTTGATCGCACGAATTGTCGAAGAGTGCGACATAGAATTTTCCCTGCGGCGGCGACCCCGACAACGGTTCCGGCGTGAGTCTTACCTCCTCATCGCCGATGCGGAGCGCGACATACCCTTTTGGGTCGAGGGGGATGAATGTACCGATGATGCGCGCGACCTTGCCGAGCGACTGCGGGTCGTTCGGCGCCTCACGCCTGAACTCTTTCGACGTCGAGCTGAGCGTGAAAAAGGTGCCGTGCCTGATATGCAGCTTTGGCTTGTAGGCTCCCGGCTTCTTTTTTAGCCGGCGGTTGTAGAATAGAGGGCCTTCCAGATCAGGCACCAGCCTGAAATCGTGATCGGCGGCGGTCACCTCCTCGGTCTGCTCGTTAATCTCGTAACCGGACGGCATGTAAAATTTAACGCCGGGTACCGACGGTTCTTTGATGTCGATGCGGATGTAGTCCATCGGCGCATACTCGGCCTTGCCGAACTTGCGCCTATACACCAGCTTTCCTTTTTTGTCACCGACCTTAAACTCGAAGACTTCGATCCTGAACTCGTGGTGGGGCGCCTTGCAGTGTACCCCGACCTCGCAGTAGCGATGCTCTTGGTTATAGGCGAGGCCCATCAGGCCGTGGAAGGCTAGGAACACGAACCTGTCGACGTTGAGGGGCGGACTGGTCGTGGTCAAGTCGGAGGCCGCGGGCCAGTCAGAGTACGGTGTCTCAGTCGCTCTAGCAGTCTCATTTTCTCTCATGCTTGACATGTCTCTCTCCTCTTAGGTGCTTGGGCTTTCCGTCCGGGCTTGCGCGGGCGGGAAGCACCCATGCGGCCCGGATTGACAGCGCCCGAGCCGCAGGCCGTTCGGCGTGTTTAGAAAGTGTCGCTCCCGCCGATAGCGATAAAGGCCGCCCACGAGTGGGGCGGCTGGTTGCGCCTGTCGGGGCTACGTATCATCTCGACTTGGGCGCGCCTGAGAGCCTCCGCCGTAGACGTACTCCGCCGGCTGCGGTGGCGGTGAAAACTAGCCATGAGGTCGGCGGTCGCGTCCGAGTCCACGGGCCACAGGCTGGCGACGACGAGGGGCACTCCGGCGGAGATGAAGGCCCGCGCCATCCCGACCGCACCCTCGCCCTGATATGACCGCTCGACGCCGGTCTGGCACGCCGAGAGCACGACGAGCCGCGTGTTCGGGAACCTCATCCCGTGTACTTCGAAGGCGGAAAGCGTCCCGTCTAAGTCACCGCCGCCGACAGTGCGCTGCCGCTGCTCATGGGCCAGCAGCAACTTGGAGAGCATCGGCGATTGCTCGTCGACGACGAAGTGGGAGGCGATGTGAATAACGTCGGCCCCCACCATCTCGGCCCTGACCCGGCCCTCACGAGCGCGGTCTCCCACCAGCGGCTCCCCGGCATAAAGCGTACCGACCTCTTCAGCTTCGCGGCGGGCAGACGGGAGCGGGTGGAGATCAGGGAACCGGCGCCGGTCGAAACTCGGATCGCCGACGCTCAGCACACGCTCCTTCGCCCCCGGACGTCTTTCGCGCGCCCACGCGGTACACGTGACGAAGACGTTTACGCTCGGCGAGATCAGGAAGCGGTACTTCTCGACGAAGAACTTTCCGGATTTCGAGTCGATCAGGGCGGCGAACGGCAGTCGGTTAAGACCCTTGTCAGGCACGATGCAAAGCTGCTTGCTGTCGCTCAGTAGAGGTTCGACCGGCCCAATCAAGATTTGGTAAAGCTCTTCGGCCGCGCGCGCCGCTGCTTCGGCGTCTCCGGCGGCGGGAAGGATCAGCCGCGTGTAGTCGCCCACTTTCTTTTCGAGGTCAGCGGTCGATATCGGGTGCTCTCTGATCTCGACACTGTCCTTCGAAATCACCCAGACGAGCAGCCTCTCGCCGAGCAGCGAGTACTGCACCACCTGCACGTCGTCGGGCAGCAGCAGCCGTAGGGACGTGAGCGGGAGCGGTTGCGCTACGAAGAGGTGTCTCACGTCGGGTTCGCCGTCGTCGCTGGTCGTCTGCGTGGGCGAACTGACAATGTCGAGGAGCGACCTCGCGTGAGACGCCTCGATGAAGTCGAACGCCTTCCCCGGATCGTTCATCCGCCGGTAAGCGAAATCGGTGGCTAAGTCGTAGATGTCCTGACCGGCGTCGAAAAAGCTGTTCCGGTTACGCTCTTCGAGGATTTTGGAGCGGTACTGCTCATAGAGGCCGAGCGCGGCTGTTAGCTCGCCGTGCGCCGCCTCGTTCTCCCCCCGGTTGAGGTGCGCCAGAAACTTCCCCTTGTGCGCTTCATAGAGGTAGATGTGCAGGGACAGGGTTTCGTAGTGGCGGATGGCTTCGTCGTAGACGGCGATGGCCGCGCCGAAGTCTCCCGCCTGCCTGTGCAGGTGCCCGAGGCGCAGAGAGGCGTTAGCGAGGATGTTGACCCGGCTCAGTCCGCTGACCCTCTCACCTTCCTGCCGTGCGCGCTGCCCGCTGCCGATGGCCGCGGGGAGGTCGCCGAGTTTCTCGTAAATCAGTCCGAGGCGCGTGTGTGAGCGCGAGATGATGAGGGGCCAGCCGGATTCCTGCGCCAGCCGCAGGGCCTCCTTTTCAAACTCCAACGCGGCTTCGGCAAGGCCGAGGTGGTATAAGTCGAACGCGATCTCGTGGTAGAAGGGCCAGATCAGTTTCGGGTCATCGGGCAGTCCCCGCGCGAGGTGGAGGGCCTGACGGCCTATGCGCAGAGACTCACGATAGCTGCCGAGTTTCAGGTGCATCGACACGAACTGCTGAAGACACCTGAGTTGGTTCGCCGTGTCCTGAACCTGCTCCGACACCTCAAGCGAGCGCCGGGCGTAATCGAGGGCCTTTGAAACCTCGTCGAGGCTGGTCTGAATATCGGACAGGGCGTGGAGTGATTGCGCCAGCAACGACCTGTAGTTCCGTTCATCATACACGCGCGACAGCCGCTCAAAGACCTGCGCGGCCCGGTCGGTGTCCGGGATGCGCAAGTAGCAGTAGCCCGCCCACCCCTCCGCGAACATGGCCTCGCCCTCGTTGCCTGCGCGCCCGAACAGCGATGCCGCCTCCCTGTAGAACGAGATGGCACGCTCTAACTCCCCGCGGTTGTAGTGCTCCTGCGCCCAGCGCGCCCGCGCCCGTCCGCGCGCCGCGAAGTCCCTCTGCTCTTCGTCGGCGCGGGCGTAGAAGTCGGCGAGGTCGGCGGTGAAGCGATCCCCGACCGCCTGCTCTTCAACGCGCCCCGCGTACTGAAGCATTCGCAGACGGCCCGCCGAGTCAGCCCGTTCGCCGCGCCCCGCGAGGGTCAGATACTCGTCGAGCAGTCTCTCGACGATGAAGTTGCCGGTCTTTGAGCGACTGCGGCTGAGAACCCGCCACGCGAGCGCGTTGTCGTCCGCGCCGTGGGCGGCGACGAACTCATCGAACATCTGCTCCCTTTTTTGGGAGGTCTGACGGTCCTGCTCCGCGAGGGTCTTGAGGTGGTGCCGAGCCTCGTCGGCCCAGGGCGAGCCGGGGTCTCTTTGCAGATAGCTTTCCCACTCGGCGCGGGCCTGCTGTGGCAACATCATGTGCTGATAGATCAGTGCGCGGTTAAAGCGCGCCTCAAGCAACGAGTCATCCAGTTCCAGCGCCCTGTTGAGGTGTTTGAGGCTCCTCGCAAAGTATTCCATCGCCGGTTCCTGCCCGCGCGGACTCTCCGCGTTGCCTAACTCCATCAGAGCGACCCCCATGTCGCTGTTGAGTTGGGCGTTGTCCGGCGCCATGCTCAGCCCCTTCCCAAACTGATCGGCGGCTTTGTCGAACTCCCGCTGCGTCAGGTAGAAGCGTCCGAGCGCGTTAAGCGTCGAGGCGCTCGGGCTGGACTCGGCGGCTTCGAGCAGGAGTGAGCGCGAGTGATCGAGCGCGCGGTAGTCAACCTCTTCCGGCTGGGCGCCGCGCTTCGGCACAAAGGGCGCGTAAGTCAACCCGGCCACGCGCGCTTCGAGCGGGCGCTGTCGCCTGTAGGCTTTGTCGAGCGCGGCCAAGCCCCTCGCCTCCGGCGGCTGACGGATGACGGCGTATATGCCCACCCCGGCCAGCACGACCAAGGCGACGACAGCCGCCACCTTCCAGCGCGACCCGAACCACGTGCCCCACCAGTCAGACAGCGTAGCCTTCGTCACCTCCGCGCCTGCCAATACGGCGCCGTGTTCTTCCTCCTCCGCGGGCGATCCGGCGTGCACCACGACGACTGCGCGTTCTCTCAAGCCGCGAACCATCTCTAAGCTCCGCCGCCGCCGCGGCGTGGTGAAGAAGCGTTTCTCCAAATGCGCGCGCTCGTCGGCGCTGAGATCGCCGCGCACGTAGTCCTCAACGATTTCGTCTTCGACGAGTCCCACCTGTTCGGCTAAGTCGTCGTCCCTGAGCAGGCGGTCGTCCAGTTGACGCGCATCGTCCGGGTCAAGCTCGCCGAGTAGGTAGCTCCTGATGCGTCTTTCCTCGTCGTGGCTTAAAGTCATTTTATGTCGGCCCGGTGACGCCTGCGCGCCCCATCTTTATAAGGGTTCTACCGTCATTCCGTTTCGGGCGGCGGCCTCAGCCCGAGGCATTCCTCTATGCACGCCCCGAGCACCTTCCGGATATGGTAAACCTTGATTTTCAGAGCGTTAGCTGAAATTCCCAGCGCCTTAGCCAGCTCTTTTCGGAACTCAATCTTGGCCCGTTTATCCCAGCGGTAATATTTGAGTATGAGGTCGCGGTTCTCCGGACTCAGCTTGTCCAGACATCCGTCGAGGTGCTTGTGCAGCTGCTCCTTGCCTCCCGTCTCGTCTTCGTCTACCTGCGGCCACTCCGAGATGTCGTCCGGCAGCGGTAGGAACTGCTTCTGGAGGTGGGCGAGGTAGAGGTTGTAGGCGACGGTGCTGAGGTAAGCGATGGGGTCGCCCTCGAAAGGCCGATCCCTGTTCCGGAGGTGGCAGACGAAATCCAAGATCGCGTCATCCGCCAGCTCATACGAGCAAGCGCAGCCGCGGAAGTCGAGCATGCGGGCCAGACGCCGCCTGATGTCTCGGAACTTATTTTCCGCAACGTCCCGGTCGGGAGACAGCAACGATAGGAAGATGGTGTATGGGTCGTCGTCGTGTCCCATGCGTATGCTCGGACGGTAAAGAGAAGGGTGGCCCGGATAATTAGACATTATCGGGATTAAGCGGAGCTAACCAAATCAATCAAATCGAATGTGGTAACTGAGTGGCGGCAAGTAACTCTGAGATTATGCAAACCGCAAGCGATTTCCATCACCAGATCCGAGATGCCGTCTGTGGTGAGGCGCAACAGGTCTTTGACAATGCGACACCGCTTCACTCCCGCAATGACATTTTCCACCACGATTCTCACACTCGCACAGAGTTTGTTCAGCAGTTTATCCACCACACTCAACTCCTGACCTTTCGCTTTTTTTTGGGCTGGCTCGTCAAGACGCCCTCCGGCTCGTAGCCCTGAAAACCGGTGTCCTTCAAGAGCGTGGCATTCGCCGGATAGCTGATCGCGGCTTCCTTGGCCGCCCGGCTAGCGTGCTTCTTCCCCTCCACCGTCGGACTCAAATAAACCACTTTGCTTGAGTTTTCGTTGACCACCAAGAGGTTCTTGTCCGTGTGTGCTTTCTGCTTGCCGCTGTACTTCTCCTTTTGCTTGATCGGGTCGGTGGGTCGTTGCAGCCTTCGTTCCGTGCCGTCAATGACTAAATTCGCGCCGCCTTCGCCGGTGGCCGGATGGCTCGCCACTTGTGCCGCCTCTCGCTCAGGTTTCATTCCGATGGCGGCCAAAGTCTCCTGTAAGACCGGTAACAAACGATGAATCCAATAGTTGGTTTGCGCCTGGCTCAACTCGAATTGAAGTCCGTGCATGGTCTGTAACGGATTCGTTTTGTGATAGACCACAATAAAGAGCAACCGGTTTTCCCACTTTGATAATTTGCCTGTCACTCCACCGCCAAGCAGACGCTGTCGTGTTTTGCCGTCGAAGGTCAAGGCAGAGGGATAGAGTTTTTCGTAAGCCGTCTCGAAGTTTGGCAGCAACACGGCGAACTCTGCTTGAGTCAATCCGGTTGCCGCTAAAAACTCGCGAGGCTTCTCTTTGTAAGTATTCGTAGCTTAACATTGATGCAGTTTAGCTTATTCAAATCTATTCCCGATACTGTCTATTGAACTGCGCACATTATACTCGACTTTATCCATTTTGCCGCTTATCTCCCGATCAGGAGATGTAACGTCGAAGTAACGTCAAGGAATTTCGTGATGTCTGCTCTGCAAGCAGACATCACCTAATTCCGAAGTGGCGGAAATATAGCCAATTTCCAGGCTTCTTACCGCCATGCTAAATTGGATAAAGTCGAGTTATAGAGTTTCCCTTTTGATCTGCAACAGATTAACTCAACTTGCCGCCGAGAGTCGGCAGCCGTCCTTCGTCGTCCACCTCCCTTAAAAAAATTTCCGCCCGCGCGAAACGTTTTGGCCCGTTCCCACTGATACGAGTGAAGGAGGGGAGCCGGGGCCAAGCGACGGCTCTCACGTCGGACGAGTCTACCTCGCTTGGAGCTCTGGAGGTGGTGTTGACGAATAAGGAAACCATAGAAGGCGTCTGGCGGCGTGCCGCCACCTATGCGGCCCGCGTGGCCTCCCTGCTTTGTCTGCTGGCGGCGACGGCATTCGCACAGACGCCCGCTGCCTCGCCGAACGGCGTGGACACGATACCGCCTCCGCCACAGGCGGTCGAAAAGATTCTGGTCGGAGGTCAGCCGCCGCTGACGCCCGGCTCGAAGGCCGTCAAAGTCGTCGTCTCGGTTGGGGTGCCGGAAGTGGTGGCGCGCTCGTCCGTCAGTTGGGGATACCACGATGCCGAGGGGAGGTTCAATCTCGGGGGCACGCAGGATTTCGACTACCGCGGCGGCACGCTCTTCGGCGAGATCCCCGCCGACTTCAGCCCGCAGACAATCGAGATCAAGGCCGTCATCGATTATACGAACCCGGAGGTGGGCGACGTCGCCTACAAGCTCAACGAGCTCGTGACCGACGCGGGCGTGTTGGTCTTGCTTAACACGACGGCCAACAAGTGCCACACCTTCATCACGCTGCTGGCGGACAAGAAGCTCAAGCTACGAAAGGAGAATGAGCTGGTGCTCGCGTGGCGGTACGCGTCGGCTGATCCGGGCCAGCCGCCGGTCAGGCACGAGGGGGCCATCCACCTCTCCTACTCCGACCTGAAAGCACTGCGCGGCGGGGCGCTTCAGAAACAGTTCGACCTGCCCGTCCGCTCGCAGGACGACGGGCGCCTTGTCTGGACGCTCGAAGGCAGAGTGGGCAAAGACGCGGTGAACGTCAGAGGGAGCTTTACGCCGGCCACGCCCCGGTTGGAGATCAAGCTGGAACGTCACGGGACCGTCACGCACTCGGTGACCGCCGTCCCTTAACATACTTCAGCGGCAGCCGCCGCTCTTGTCTTGGAGGTCATGATGCCTGAATTTAATGTCGCAGACGGCAGCGTCGCCACAGTCCTCAAGGAGGGCTCGCCGCTAGCTCTCATCAAGGGGTATCAGCCCAACACGTGGCTCTACGCCCCGCGCGCCGCGCGCATCGCGCGCGACGGCTCTAACCGCCCGCTGCTCTCCGTGATCCGCAACCAGAAGCGGAAGCCCAACGGCTCTTTCGAGACCCTCGGCGGGACGTTCGCCGCGCAGCTCGAACTCGCCGTCCCTATCCCGACGCTGCAAGAGCAGAAGGAGTGGACGGAGCACATCGGCATCGTCTCAAGCATCAAGCCGAACGGCAACACCGGCTTCCGCTTCCAGCCGATGCGCCTCCAGAGCGGGACCATGTCGATCCTCGGCGTCGATCAGTTCGTCACCGACCCTTCGAAGGTGCACAACATCCCCATCGGCGCCTCCTCGACCATCCCCGTCTCGCTGGAACTCAACCCGCTCGGGGCCGACACCTTCGCCACCGCCCTCGGCTCGGCCACGGCCAAAGGCTTCCCGGCCGTCGTCGCCCTTGAGTTCAAGTACGAGATGATTCTGCCGCGCTGCCACTACAAGATCACGGCGAACAACGAGCGGACGTACAACTTCTTTTCGATGAACACCAAGGCCCGCGCCTCGTGGTGGGGCTGGGTCGGCGCGCAGTCCGACATCTCCAGCACGCGCTCGGAGCTGGTGGACAAGGGCTGCATCAAGATCGAGCAAATCTCGCCGCCCGAAGGTCTCGACGACGCGCGCATCAAGCAGCTCGAAGCCACGCTCATCGACGCGTGGATCAAGCGCACGCTCGCCATGATCGCCAACCAGCCGCGGATGGAACCGGCCGTCGCCCCCGACCCGCGCGGCTTCTTCGGCGGCGTCTCCGTGAGCATGAAGTCTTACTCGGAGGTCTCGTCGCTGGACCTGACGGCCGAGTTCGCCTTCTCGCAGCTCCGCGAGGAGCGCTACAACCTCAGCTACGTCTTCGTCAACCTCTTCGACCAGCTCAGCCCCAAGGACTACCTGCTCGAAGTCTCGGGCGACAACCAGCTCCCGATCACCGTCAACCTGACGAAGGACGAGCGCGTCCACACCTACAACGCGCAGTACGGCTACAACCGGGCGGATGGAACCTTCGTCGGCTTCTCGCTCAATCAGGTGCCGGGTGATCAGGGTGCCGTCCTGACGGGCATCCTTCAGTGGCAGCAGACCGAGCCGATCCCGACGAACACGACAGTGCTGCTGGCGGTCGATTGGAAGGACGGCAACTGGCAAGACCGCACCGAGCGCCACGTGGTCAAGAACGTCATCAACGGCGACTCGGCGGGCGCGCTCTACCAGTGGACGCCGGGCAACAACATCGCCGACATGAGCGTCGTCACCGACTTGGAGATGCTGCCTGCGGGCTGGACCTCGGTGATTCAGTGGAACACCGTCATCCCCAAGGTGGACGGGATGACGAGCAAGGTCTACTTAGGCGGTCTGGTCCTCAAGGGGGCCGGTGCGGACGGCGCGCTGAAGTCTTCCGCACTCAGCTTCCCGTATTTCGAGGGCGTGCAGAGCGACGTCAAGGTCAAGTGGAAGGTGCTCATCATCGGGACGGGCTCCGGCCAGACGTACACGAGAGAGGGCGAGACCCGTGCGCTCGACCCGATCATCCCGCTCTTCAAGGCGCAGCTGTTAGGCGGCGTCGAGCCGCAACACTTAGGCCCGCAGATGCTTCACGGCAACGGGAGGCATCTGAGTGCCGGCGCCGAGTTGGAGCTGATCCGCGCCTTCCTCTCCGGAGCCGACGGGGCGGAGGCGGCAAGCCCCCTGCCGCGCCCTACGCTCGTGCATCTGGGCGAGCAGAGCGTGGTCGAGGGCGCGGCCTTCTGAAGAGCCTCGCCGGGCTAGCCGCGCGGGCGGGGCGGGGCACCGTCCCCCGGCCCGCCCCGCGCGGAAGCGTAGACGGAGTAAGCGAAGGAGCACGCACCATGAACCCGAAACCTATCCCTGTTGGTGACCCGGTCAGCTTTGCCGCCAGCGACGTCGACGATGCTGTGTGGCCGGTGAAAACTTCCAGCACCCGGAAATTTGAAGTGAACTATCGCGCCACCGACGGCACGAGTGTCGGCGGTACTCCCGGTCGGCAGTTCCTCGCCAACCGCGGCGGCGGCACGCGCTATCACGTCGGCATTGATCTGTTCGCGCAGCACCGGGACAAGGTGGTGGCGTGCGAGGACGGACGCATCGTCTCCTTCTACACGTTCTATACGACCTCCGCCGGGGAGGTGTCTTACAGCCTGATCGTCGAGCACGAAGACTTCGTGATTAACTACGGCGAGGTGAAGGCGAACGCGCAGGAAGAGTTCAACTGGCGCGTGGGCGACCGCGTGACGAAGGGTCAGGAGATCGCGCGGGTCAGCACGACCGGGATGCTGCACTTCGAGACTTACACACGCGGGACGGCTCACAACCACCGCTGGATGGTGGGAGGCGCCCGCCCCAACGGCCTGCTCAACCCCACGCTCTATCTGCTCAAACTCGCCGCGGCGGCTCAAGGGATCGGCGGCCCCGTCGGGGGCGGCGAAGGCGCCGAACGTCCGCTCACGCACCCCCGGCTCGCGGCCAACGACGCGCTACAGGCGGCAGCCCGCGGGGAGCGCTCCTTCATGATCGGGCGGGACAACGGGGAGCCGGTCGGCCTCGTTCAGGACGCGCTCGACCGCATCCTTCCGGAAGCGCAGCGGATTAACGCCGGTGTGAACCGGGGCACTTTCGGCCCGCTGACCGAGGCCGCCGTCAAGAATTTCCAGCAGAGCGTCAACCTCACGGTAGACGGGCTGGTGGGAAAAGACACCTTGCGCGCGTTGGACGCCGCGTTGCAGCGGCTGGACGGCACGTCCGTCTTCGTGCGCGCGGTGGCACTCACCGACCCTCGACGGGTGGAATACTTCGACGCAAACAACCGACGGCAGACCAAAACCGGAGGCAGCCGTTCGTGGCGGAACAACAATCCGGGGAACATCGTCTGCGGCCAGTTCACTAACGCGCACGGCGCCATCGGGTGCGACGAAAACACACAGCCGACGGCGGCGATATTCCCCTCGATAGAAGTCGGTCGCGCGGCGCAAGTCGCCCTGCTCCGCACCAGCGCCTATCAGAGTCTCACCGTCGGTCGTGCCATGGATCGTTGGACGGGCCAACCGAACCACACCAGCTACCGGGGCTGTGTCGGTGAGAGGTCGGGGATATCCATGGATCGCCAGATGGCGTCGCTCGGCGAAGAGGGTCTCGTCTCGCTGGCCATGGCGATGCAACATTGTGAGGGCTTTACGGAAGGCACGATTAGCTAATTCGTCTCCGGGGCCACGCGCCCAAAGATAAGGACATGACACCGATGAGTACCATAACGAGAAGTCAACGGCGGGGAGCAGCCGGAGCCATCCTGTGTCTGTGCCTGCTGCTCGCGCAGTCGGCGCCCGCCGCCTCGGCGCGGCAGGAGCGGCCCGTGGTCACGGCCCCCGCGCCCGCCGGGGCCATTAACGTCAGGATCGGTAAGCCGTCCGTCTGGACGCTGGCGCAGGCGCACTACCTCATCGCCAAGCTGCACGAGGACGACCGCAGCCTGAAGGTGAAGCAGTTGGGCGATCTCGACCCGAACGCCGTGAACAGGAACTTCGTCGAGGTGCTCAGAGTCATGTTCGGCGCCTCTGCGGAGTTCGACGCCACGGCCGGGCTGCGCAACGACCTGCTGCGCCAGCGCGTCCTGACCAACCACGGCAGGCAGCAGTCGCTCAAGGCGGAACTCGACCAACGGAATAACGAGCAGCTCCAACTGACGCGCGCTATCTCACAGGCGGACATCGAGCTGGCCAAGCTCAACGCCGCCACCCCCAAGGACGAGAACGCCATCAGGATTCAGCAGGCGGAGAAGGCGGGGAGGGAGGCCGAGAAGACGCTCGTCGCCGCTCGCATCACGGCGCTGAACGCTGAGCTGTCGGGGCTCGCCGCCGAGGACATCGGCCAGAAAATCCCGTCCTTCAGCGGCCCCTTCAGCGCGACGCCCGCGGCCACCCCCATCGCCCCCGGCCTCTCGAACCTGATCGACAAGCCGTTCCTCGACAACGTCTTTAAGACGCAGAACAGCCCGCAACTCCAAGCCTCGATGCAGCTCGACAACCACATCCAGATGCAGTACGAGCTGATCGCCAAACAGTTGACGCTGCTGCGCGACGAGGTCGGCCAGAACGAGCGCGTCGTCTTCCTCGAACTCCCCAGCTCGATCTACACCGTGCCCAAGCACGCCGACGGGCACGTCGTACAGGTGCGATGGGACGTGACCGGCTACCAGAAACGGCTGAACTCGACGCAGGCGCCCGCCGACCCATGCCGCGACGTGGGTGCGACGGGCGACTCCGGCGCGCAGTTCACGCGGCTGCTGGCGGACTCGAACATCAAGACCATCAAGGAGCGGGAGTACGGCACGCAGGACGCGACAGGGAACTGGGAGGGCACCGGGCAGTCCGGCCAGCTCGTCCGGACGGTGGACATCATCCCCCGCCAGAGCGCGCTCAACGTCAACCAGATTCACGAGACCCAGCGCGGCTTCGGATTCTCGGCGAAATTCCTCGCCGTCTTCGGCTTCGGGGCTAAAGTGGACTACCAGCGGCAGCGCGAAATCTACGACCAGTTCGTCTACCAGGACATCTTCGCCGCGGGCTACGGCAAGGGCGAGCGGTCGTTCGGCTGGACGTTCGGGCCGCTGCCGGGGACGAAGCGCATCGCGCCGGGCATCCGCACGACCTACGCCGTGCTCGTCGTCCCGCGCGAGGCGAGCAAGCTGCGCCTCGCCGCCGCCG
>JBGTBQ010000367.1:0-4502 GCA_041749275.1 Pyrinomonadaceae bacterium | reverse complement strand
GGGACGAGGCGCGGGAAGCGCACGACGCCGACGCCGCTCGCGTCCGGCTCGTGGATGTAGCGCGCCCACGGGCCGGCGGTCGAGCCGGGAAACTCCAACACTTCCTCGCGCGTCCATTCGGGCGGGTTCAGCCAGCGGGCGCGCAGTTCGTCAAGCTCGCGCGCGGCTTCGGCAATCGCGTCGCGCTGTTCGGGCGTGGGGAGAGGGAAAGGGAAGGTCTCGAAGCAGGTGGTGGGCGTGTAGCGGAAGCCGCTCTCCTTTTCGCGTAGTTGAGTACCTTGTCTCAATGCCCAGACTTCATGCAGTCGAGACTGCAATATGCCCAAGTAATAATCATCTGAGAAGGCAAAAGCAACAGTGGCATCTGAAGGAAGAAAAATAGGGGTTATCCAAACAAATAATCGATGTTTCCCAACTCTCGGAGTGGCTAAGAAACGTTCATCATCCCTAATAGCTTTCAACATTGTCGGTCGAGACTCCCCGTGTATCCACCATCTTTCTCTGTAAGCTTTCCTATTGTTCTTATCTCTTACAGGCTTAACATGCTCACGGACATACTCGAAAGGTCGTTCATATAATGTCGCTTGCTGCTGCTCAAGTTCAGAGGGCAAATAAACCACCCATCTATTCTCTGGCCTCCTGACAATTTCAGCCGCATTGAGAATTGGCCTAATTACATCGGAATTAAGTTTGCCGGTCGGATTACCTGCCGATTTGAGCATCTGGATTGCTGTTGCCTCAGTTATTTCAAATGGCCCGTGCATCGAAACGCCGATAAAAGAAATTCCAGTGTTTTCTGTAAGCCTACTGGCAACAGTCGTGTCTGCCGCGGCGCTCAGATCAGGATTTATTGTCGCAGTAGTTTCACCGTTCAGAACTTTATGAAGTTCGGAGCCATTATCAAAGCCAACGATGCTTACGTGAACTGTCGCGCCGTCGAGAACCCAATCACGATCACTTTCAGCAAAGAATATGTCGCCGGTTTCTTTTATTCTCTTTAACACTTCCCGGTTTGCGCCGCCGCGAATACCTTGCGTTGCTAACAACCCGCTCCGTTTAGCTTTGCCTTCTTCGATATGCTTCCTCGCTTTCTCGAACCAGTAGCAAACGAGGTCTGATTGTCCGGGGATGCGGGAAGCGTAGAGCGCACGGAGCTTATCAACATAGTCGTCTCCTAATTCTCTCCGCATCAACTTGTCGCCGAGGAACGGTGGGTTGCCGACGATGAAATCAACGGCGGGCCATTCGGGTTCGCGCGGGTGCGTGGGGTCTGCGAGGTCGAGCACGGCGTCGCGGTTCTCGAAGGTGCTCATCCCGCTTAAGATCGGCTCGTTCGGCCAGCCGTAGCCGTTGGCGTGAATCCATTGCAGGTATCCGATCCAGAGCGTCGTCTGCGCGAGGTCGAAGGCGTAGGGATTCAACTCGATGCCGTGAAACTGGTGCGGCCCGACGCTGGGGATGAACACGCCGAGACCCGTGTCGCTGGCGAAGACCAGCACCTCTTTCTCAAGGTCTTTCAGCTTCTGCAACGTCACGAACAGGAAGTTCCCCGACCCGCACGCCGGGTCGAGCACCTTCACGCTCGTCAGCCGCTCGTGAAAGCGCCGCAGCAACGCGCGCGGCTCGCGGGCCGACTCCTGCAAAGCCTTCTGCCGCGCCTGCCGCTCCCGCCGCGTGAGGATGGGCTTCGACAGCCGCTGCCTCTCCTCTTCGAGCAGCCTTTCGACCCCTGCGCGCACCTCCGCCCACTCGCGCCTGAGCGGGTGCATCACGACCGGCTCGATCAGCGTCTCGATGTCCTCGCGGCTGGTGTACTGCGCGCCGAGTTGCGCCCGCGTGTCGGGGTCGAGGCCGCGCTCGAACAGCGTCCCGAAGACCGACGGGTCAACCGCGCCCCAGTCGAGCCGCGCCGCCTCGCGCACGTCCGCGATCTCGCTCTCGGTGAGGACGAGGACGGGGCTTTCCGTGAACAGGCTGCCGTCGAAATGGCGGATGGTCTCCAGCCCGAAGTCGCCGCCCGTCCGCATCGCGTCGAAAAGTTGAGAGACGAGCTTCGAGAAGTGTTCGGGGTCGCGCGCCTTCTCCACGATCTGACTGAACAGCGCACGCGGCAACAGCCCCACGTCCTCCGCGAACAGGCAGAACACGATGCGGTCGAGGAAGCGCGCCACCGCGGTCGGCTCAAGCCCCCGCCCGCGCAGAGCCTGCGCCACGCGGCCAAGCCGCTCGGCCACCTCCTTCGTCACGCCCGCCACCGTCACGCGCGGGCGCAAGCTTTCAGGCTCGTCGAAGACCGCGCGCAGGACGGCGACGCTCTCCGGGTCGCCCAGTGCGTCGAGTTGGATTTCGTGGGTCTGATTGACGGTCGCCGTGAAGTTCGTGTGGACGACGAAGCGCTCCATGTCACACACGACCAGCAGCGGAGGATTTTCGAGCGCCTCGCGGTACTTCAGCAGTTGGTCGTAAGCCGCGTCGAGGTTCTTATGCTTGCCCTTGTACTCCCACCCGAAGAATCCGCGCTTCCACACGTCGGCCCACCCGCGCCCGCCGCCGCGCTTCGCCGCCCCGCGCTCGAACGTGAACTGGTCGCCCGTCGCGTCCAACTCCGCCGGCTTCGGGTGGCCGAACACCTCGCACAAATCGAGGAAGTGCTGCTGCGACGCCGAGCGTTCAGTCAACTCGCTCCGTCGCCACTTGGCAATGAACTCTGTAATCGTCATGACGGAATTGTGAGGCCCACAGTCTACCTCATGCCGAGAACGCAGGGCATCCCAAAAATGTCTCAGGTGTCAGAGTAGATGCGTGATCTGCCGGGAGCGCGGGCAGGGATGCCCGCGCTCCCGGCACAGAGGTCGTCTCCTTCCCATAAAAATTATTGCCTCGCGTGGTTGGTTAAATTCCTTGACAGGAATCGCGCACGCGACGCCCTGATAGCGGCTTGCAATTGGATGTAGCCATGCACGGAGCGGGCTTCGCAAGCGTCCCGCTTGCCTGAGCGCCCGCTAGGGCGCGAATGGTTAGCGTGCTTCGCACGCTGGCAAGCGGGACGCTTGCGCCCCCGGGGTTCATCTAGATCGGTTTACACATCAGTGTACGGACGGCGGTGTGGTCAGAACCGCCTGCGGTAGCGGGCGGGCCTGACGTGCGTTAGACCCGCCCGCTACCGCAGGCGGTTCTGACCCGTACATCCAAGTGAAATCCGATCTAATTGCAAATAGCCATAGTTTGCCGTGACGCTCGGTCACGGCAAACTAAAGTTTGAACTCATAACCTCCGGAAGAACAAAGAGGCTTGAGATGTCGAATCTCAAGCCTCTTTCTTTTGCGGGTGCGGCGACGCGGAGTGGATGCGCCGAGTAATTTGGCGACCGGCGCCGCGCGCCGCGCGCCACGCTCGATTAAAACCGAGGGGCTTACGGCGCGGGGGTGAAGCCCGTCAGCGGGTGGCCGTAGAAGGCTTCGGTCTTCCAAGCGTTCTTGTCCCATGCGCCGTCCTGCTCGCCGAGGACTTGGACGGGGACGATGACCCGCTCGGTGCCGACCTTGTTCGACGAGGCGATGCCGTTGTCGAGCTTGCCGTCGGGGCCGACCGTGAACTTGATCGAGCGCGCCAGCTTGTTGTTCCACAACAGCTTGAACTCGTACTCGCCGGGGTTCGCGGCCATCTTGAACATCTCGTTGGTGTTGGGCTGTCCCTTTCCGCCGTCCGTCTTGTCCCAACGCTTGACGACGTAGAAGACACACTCGACGCGCGACCACTTCGCCTTCTGCGGCAGGCTGTCGTTGACGTAGTGCGTCGTGGTGTTGTCCAGCTTTGACTCGCAACTGGCCCGGCCCACCTGCGTCCCGTCCATGAACAGCCGACCGATCTCCTTGCCCTGATAGAAGAGGTGCGGGTCGAACTTGTAGGCGTCGCCGCGCACCCAGAAGGCGAGGTTGAAAGTCGGATAGTCCCAGCCGTAGATGCTGTCGGGCGTGTACCAGATGTAGCCGATGGGCAGGTTCCAGTCGTGGTCAATATAATAGACGAACTTGTTGGCGGCCTTCGGGCCGACCTCGTTCGTGAGCGCCTTGGCGACCTTCATCTTGCCGGTGAAGATCGTCATGTCGGTTCCGGAAAGCTCGTTCCGCATCTTGATGGCGAAGTTGACGGGGCCGACCGCCGTGATGCTCTTGTCTTCGACGGGACGCCCGCCGCACGCGGTCTTCCACCAGTAGCCCTTCTGTGTCTCGCCCGTGTCGCAGTCGAACTTCACCCACGGGGCGTTGCCGCCGGGCTGCGTGAACTCGGCGTAGAGCTGGCTGCCGCTGGCGATGGGGCCGTTGACGCGGAACTCCATCTTCGGCACCCAGCTCCACACGTCGTAGTTGCCTTTGTAGGAGTTGTTCGTCCACGCCGTGATTTGGAGCGTGTCTTTCTGGAGCGTCGGCTGGTCATCGCCGGCGGGCGCGGCGGCGGGCGCGTCCATCCGCGCCGGCGCGGTTGAGGTGGCGGGCTGCGCC
>JBGTBQ010000366.1:0-13596 GCA_041749275.1 Pyrinomonadaceae bacterium | reverse complement strand
CCGCGCCGAACGCCGCGCCGTCGTCCGACGCCGAGGAGTCCGGCGGCGAAGAGGCCGAGGCCGCGACGTGTGAAGCGTAAAGCGTGAATCGCCCCCGGTCGTCCTTTACCATTCACGCTTGACGACTGACGCCGCACGGCTTTTATGAAAACACTGCTCTTGCTGCGCCACGCCAAATCGAGTTGGGACGCGCCGGCCCTGCGCGACTTCGAGCGCCCGCTCAACGAGCGCGGGCTGAAGGCGGCGCCGCTGATGGGTCGTTATCTGCTCAAGCGGAAAATCCGGCCCGACCTCGTCCTCTCGTCGCCCGCCGAGCGCGCACGCCAGACCGCCGCGCTCGTCATGGAAGCCGCGCGGCTTACCGCGCCCCTGCGCTTCGACGAGCGGATTTACGACGCCACGGTGGCGCGGCTCGTCGAAGTCGTCTCGCAGATCGAGGAGGAGTCCGGGATGGTGCTGCTCGTCGGCCACAATCCCGGCATGGAAGAGTTGATCGAACACCTGACCGGCGAAATCCACCGAATGCCGACGGCGGCGCTCGCGCACGTCTCTCTCGACATCGAGAAGTGGAACAAGGTGCGCGAGCGTGCGGGCCGTCTCGAAGAACACGTCAAGCCGAAGGAGCTAACCGACATCTAACTCAAGTGATGCGTGATGAGCGATGAGAGAAAGACCGTTTCTCATCGCTCATCACGTATCACTCTTAAGGAGCCAACCCGATGAACCATGACCATTTTCTCGTTCCCCCGGACAAGAAGGTTAAACTCAAGGACTATGACACGGCCTACACCGGCAAGTTCAAGAACAAGAGTGAGGCGACGGAGAAGCTACAGTCTGACATCCAGCGGCTCGCTAAGTTGCAGGATGTGCTCTACGCGCAGAACACCTACGCGCTGCTCATCATCTTTCAGGCGATGGACGCCGCCGGCAAGGACGGCACCATCCGTCACGTCATGTCCGGCGTCAACCCGCAGGGCACGCAGGTCTACTCTTTCAAAGGCCCGTCGTCCGAGGAACTCGACCACGATTATCTCTGGCGCAGTTTCAAGGCGCTCCCCGAACGCGGGCGCATCGGCATCTTCAACCGCTCGTACTATGAAGAGGTGTTGGTGGTGCGCGTCCACCCGGAGATACTTCAGTTTCAACAGCTCCCCGCCGAGACGAAAGAGAAGAAGAACATCTGGAAGCACCGCTTCGAGGAGATCAACAACTTCGAGCACTATCTCTATCGCAACGGCGTCCACGTTCTCAAATTCTTCCTCAACGTCTCGAAGGACGAGCAGAAGCGACGCTTTCTCGCGCGCATTGACACGCCCGAAAAGAACTGGAAGTTCTCCGTCAACGACGCCAAGGAGCGCGCCTTCTGGGACGACTACATGGACGCCTTCGAGGACACTTTCACCCACACCAGCACCGAGTGGGCGCCGTGGTACATCATGCCCGCCGACAACAAGTGGTTTACGCGCACCGCGGTCGCCGATGTCATCATCACCAAACTCAAGTCGCTCAATCTCAGTTATCCCACGCTCAGCGAGGAGCACATGAAGAACCTCCAGAAGGCGAAGGAACTGCTGGAAAGCGAGCCATAGCTGGCGGCAGGCGGCAGACGGTAGACAGTGAAAACGCTCCTCGCTCTAAGAGTCGAGGTTTGAAGATTAACTCCGTGAGGAGGACTCATTATGGTCAGAACGCTCTCCACCATGCTCGATCTCGGCACCGCCGCGCCGGATTTCCGATTGCCCGACGTGGTGTCGGGCCAGACGATTTCGCTCGCTTCGTTTCGAGACGAGAAGGCGCTGCTGGTGATGTTCATCTGCCGCCACTGCCCTTACGTCAAACATGTGCAGGAGGAGTTGGCGCGGCTCGGCGGGGACTACAAGAACCGGGGAGTCGGCATCGTGGCGATCAGTTCCAACGACGCCGCGGAGCACCCGGACGATGCGCCGGACAGTCTCAAGGAGATGGCGGCGGAACTCGGTTTCGTCTTTCCCTACTGCTACGACGAAGACCAGTCGGCGGCGAAGGCTTACACGGCGGCCTGCACGCCGGACTTTTTCCTGTTCGACAAGGAACGCCGTTTGGTGTATCGCGGGCAGTTGGACGACAGCCGACCAAAGGGCGACATCCCCGTGACCGGCAGAGACCTGCGCGCCGCGCTGGATGCGGTGTTAAGTGATGAAGCCCTGAGTGAAGACCAGCGAGCGAGCCTCGGCTGCAACATCAAGTGGAAGGCCGGCAACGAGCCGGAGTATTTCGGCGCTCAGTAAGAATAGGGATGAAGGATGAGGGATGAGGGATGAAGGATGAGGGATGAGGGATGAAGGATGAGGGATGAGGGATGAAGGATGAGGGATGAAGGATGAGGGATGAAAAAGAAATCGCTCAACGCACGCCGAACGGTCTTACTTCATCCCTCATCCCTCATCCTTCATCCTTTACCCTTCATCCCTCATCCTTCATCCTTTCACCACCCTCTCGACCGTCAACTCGACGATGGCCGGGTCGAGATTCTTTTTGAAGATGATCGCGTTCGGCGGGACGGTTGTCAGCGGGTCGCGGCTCCCGCGCAGGTCGTCCCACGCGGCGACGATGAAATTCCTGAGTCCGGCTTTCTCAAACTCGCCGACGCGCGCGCGCAGGTGCTCCGGCGTCCAGAAGCCGAGGATTTCGAGATAGACCACCTCGCCCGCCGGATTGCGGATCACAAAATCCGGGATGAACGCGCTCTCACCGACCGAGACGACCTCGCTGCTCCGCTCAAGCGTCCACGCGCTCTCCGCACGCCCCCACGTCTCCGCCAGTTTTTCGATGACGGGATTCTGATAAGGAATCACGTTGAGATAATGCGAGCGCAACTGCGTCTGCCGGCTCGTCAACTCGTAGAAGACGGTGGGGCCGCGCTTCGCCTCAATCTCGGCGCGCATCCGCCAGCCCGCGCAGAGCAGGAGCGCGGGCAGAAAGACCGCCATCTGCACGCCGTATTTTTGTGAACGCTGGAAGATTGAAACGGGGCCGTCCAAACGAATCTCGTAGCCCTCGCGCGAGTTGCCGCGCACCGCGTGAATCAAACGATAAGCCTTGATCGCGCCGAACAACTCGCGGTAGCCCTCCGCCGTCTGCGGCTCGACCCACAGTTGCATCTGCACGCAACGATAGAGCAGCGCCTGCGCCTGCGCGAGGTTGTAGAGATCGAGCAACGCGCCCGCCGAGAGCGTCTCGAACGACATCAGCCGCTGGTTGTCCGAGAGGTCCGCGTAGAGGCCATCGAGCAGCGCTTCGGACGCGCAGCCGAGTTCGCCCGCGACCTCCGCGACCAACTCGCCGCGCGCCTCTTCGCCGACGACCGGATGACGTGTGCGCGCCTTGAGGAAAAGCGCGCGGCGGATTTCCGCGGGGTCAATACCGGCGGCGGTCTCGAACTCGCAGCGGTCGGTCAGCAGCTTGATTATCCCGCGCAGGATTTTGTAGTCCGTGCCCGTCCCGACATACTCCTGCAAAGACCGCTCAAGCTCCGCGCGCGTGCCGTCCGCGTGTTGCTTGAAAAGAGCGATCAGGTCTTCGGCCACGCGCAGATACTTCGCGTCCGCGGCGTCCACGTAGCGCGGCCTGACGCGGTCGCCGCGCTGCCAGCTCAGTGCAAGATCGGCGGTCAACATAAGAATGCGGATTGCGGATTGCGGATTGGAAACAGGCTGGGAGTTCGCCCGCGGTGTGCGCGGTACGGGCCGCAATCATGCAGATGAACAGCAGCGTGTTTTTCATCAATCCGCAATCCGAAATCCAAAATCCAAAATCGGCTCTTGCCGGTTCGCCGCGCGGAACTGGTCGCCGCTCCCGCGTCGTTGGCTGATGCCCTCTTCGGTCGTGTCCTGCGTGACGACTTCGTAGAGCACGGCCTCTTTGTCCGGAACTTTGCGGAGGATGCGGCCCAGACGCTGGATGTGCTCGCGCGTCGAGCCGGAGCCGGAGAGCACGACGGCGACCGAGGCTTCGGGGATATTGACTCCCTCGTTCAAAACCTTCGAGGTCGTCAGAGCGAGCACATCTCCCTTGTTGAAATCTTCGAGCCATGCGCGGCGCTCCTTGATGCTCGTCTCGTGCGTGATGGCGGGAATCAGGAATTTGCGCGAGATGCGATAGACCATCTCGTTCTCGGCGGTGAAGATCAGCACGCGCTCCTTGCGATGACGCTGGAGGAGTTCGGCGAGCACGCGCAGCTTTGCGTCCGTGCCGAGCGCGATACGCTTCGACTCGCGGTAGGCCATCATCGCGCGCCTTCCTTCGGGACTGCGCGCGCTCGCCGCGACGAACATCTGAAAGCCGCGCAGAGAGCCGAGACCGATGCCCTTCTCGCCGAGGAAACTTCTGAAGATCGCGCGCTCGCGCTCGTAGGCCGCGCGCTCCTCCGGCGAAAGCTCGACGCGGACGCGCGCAACCGTGTAGTCGGCCAGATACTCGCCCGCCAGTTCGTGCGTCTCGCGGCGGAAGACGAAGGGGCCGATGAGTTGTTCGAGCATCGCCTCGGCGCCGTCGGCGCGTTCGGGCGTGGCGGTGAGGCCGAGTCGAAAAGGAGCGATGGACAACTCGGCGGCGTAGCGATAGACGCTCGAAGGAAGATGATGACACTCGTCGAAGATGACGAGGCCGAACTGATTGCCCAACCGCTCCATAAAGCGGAAGGCCGAAGCGTAGGTCGAAACGACGAGCGCGCCCGTCTCGAAGTAGCCGCCGCCGATGAGACCGACCTCCGCTTGAAAACAGGAGAGCAAAAGGTCGTACCACTGGTTCATCAGATCAATCGTCGGCACGACGACGAGCGTCGAGCGCTTGACCTGTTCAATCGCCATCTGCGCGACAAGGCTCTTGCCCGCGCCGGTCGGCAGGACGACGACGCCACGGCTCCCGTGCCGCCGCCACTCGGCGATGGCGTCGCGCTGGTACGGGCGCGGCTCGACCAGTAGCTTCGTCGGAAACTCGAATTCGTGATAAGCGCGCGCCGCATCCTCATACTTGACGCCGGAGCGCACCAGTTCTCTGACGACACTGCGGTACTCCCACGCCGGCGCACGCCAGCGCAGGACGCGCGCGTCCCAGCGGAACGCCGTCGGCACGCGCGCCGACGCCCCCGCGCCTTCGAGCAGGAGCGTGCCTGAATCAAACCTGAGCGTGAGCGGCGCCGTGTTCATTTCAGAGAGAAGAGTACATCAACACCGCGCCACACGGCACCGGGCGGGAGGGTCTAAAACGGAATCTCGTCGTCTTCCATGCCCCCTTCGTAACCCTGCGCGTCGCCGCCCGTCGCGGGGCGGCCCGATCCTTGCCCGGCGGCCTGCGCCGTCTGGCGGACGGGAATGCCCTCGACCTGTTGCCCGCCATCAATGAAACGCACGTCCGTCGCGTTCACTTCGAGCGTGTATCGCTGCTTCCCTTCCTTGTCCGACCACTCACTGACTTGCAGCCGGCCTTCGACATACACGTTCCGGCCCTTCGTCAAATACTTCGAGACCGTCTCGGCCTGCTTGCCCCAGACCGTGACGCGAAACCAAGTGGTGATGTCCTGCGGCTCGCCCGACTGACCTTTGCGCCGCTCGTTCGTCGCCATCGTGAAAGAGCAGACCGCCGTGCCCTGCGGGGTGTAGCGCAATTCAGGGTCGCGGCCCAGATTTCCAACGACGATGATCTTGTTGAATGACATGTCTCTCGCTCCTCGTTCAAGTTTTCTCGCGCCGACGAAGACTAGCACCCTCGCCAGCGCCGTTTCGCGTGCGGCACATCGTATCACACGCAACAGCCTCCATGTAAAGCCTCAGTTAAGTTGCATTCGATGTCTCGGCGCCTCGACGCTCAGGAAGTCGTGCGCGAGTTCGGTGTCGGGGAAAATTTCGCGCGCCTCGCGCAAGAGGTCTTCCGGCGTGACCGGAGCGCCGTGGACATAGCGCGGACTCAGGTGCGTGATGAAGAGTTGGCGGACGGAAGCCTCTTTCGCCACGCGCGCCGCCATCACTGTCGTCGAGTGCATACTCCGTCGCGCGAGTGCCTCTTCGTCGCGCGCGAAGGTCGCCTCGTGGATGAGCAGGTCGGCGTCGCGCGCGAGTTCGACGGCGCTCTCGCAGTAGACCGTGTCGGTGCAGTAGACGACGCTGCGGCCTTTCTCGGTGGGGCCGCAGAAGTCCGCGCCATCGAAGGCGCGACCGTCCGCGAGCGTGACGCGCTCGCCGCGTTTGAGTTTGCCGTAGAGCGGCCCGGCGGGGATGCCAGCGGCGCGCGCGCCTTCAACATCGAAGACGCCGGGTCTGTCCCGCTCAGTCACGCGATAGCCGAAAGCCGGGAGCCGGTGCTTGAGCAGAGCGCAGGTGACGACGACATCCTCGTCCTCGAAGACCATGCCGCCCGCGGTGATGGTGTTGACGCCGACCGGATAAGAGAAACGCATCTGTGTGTAGCGCTCCGACTCGCGCATATATTCCTGTAAGCCACGCGGGCCGTAGACCTCGATGCCGCGCGCGTGGCCCGCCATGCCGCAGGTCGCCAGCAGCCCCATCAATCCGTAGATATGGTCGCCGTGCAGGTGCGTGATGAAGATGCGCGTAATCTGGCTGATGTTGAGGTTACTCCGAATGAGTTGATGCTGCGTGCCCTCGCCACAGTCGAAGAGCCACACCTCGCCGCGCTGCTCCAGCCGCAACGCGACGCACGAGACGTTGCGCGCGCGCGTCGGCACGCCGGCGCTGGTTCCTAAGAAAGTTATCCGCATCTGGAAATTCAAGAGGCAGGCGGCAGGAGATTGAGAGATGCTCACATTTGAAGTCTGAAATTTGAATTCTCACATCCAAAAAATCCTGCCGTCTGTCTCCCGTCTCCTGCTTACAGTTCACTGCTTGCTGACAAAAGCGTTGCCCTTCAGCCAGAAACGCCACGGCTTCGAGACGTACTCGCCGGCGTAGTCAATGCCGACGCGGGGGCCGGAGGCGATGTCGCCGGGCGCGACTCTCGTCCCCGCGTCCTCGATCCAGACGCGCTCGCCGACGAGGTCCGACTTGTCGAAGCTTCGATCAATCGAGAGCGCACGGCAGAGTTTGCCGGGGCCGTTCGTCAACTCCCGTTCGCTCTTTGAAGGGCGGCGCTGGCGCATCAACTCGACGCCTTCTTCGGGTTCGAGCGCGCGGACGAGAATGGCGTGCGGAATATCTTCCTTGCCGACGACGACGTTGAATTGATGATGCATCCCGTAGACGAAAAAAACATAGACCGTGCCGCCGATGGCATACATCGTCTCGGTGCGAGGCGTGCGCCGCCCGCCGAATGAATGCGCGGCCCTGTCCAACGGGCCGAGGTAGGCTTCGGTCTCGACGATGCGTCCCGACACACGCTCGCCCGTGGGCGCGGGCACGACGAGACGCTTGCCCAGCAACTCGCGCGCGATTGTCAGCGTATCATCGCGCGTGTAGAAGTCGCGCGCGAGCCTGCCGCCGCGCCCCGTCTTCGCCGCGCTACTCGAACTGCTTTCGGAATTCATCGAACTGTCGTTTGAGTTCCGCGATCTCGCCGCGCATCGCCTCGACCTCGGCTTCGAGCCGCGCCACCCGTTCGCCGTCCGCGCCCGCGACGCGCACACGCGCGCCGGTGTGTTTCTCTTCACTCTCTTCTTCAATGACCGGCATCCCGCCGAGCAGGTGCGCGTAACGCGCGTCCTTGCGTCCGGCCTGTCGCGGGAGCTTGGTGACGAGCGGCTCGTCCTTTTTTGACAACCCGTCGAGCGTCGCCTCGACTTCGGCGAGGTCGGCGAAGTTGTGGAGCCTTCCCGTGCGCCCGCGCACCTCGCCTACGGTCTGCGGCCCGCGCAGCATGAGCACGCACATCGCCGCGAGTTCGGGCGGCGAGAGATGAAAGATTTCCGCCATTACGTGCTTGTATTTCGGCACGCGGCTCTCGCTGCCGTAAAAGACGTAGGCCAGATTTTTCCCGCGCAAACTGTCCACCGCGCGCTCGACCGTCTGCTCGTCGTATACGACGACCGGGTCGCGGTTCGAGAGTTGGTTACAGGCGTGCATGAGCGCGTTCAGCGTCAGCGGATAATAATCGGGCGTCGCCAACTGCTTCTCGACGAGCGCGCCGAGCACGCGCACTTCCACTTCGTCCAACGTCGCATCCATAAGTTTAATCTACTTCATCCGGCGCGGTTTTGACAGGCACGGCCCGCAAAATTTCATTGACATACTCCGCGGTCAATTATATAAGCCTCAACACTTCGGAAACCGGGTCTGGCCTGCGTCCCGCGAGTTACGTCGCACCCGGAAGCGCGTTTGAATATGCATCGCTGGCTTGATGAGCCACGCACTCACGTCAGCCGAAGGAAAGTCGCCAGCGCGACCACACGTCCGCCGCTCTCGTCCCAAACGTTTGGATAGCGCATTTACAAAGGGCCGCACGGCTTTCGACTGAGGAGAACGCGGCAGGCGTTCCGCAGGTCAATTCAAAACTCACGTCCGAACTTACAATCGAGGAGACCGGTATGAAAGAACAGAAAAAACCCTCGTGGGGGCCGCTCGAAAAACGCTTCGGCGGCGAATCGCGCCCGCGCAAGATTCTGGCACTCGACGGCGGCGGCATCCGCGGCGTCCTCTCCCTACAGGTTTTGATCAGGATGGAGGAGATTCTCGCCGAGGCCAGCGGGCAGGGTGAGAATTTCCGCCTCTGCAATTTCTTCGACTATATCGGCGGCACCAGCACAGGAGCCATCATCGCCGCCGGGCTGGCCTGCGGCATGTCGGCGCAAGAGCTATCGGACTTCTACATGAAGACCGGGCCGGCGATGTTCGACAAGTCTTTCATCCTCTTCCGGCTGCGCCATCTTTACGAGTCGCAGCCGCTCGCTGAAGAGCTGCAAAAGACTTTCGGCAAGGACACGAACCTCTTCCCCGAAAACCTCAAGTGCCTTCTGCTGGTCGTCACGCGCAATGTCTCGACCGACTCGCCGTGGCCCATCAGCAGCAACCCGTTCGCACGCTACAACCTCCCGCACCGCGCCGACTGCAACCTCTGCATCCCGCTCTGGCAGCTCGTCCGCGCGAGCACGGCGGCCCCCATCTACTTCGCGCCCGAAGTAATCCAGTGGGACCCGCAAGACCCGTCGAAAACTTTCGTCTTCGAGGACGGAGGACTGACGCCGTACAACAACCCCGCCTTCCTGCTCGCGCGGATGGCGACGGCCCGATCCTACAATGTGGGTTGGGAGACGGGCGAGAATAAGCTGCTCGTCATCTCGGTCGGCACGGGGGCCGCGCCGAAGGTGGACGCCGAAGTTTACTCCACCGGCAAGTCGGCCTTCACCAATCTCGCCAACTTCCCCGCCGCGCTGATGTACGGCGCGCAAGTAGATCAGGACATCAACTGCCGCACCGTCGGTCGTTGCGTCCACGGCGCGGAGATTGACCGCGAGTTGGGCGACCTCATCCCCCGCGACGACGCAAACAACGTGATTCCGCTCTCCGAAGATCAAGGCCGCCAATTCCTCTACGCGCGCTACAACGCGGAGCTGTCGGCCCGCTGGTTGAGCGCGCACGGCCTCGGCGACGTAGACCCTGCCAGCGTCGCGCAGCTCGACTCGGTCGCGCACATCAAAGACCTCATCCGCGTCGGGCAGGCGCTTGCCAAAGAGGTCAAGCCCGAACACTTCGCGCTCGACCGCTTCAACCAGTTCTACTGAGAAGTAAGGAGAAGCAGCTATGCGAGCCTTCATCATCCGTCCCTTCGGCATCAAAAACGAGATCAACTTCGACGACGTTGAGGCGAAGCTGATCGCTCCCGTGCTGGAACGGCTCGGCGTCACGGGCCGCACGACCGGCGAGATCATCGGGCAGGGCAACATCCGCGAGGACATGTTCCAGTTGCTCCTGACCGCCGATTTGGTCGTCGCAGACCTTTCGATTCACAACGCCAACGTCTTTTACGAACTCGGCGTCCGCCACGCGCTGCGCGACCGCCACACCTTTCTCCTGCGCTCGGACGTGGACAAGTTTCCCTTCGACCTTCAGACCGACCGCTACTTCACCTATAACAAAGACGCGCCCGGCGAGAGTGTTGAAATGCTTTACAGGGCGCTGCGCGAGACGATAGATTCCGGCAAGACGAACAGTCCTGTCTTCGCTTCGCTCCCGAATATGAAGGAGCAAGACCCGTCGCAGTTCATGGCCGTTCCCCCCGGCTTCGGCGAAGAGGTGGAGCGCGCCGCCGCCGACAAAAGGCTCGGCGACCTCGGCCTGCTGGCGGCGGAGGCAAGAGGCTTTTACTGGGAGACCGAAGGGCTGCGTGCGGTCGGTCGCGCGCAGTACGGCCTCAAGGATTTCAATGGCGCGAAGAACACGTGGGAAGCCGTCCGCCGCAACAACAGGGAGTACGACCTCGAAGCCAACCTCCTGCTCGGCACGATCTACGAACGGCTCGACAGGCTGAAGGACTCGACGCTGGCGCTTGAGCGCGCCCTCTCGGTCAAAGAAATCCCGAAGGATAAAAAGGCCGAAGCCTACGCCCTCCAGGGCCGCAACGCCAAGACGCTCTGGCGGCGGGAATGGAAGGACGCGCCCGACGCCCCTGCGAAGGGCGCGGCGGCGCTGCGCTCCGGCCTGTTGCGGGAGTCCTTCGAAAACTACGAGCGGGCCTTCGACGAAGACCTCAACCATTTCTATTCGGGCCTCAACGCACTGGCGATGCTGAAGGTGATGATCGAGCTGGCCGCGGCGCAGCCCGGCGTGTGGGCCGGACGGTTCAAGACTCGCAAGAAGGCTGACGACGAGCTGGCGGAGCAGACCGAGCACGCCGTGCGGCTCGCCGCCGCGGTCGAGGTCTCGCTCGACGCCAACATGCGCCGGCTAGAGCGCGAGGGCAAGAAAGACACGTGGGCGGAGATTAGCGTCGCCGATTTGCGCTGCCTCACTTCGGACAACCCGGAGTGGGTCGTGACGGCTTACCGCGACGCGCTGGGGGCGGGCGCGTCCGACCAAGCGTGGGAATCCGTCCGCAACCAGCTTGGCATCTATCAAGAACTCGGCGTGCTCGCGGCCAACGTCGCCGAGGCGGTCAAGTACACCGGGCTGCCGAAGGCCAAAGACGGCGCGGATAAACGCCAGAGAGTCCTCATCTTCACGGGCCACATGATTGACGCGCCGGGCCGCGAGAAGCCGCGCTTTCCGGCGGACAAGGAGGACGTGGCGCGGCAGAAGATCAAAGAGGCCGTCGAGTCCGAGATGAAGGCCGGCGGCGGCGTCTCTTTCGGCATCGCGGGAGGCGCGAGCGGCGGCGACATCCTCTTCCACGAGGTCTGCCAAGAACTCGGCATCCCCACGCAGCTCTACCTCGCGCTTCAGAGCGGCCTCTACGTCAACGCCTCTGTGCGTAAGGCCGGGCCGCAGTGGGTCGAGCGGTTCCGGCAGCTCCACGAGCGCCTTTCGGAGCAGGGGGCGGTGCGCGTCCTGAACGAGTTGACCGACGAGCCGAAGGACGATGCCGAGTACCTCCCCGCGTGGCTGCGCTCGAAGCCGGATTACAGTATCTGGCAACGCAACAACCTCTGGATGCTGCACAACGCGCTGGCGGCGGGCGGCGACGACCGCGTGACGCTGATCGCGCTCTGGGATCGAGAGCTGACGGGCGACGGCCCCGGCGGAACCTCCGACCTCGTCGAAAAGGTCGAGAGGCGCGGGGCCAAGGCCGTCATCATTGACGCTAAAAAGGAGTTCGGACTCTGAACCATTCTTTTTGAGTTTAGACCGACTTGCAGAACAAAATGAGGTTGGAAGGGAGCCAAGCCGGCGGGGGTAAACCACCCTTCCTGACCTGAGAGACGGCGCTGATTGAATGGCTCAAGGTCGCATTGTGCAATCAGGAAGGGTGATTTACCCGGCGCGGCTTGAATGGCTCAAGGTCGCATTGTGCAGTCAGGAAGGGTGGTTTACCCCCGCCGTCGCGCTTGAATGGCTCAAGGTCGCGTTGAGCAGTCGGGAAGGGCGGCTTGCCCCCGCCGCGCTCCGACAACAGAAGACGGAGAGGCTTGAGACGTTCCATCTCAAGCCTCTTTCTTTCACTGCCCGCCGCTCACGTTCTTCAGTTCTCTGTCGAGCGTCTGCACCGTGTCGAGGATGGTCTCGGCGGCGCGGATGAAGAACTCCTGCGTGATGGTCTCGAAGTCGTCCGAGGGCTGGTGATAGTTCTTATGATCTTCGACGCCGAAATAGAGGAAGGGAATCTTCTCGCGGTGGAAGGCGTAGTGGTCGGACTGCTTCGTCCAGTCGCCCTGCCCCTGCTCCGGCCTGTCATGTCCCATCAACAGCTTGACCGGCGCACGCGCGGCGACGCGCTCGACGAGTGGTTTGAGAAAAGGATAATGGTGCGTGCCGACGGCGTAGAGTTCGCCGCGTTCGCTGTGGCTGACCATGTCGAGGTTGACGTTGAGGAGGACGTTGCGCTTGCCTTCGAGCAGCGACTTGACGAGCGTGCGCGCGCCCGCGCCCGGCCCCTCTTCGGCGTCGAGCGCGGCGAAGATAATGGAGTTTTCGGGCGGCTGCCGGCTGAAGTGCGCCGCCATCTGAAGGAGCGCCGCCACGCCCGAAGCGTTGTCGTCCGCGCCGTTGTAAATCTTCCCGTCCTTTACGCCGAGATGGTCGTAGTGCGCGGTGACGACAATGAAGCGCTCCGGGTTCGACTTGCCTCGGACGACGCCGACGACGTTCGCGCCGTTCGTCGTCTTGTCGCCTTCTTTGTGGGTGGCGGGTTGCTCGAAAGAGTCGCCGAAGAAAGGCTTGAGGCCCGCCTCCGCGAACCTGCGGGTGACGTAGCCGCGCGCCTTCGCGCCGCCGGGCGTGCCGAACTTGCGCCCCTCCATCGCGTCGCCTGAGAGAGTGCGAACGTCTTCGAGAAGCTGTGCGGCGTTGATTAACTTTGAAGAAACCGCAGGCGCCGTTTTCGTGCTCGTCTGCGTGCACGCGGTGGCGACCGGGAACACCGCAAGACCCGCCCACGCGAGCATGACGATCAACAAACCCCTATTGATAAACTTCATCTCGATCATTCCGCTCGTCGTCGTCAGCGCGTCGCGAGTTAATCTTTGATGCGACCTTCGCCCTGACGCCCGTTGAAACTCCTCAATTAAAATCCGACCGCCGGCTGTAAGCTCGCGCGTTCGTCGCTCTCTTTCTCCGGCGCTTCCGCGAGCGTCGAAGCCGTCAGCAACACGAGCGCGAGCCACAACGCATCGGCGAGCAGGAGGTGGACGAGTTGGAGCCAGACCGGCGCGAGCAGCGCGACGTTCGTCATCCCCGCGACGAGTTGTACGACAAGGAGCGCGAGGGTCGCCGAAGACCAACGCCGCACCCACACGTCATCACGCACACGGACGACGGCGCTCGCCGTAAAGAAGACGAAGGCCCCGATGGCAAGCGCCAGCACGGGATGCAACAGGCGTAGACGGACGAGCACGTGCGCCGTCGTGGAAAAATCCTGCCGCAGCCCTTCCGCCAGACTGCTGCTCGGCGCCAGCGTGTCGCCGAGCGCCGCCACGGCCCCGCTCACGCCGAGCAGCAGCACGCCGGCGAGCGCTCCCGC
>JBGTBQ010000365.1:0-5804 GCA_041749275.1 Pyrinomonadaceae bacterium | reverse complement strand
ATGCCCGCCGTCTCAATCTTCGCGGCTTGAGACGGCGGGCATGGCCCGCCTCTAAACGGTCGCACCCAATTCAAACAGCTATAATGCGACCATGTCATCCTCCCTCCCAACCGAAGCGCCCACCGCCGCCTTCGTTTGCGACTGTGGTGAATGGGCGCTTTCCGCCTGCAAAGGATTACCCTTCTATCAAGAGCATGAAGAGAAGCGATACTGCGTGCTCCACTATCCCGGCAAGGATAAAAGCGCCGCCTTCGATGTGGCGCTGAAAGCGAAGCTTGCCGCCAAAGACTTTGACTTTCGTGGAGTCTGGTTCCCTGACGCCGTCAATTTTTCCAGATTTCAATTCGACGCGCCCGTAAACTTCAACTCCGCCAAGTTCATCGCAGAGGCGTACTTCAACTCCGCCAAGTTTATCGCAGTGGCGTCCTTCCGTTCCGCCAAGTTCAGCGCAGTGGCGTACTTCAACTCCGCCACGTTCATCGCAGAGGCGTCCTTCCGCTTCGCTACGTTCAGCGCAGAGGCGGACTTCGACTCCGCCACGTTCAGCGCAAAGGCGTCCTTCTACTCCGCCACGTTCAAGGATTTCGTCAGATTTGTGGGAAGTAAGGAGAGACAGGTCTTCGGCGATGAATCATCTTTAAGTCTTCAGTCCGCCAGAATCGAAAAACCCGACCGCTTCTCTTTTCACACGCTCACGCTCCGGCCACACTGGTTTATCAACGTGGACGCGCGCAAGTTCGAGTTCATCAATGTGGATTGGAACTTGCGGAAGAACACAACACAACAGGAACTCAGCCAGTTAAAAAAGAAAAGAGTCTCATCGGCGCACCGCCTGTTGTCGGTCGCCTGCCGGAATCTCGCAGTCAACGCCGAAGAGAATCACCACTACGAGGATGCGTCGAGGCTTCGTTTCATGGCGATGGATGCGCGGGGGCGGGAGTATTGGCCCGGCTTTGCTGTCTGGTCGCTCGGCTGGTGGTACTGGCTGGCGAGCGGTTACGGCGAGCGCGTGTGGCGCGCGTTCGTCATCCTGCTCGGCGTGTGGCTGCTCTTCGCCTTGCTCTACACGCAGGTCGGTTTCCTGCGTTGGGAGCCGCGCCTCACAAACGAGCAAGAGGCCGCCCAAGCGCAACGCGACGTGACGGGCGCGCCGCTGCCTTTCTCGCGCACGCTCTCATACAGCCTCGCCGTCATGGCGCTCCAAAAACCGGAGCCGCGTCCCGCCACCTACACCGCGCACGCCCTCGTCCTGCTCGAAACGATTCTCGGCCCCTTGCAGGCCGCGCTGCTCGCGCTCGCCATCCGACGAAAGTTCATGCGCTGATGCGTGAGCAGGATGGCGCCGTGCTATCGAGCGCGCCGCGCGCGAAGATAGAGTGAGAAGGTCGGCCCGTTCCAGATATAAGGCAAAAGGCAAAAGCGCGGAAGACGAACGATGCAGTTCGTCCTCTTCTACTTTTACCTTTTGCCTTTTTACTTTTTACTTCCTACTTGGTGACGTGGATTTCCTCCACCTCGTGTGGCCTCCGCACGAAGGCCCAGACGATACAGATGCCGGCTACGATGGCGGCAGCGATTCCTACATAGAGGTAGCCCGTCCCCGCCCACATGTCCTGATAACCCGTCACGGGGTCTCTGGCCGTTGCGAACCGCATAAACTCATAGATCGCAAAACCGGCGGCAGTCACCCCGACGACCCAGAGCAGGATGTCTATGCCCTTCATAGTCAAACCTCCATCCTTTCACCGTTAGTTGTTGTGAACCATCAGTGGACTCGCCGAACGGGTCGCGTGAGCGGGGGATGGACCGGAAAAAACCTAGCGCGCGACGGGCTGCCCGCCGGCTCGCGCGGCACGCGCTGACGGGCCGATTCCGCCCGCCTTCACACTGGCCCGGTTGCTATGCCCGCATTATACGCCTTTCCCGAACCAAGTCATACGAGAATGAGTGCGCCCTTCCGCGTGCCGGCCCGGCCCGCCAAATTGATGTTGACTTGGGCCGTGTAGTTGGCATATCGTCCGCCTCACAATCGGGGCTGCGCCAGCAGTACAAGTTTTCTCGAACGGCCTCGACTCCGCAGCCCAGCCGCATTCTCCTGAAACGTTAACTGACCTCTTCTCGAAGGAAGGTATTTCCCATGCTGCGAATTACAGTGCGACGCATCACACGCTTCCTGCTCTTCTCGTCTCTGCCGGTCGCCCTCGCCATCCAGACTTCACTGACGACGCCGTCGCGCGCCGCGGCGGTCGAGCAAAAAGCCGCCCCGGCAGCCGGCAAAGCGCCCGCTGAAGACGGCGACAAGAACGATCCGCCCTTCCACGAGTACAAAGGCGTCCGCATCGGTATGGCGGCGGACGAGGCGCGCAAGAAACTGGGCGACCCCGCCGACAAGAGCGACCGGCAGGACTTCTATACCTTCTCGGACAACGAGTCGGCGCAGGTCTTCTACGACGCCGAAAAGAAGGTCTTCGCCATCTCCGTCAACTACCTCGGCGGCGACAAGAGTCCGACCTGCAAGTCAATCCTCGGCGCCGAAGCCGAAGCCAAGCCCGACGGCTCGATTCACCGCAGGGTTGACTATCCCAAGGCCGGCTTCTGGGTCGCCTACAGCCGCACGCCGGGCGACGAGCCGATGGTCACCGTGACGATGCAGAAGAAGCCGTAGATGAGGAGCGGAAGGCGGGAATCGGGGAAGAGGTTTTTGCCATTTGTCATTTGAGCTTGGAGATTCCAAATGTCAGATGGCTAGATCGGATTTCACTTGGATGTACGGGTCAGAACCGCCTGCGGTAGCGGGCGGGTCTAAGGTGTGGCACACCCGCCCGCTACCGCAGGCGGTTCTGACCAAACCTCCGTCCGCACACTGATGTGTAAATAAACCCGAAGCAACGACCTGCCTCCCGCCTTCCGCCCCCTGTTCCTGTCGGCTGCCTCCCGCACCTCCCTCCCCCTTTCATGTTTTCCCCGCCGCGATGTTAAGATAGGCAAGCTTTTCAGCCCCCACAATTTCCGTATCGGCAATCTCCCCGTCAGGACACACGTGTGAAAGGAGGGCGCCTCCCGGAGCGTTTGCGCCGGTGCGTCCAAAAGAAGAAAAAGATGGCGGATCAGGAAACGACTACTCAAACCGAAGAGCGGCGCATCGTCGCCATTCTCTCGACGCGCCGCGACGAGATTCTCAACCTCTGGATCAAGGAGCGGCTCGAAGCGGACGAATTCCGCGACGAATTGATCTCGAAGAAGGAGCTGCGCCGGCAGTCGCGGCAGGTGCTGGACATGCTCGCGCAGGGCGTCCGCGACTCCGGCGAGTCGGATTTCGAGCACGCGGCCTTCGACGACCTGCGCGCCTATCTCAACGAGATTTCGCACATCCGCGCCGTCAAGGGCTACACGCCGACCGAGAACGCGACCTACGTGCTCGCGCTCCGCAACGTCGTCATCCCGCTTCTCGCCGAGGAACTCAATGGCGACAGCACGGCGCTCATCAACGAGATGACCTACTTCACGCGCCTCTTAGACAAGATGGGCCTCGTGATGGTGCAGAACTTCATCCGCTCGCGCGAGGAGATTATCCGCCAGCAGCGCGCCGACATGCTCGAACTCTCGACGCCGGTCATCAAGGTCTGGGACAAAATCCTGACGCTCCCCATCATCGGCACGCTCGATTCGCGCCGCGCGCAGATGATGATGGAGGCGCTGCTCCAAAAAATCGTCGAGACCAGTTCCACCATCGCCATCCTCGACATCACCGGCGTGCGGACGATGGACACGCTCGTCGCCAACCATCTCATCAAGACCGTCACGGCGGCGCGGCTGATGGGCGCGCGCTGCATCCTGACGGGCGTCTCACCGGCCATCGCGCAGACGATGGTGCAACTCGGCATAGACCTCTCGCAGATCACGACCCGCGCGCAGATGTCCGACGGCATCAAGCTCGCGCTCGAAATGAGCGGGCGCACCGTCGTCTCGTCGAAGGCGCTGGCGCGCATCTCGAACGGGACGGAGGCGTCAGGTAAAGCTGCCGCCTCCGGCTTCGCCGAACAGGGCGCGGGCGTCAACGAGGCGAACCGACGCCGGGAACATGGCGAAGCCACGCCCAACAAGTTCTGAACCATGGCGGGCGCATCTGAGTCGCCGCGCGAAGCGAAAGGACACAACGACGGATGGATGGATCGCAACGTATTCCGATCTTAAAAGTTGGCCGCGTGCTGATCGTGCCGATTCAGGTGGACATGGACGACCAGACGGTGATGCACTTGCAGGAACGCATCCTGTCGGAGCTTGAGCGGACTGGCGCGCGCGGCGTGCTGATAGATATTTCGCTCTTGGAGATGGTGGACTCCTTTATCGGGCGCGTGCTCTCCGACATCGCGGCGATGGCGCGGATCATGGACGCGCGCACCGTCGTCGTCGGGATGCAGCCGGCGGTCGCCATCACGCTGGTCGAGTTGGGGCTGGAACTGCGCGGTGTGGACACGGTGCTCAACGTGGACGAAGGCATCCGCCTGCTGCGTGGAGAGTTCGGCATTGACGAGGACGGCGAAGAGGAGTTGAGCGCGTTTGCCGAGCAGATCAATCGTCCTTGACGACGAGCACGACATCGTCGTCGCGCGCAACGAAACGCGCCGCATCGCCGCCGCGATTGGCTTCGGCCTCGTGGATCAGACGCGCCTGTCCACCGTGGCCTCGGAGCTGGCGCGCAACGTCATCAAGTATGGCGGGCGCGGGCGCATGATCGCACAGCCTTTCCAGAGCGCCGCCGGGCGACAGGGCTTGCGCCTGATTTTCGAGGACGATGGCCCCGGCATCCCCGACATCGCGGCGGCGATGCGCGATGGTTTCTCCACGGGTCGCGGCCTCGGCAAGGGACTGCCCGGCACGAAGCGACTCGTGGACGAGTTCGAGATCGTCTCTACAGTCGGGGGCGGCACCTGTGTGACGGTCGTGCGCTGGCTCTGAAAAGCATGGATGAAGGATGAAGGATGAGGGATGAAGTAATACCGCTCAACCGGCGGTGAGCAGCCTCTTCTTCATCCCTCATCCTTCATCCTTCATCCTTTCATCATGCGGAATTTCCACTCACAAATCATCACGGATGAGGCGCAGGTCGGGACGGCGCGGCGCGCGGTGCATCGCTATGCGAAGGGCTTGGGGTTCGCGGGCGACGAGTTGGCCGAGATTGACATCGTGGTGCAGGAAATCGGCACGAACGCCGCGCGCTACGCCAGCGGCGGCGGACTCCTCCACTGGACGACCACGCTCGATGAAGACGCGGCGGCGCACGGGCTGGAGCTTTTCTACTGCGATAAGGGGCCGGGCATCTACGACCTCGAACGCGCCGTGCGCGACGGCGTCTCTTCGGGCGGGAGCTTGGGCGCGGGTCTCGGCGCGGTGCGGCGGCTGATGGACGAGTTCGACGCCTACTCGACCGTGAGCGGGCAGACGCGGCGGCTTCCCGGCTCGCCCCGCACGACGCACGGCACGGCTATCCTCGGTCGCAAGTGGGCCGGCTCCGCGCGTCCGCGGGAAGGCGAGCGGGAGTTGCTCAAACGGGTCGGCGCATGGAGCCGCCCGCGCCCCGGCGAGGAGATGAACGGCGACGCCTACTTCATCATCGAGAGCAACGGTGAGACGCTCTATGTCGTGGTGGACGGACTCGGTCATGGTCCGGGCGCGCAAAAAGCAGCCGACGCCGCGCGCGACGCGCTCGAAGGTTGGGACGGCGAGCCGCTCGATGAAGTCCTGTTGACCGCCCACGAGGCGCTCCGCGCGACGCGCGGGGCGGTGATGGCCGCGGTCGTCCT
>JBGTBQ010000364.1:0-18291 GCA_041749275.1 Pyrinomonadaceae bacterium | reverse complement strand
CGCTCGCGCGGCACCAGCCCGGCGAAGGCCGCCACCTGCCGCGCGCTCCGGTACTGCGAGAAGTCCGACACCTCGGCCAACAGCGCGGCGGCGGTCGTCTCGCCGATGCCGGGAATGGAGTCGAGCAACTCGCGCTGACGCTTCAAGTCCGGGTGGTGGTCAATGTGTTCGCGGATGAGCGCCTGCGTCCGCTTGATCTGCTCCGAGAGGTGGACGATCAACTCCTCGACCGACTCGCGCACGGCGCCGACTGAGATGCCAGAGGAGAGGCGGTTCTCTTCTGCGGTGTGCATCTCGACCAAAGACTCAAGGCGGCGCACAAGTGCTTGCAGTTCCTGCACTTCACGCGCGGGCGGATGCCAGGCTGGCGGTCTCCGCTCGGCGCAGAAGCCAGCGATCAGCGCGGCGTCCACGCGGTCGGTCTTGGTGCGCGACAGATGACTCTGCGCGTAAGCTTTGATGGCCGCCGGGTTGACGATACTCACCCTGTGCTCGTGCTCGTGCAGGTCCGCGGCGAGCGCGTCGCCATATGTGCCGGTCGCCTCCAGACAGGCATGAGCCTGTGTGACCCCTTGCTTCGTGAGCCAGTCGGAGAGCTGGGCGAAGCCGTCAGGGTTATTGGGGAAGACCTTGTGGCGGAGTTTGCCGCCTGCGAGTCCGAGGCAGGCGTTGAACTTCGATTGAGCGATGTCGAGTCCGAGCGGTGGTAGGTTCATCATCTTGCTCCCGGTAGATGCGGCGCCCGACCAGCCTTGCCAATGCAGGCTCTGCTCACAAGTGAGCGGCCATGAGATACTGTCCGGCCTCGTGTGGCGCACGCTTTGGTGGAGGCGACGGGGGCTTAATCTCACCCTCGGGCTCTGGTGGCCGGATGCCGGGCACAGCCTCACCGGCGCCTCGTCTGTAGCTGAAAGCTTGCCGCTTCAGCCGACTTCAGTCAACATACAATGCCGGGCGTTAAATCGATCCGCAACTCGCTCTAGTTTCGCTTCAACTCCGCGTCTGGAACTCCGCGCCTATTCGCTCTGTATTGCGTTTGAGCTGTCATTGCGAACCACTCTTTTTCTTACCTTTGTCATTTGTTTTGACTTTCGAGTGGTTTGGATATATCTTGCGCGGCGCACACCGACTCGCCAGCCTCGCGGCGGCGACGGGCCTGTGCTTAACGACCTAAATGGTCTCGCGGTCACGAAGTCCTATCCTCGACCGGTTCCCCACGGCGCTTCCGCTAGCTCCGTAACCTTAACTTAGACTTCTCAACCAACCTGAGAGATTAAAATTATGGACAAGAAGAATCCCCCGCATCCCACCAGCCGCCGCCGATTCCTCGGCCAAGCGGGCGCCGTCACGGCGGCCACTTTCGCCGCCGGCGCCATCGGACTCGAACCCCTGCTCGGCTCCTCTTCGTCAACAGCTTCCGCCGCCGTCGTCGGCATCGCGATGAACCACCGACGCAACAAAGCGGACAAGCTTCGCAAGGACGCGGCACAGGCCAACAAGCAGGCGATGCCGGCGAACCTCCAACACCCGACCAACCCCGACGACGACCTCTACGCCGACAAGCGCGGCAGTTACTCGAAGGGCTTGGCGCACAACCCGGACGGCACGGTCGTTCTCAGCGCGTACAACACGCTCGTCAACGCTCTCGCCAACGGCGAAGGCAACCCCGCTCTCTTCAACGCGATTCCGCTCGGCGGCGCGCGCCGGCTGACCAACCCGCAGGCGGGCTATGCCTACGAGATGGAAGGCGCTGACCCACAGAGCTTCGTCCAGCCACCCGCCCCGGCTTTCAACAGCCGCGAGGAGGTCGCCGAGATCGTCGAAAACTACTGGATGGCATTGCTGCGCGACGTGCCCTTCAGTGACTATCCCACGCATCCGACGGCCATCGCCGCCGCCGCCGACCTGACCAACTTCGGCGCGGACTTCAAGGGGCCAAAGAACGGTTCCGGGCAGGTTACGCCGCAGCTCCTCTTCCGCGGCCTCACGCCCGGCGACCGTGTCGGGCCGTTACTCTCGCAGTTCTTCTATCTGCCCTGCTTCTTCGGCGCGAACGAGATCAGCCAGCAGGTCGTCACCGCCGCGCCCTACGCGACCGCCGGCAACGGCAGCGCGGGCGGCGGGACCGACTACATGACAACCTACGCCGACTGGCTCGCCATCCAGAAGGGCGCGCTCCCCGCGTCCGGCGACATTTTCGACCCGGTGCGACGTTACATGCGGATGGGGCGCGACATCGCTCAGTGGGTGCACATTGACGTGCTCTTTCAGGGCTACTTTCAGGCGTTCCTCTGTCTTGCGGGGGCGGGCGCGCCGTTCGACAGCGGCAACCCTTACAGCGGCAACCCGACGCAGGACGGCTTCGGCACCTTCGGCGGCCCGCATATCGCGACGCTGCTGTGCGAGGTCTCGACACGCGCGCTTCACGCCGTCTGGTATCAGAAGTGGTGTGTGCATCGCCGGCTGCGCCCCGAAGCCTTCGCCGGACGCATCGAGCGCAACCGCACCCACCCCGGACGCTTCAACGTTCATTCTTCAATCAACAGCTCGTCGGCGCTGGCCGCCGTCAAACAGCACAACGAGCAATTCAACGGCGTCGGCAACGGCACCTATCTTTTGCCGATGGCCTTCCCCGAAGGCTCGCCCACGCACCCAGCCTACGGCGCGGGCCACGCCACGGTGGCGGGCGCCTGCTCAACAATTCTCAAGGCGTGGTTCGAGGAATCCACGCTCATCACCGCCATTGCACCCGGCGGCACCGCTGTTGAACCGTCTCCCGATGGCGTCACGCTCAACCCTTACACCGGCGCGGACGAGTCGCTGATGACTGTCGGCGGCGAGTTGAACAAGATCGCTTACAACGTCGCCAACGGGCGCAACATCGCCGGCGTCCACTGGCGCTCGGACAGCAAGGAGTCCATCGCGCTCGGCGAAGCCATCGCCATCCAATTACTCAAGGAGCAGCGCGACACCTATAACGAGGACTTCGACGGCTTCTCGCTCACGAAGTTCGACGGCACGACCGTCAACGTCTAATCTGGCACGCACAAAAGAGGGTCTGACGAAGTAGTTCAAGCTTCGTCAGACCCTCTTTCCTTCCTGCGTTCCGTCATCCCGACGGCGCGACTCGCTTCGAGACGCGAGCCTGCGCCGTCAGTCTTCCGTCACCGAGCGCGGCGGGCGGTTCTCGAACCTGAAGTCACCTTCCACCTTGCGCTGCAAGTTGCGGTAGCCGACGACGAGAATGCCGATGACGACGATTTGCAGTATCTCGACCGCGACCCAGAATAACACCAGAAATCTCATCGCAAATTCACCTCCCCGACGGTAGCTGCACCTGAACGCCGGGGTTGCCGTACATGATCGTGAGCGCCCCCTGATGGTTCTTGATGCCTTCGGCTCGTGCGCGCTCGATTTCGAGTTGCAGTTCGAGCTTCTTGATCTCAAGCAGCGCCGGATTGGCGAACGTGAGCGCCTCGATCTGCTTGGTCTGCGCGCCGATCTTCGCGGCTTCTAAGCGCGCCTCCTCGGCCTGCTTCTGCTTTTCGTTGGCGACGACGCCGGACGCCGCCGCCTCGATGCGGTCGTCGAGAAAATCCGGGTTGCCGATCTGCACCGATTCGGTGATGAGGAGGAGTTGATTGGCGAGCTGCGGCTTCAGCGTTTCGAGGATGCGTTTCTGGATGTTCTCCTGATTGGCGTAAATCTCGTAGGCGCCGTATTCCGAGAAAGCGTTGCGCGCCTCGGTCTGAATCAGCCCGTGCAGAATCTCGTTCCGCCGCGTGTGGCGCTGCGCCTCGTCGAAGCCGTACTTCCGCACGTACTCCTCGACCTTGGTGCCATCAGTGAAAGCTGTGACCGAAATCTCGACTTGCAGCGCGGCGTTGTCCCTGCTCGTCACGCGCACCGGCGCTTTTTCCGTGAACGATTTGATATTCACCTCGTAAGCCTCGCGGCCCGGCGCGAGCGTCGTGAACCAGCCGTCGTCCGGGTGATAAACCTTTTCGATCCTCCCGAAATATGTGACGACCTTGACCGTGCCCTCCTGCGTGTAATTGATGTTGGCGTAGACCGCCCCGACGACAACGAGCGCGAGAACGGCGACGAGCACCGCCCCGGCGACGCCGTACTTACCATTCGGCATAGATTCTCCTTTATCCACTTCTTTTAGAACGTCCGGCCAGATTTCCTGATTCTTCTTTCCCCTTTTCATCAAGACAGTATACGACGGAAAGCGCCTCGGGGTTGTTCGATTGTGAAGGGCTGTCTGGATAGCGTCAGATTAACGAGAAGAGAAAGGGCTGTCACAAGGTCGTGTGCAGCGCGCGGCTTTAGACTAAAAAGGCGGGCGCGATCTCGTTCGCGCCCGCCTTCGTGTGCTGGGGTTTAGTGTTAGTAACGGCGGTTGCGCCAGTTGGCGTTGCGCCGCTGTGTCTGCCATTCGCGGGCGGGCGGGCCGTAGTAGGCGACGCGGTTCCGGCGCTGGTAACGACGAGAATCGCGCCGCTCGTTGCGACGATGCCGCGAGTAGGCGCGGCGACGTGATCTCCGGTTGTCTTCATCGCGCCACTGTCGCCCACGGTGGCGGCTGTGTTGCCAGCCGACGTGGCGACCGCGCGTCCAACCATAGTGATTGCCACGGTCTTTGTGCTTCTTATTTTTTTTACCCTGTGCCAGAGCCGGGGAGAGCGAGCCGACAAGCAACAACGCCGCGATGGCGAGTCCGCTTATCGTCCGCCTCAGTGTCCGAATATCGAATCTCATCTCCTGCCTCCAAGCTTCTCAAGTTTGTTTAAAGGGAGAGAGTTATCCTAACTTTCAGAGGGGGCCACCAATCGCTGCTACGCATAGTAGCAAACACAGTGCCGTGGAGAAAGGAGCAGAGCAAAAGGGCAGGGTCACTTCATTTTCGGTACTGACCACGAAGACGCAGAGGCACGGAGATGAATCACCGACGAAAAGTGAACTTTGAGCGGTCAAATGCTCACCGCTCATCAACGATTTTTTCTGGTCTCGATCTCCGTCCCTCTCTGTGTCTCCGTGGCTAATCTGGAGATAGATTAGCCCCCGCGCAATTCCAAAATCGTGTTGGCACAGACCCCTGACGGGCACATCTTTTCCACCCCGCAAGGGACGCTTGACCGTCAACCGATGCCGGAACCTGACCCTCTGGCCGAATTGAAGTCAGACTTCGGGCGCGGGCCGGCGAACGCCGGGCGCGTGCTCGCCGCGCCGACATCCTTCACTCGTCCGCCGACGGCTTCGAGCGCAGACGCTTGACACGCGAGCGCCGCGCCTTCGCTTCCAGCGTGCGATTCTTCGCGCCGCGCGGGAGGCGCGTGGGGACGCGCTTGGCGGGACGGTGGTTCAACTGCTCGACGCGCGCGCGCAGTTTCCGCAGGCACAAAGCCTTGTTCCGATATTGGCTGCGCTCCTGCCGCGAGGTGACGACGACGCCGGAGGGCGGGTGTCTGAGCCGGACTGCCGTCTCCGTCTTGTTGACGTGCTGGCCGCCGGGGCCGCTCGCGCGGAAGGTCTCGACCTCGCACTCGCGTAACAGGTCTTCGTCGGACTCTGGCAGTAAGATCATCGGCGCCTCATGGTCAGGGCAATCGTTTCGATTGTGATGATACCGCAAACGCGCGAGTCGTGAATGCTGCTATGATGCGCGTGTGCGAAAGCGTGCCGCGGCGAACCGGGCCGGTCGGTGTGCGGCGCGAATTCGATTGAGAGGTTAAGGGGGATCAAGGATGACGCGAAAGATTACCAAAACGGACGAAGAGTGGCGGCAACAACTGACGCCGGAGCAGTATCGCGTCGCCCGCCAGAAAGGGACGGAGCGGGCCTTCACGGGCGAGTATCACGACTCGAAGGAGGAGGGCGTCTACAAGTGCGCGGCGTGCGGCAACGAGTTGTTCAGCTCGGACGCGAAGTTCGATTCGGGCTGCGGCTGGCCGAGCTTCACCGCGCCGAACGAGGAAGAGAACGTCCGCACCGAAGTTGACACCAGCCACGGGATGGTTCGCACCGAAGTTTTATGCGCCGCTTGCGACTCGCACCTCGGACACGTCTTCGACGACGGCCCGCGCCCGACCGGCCTGCGCTACTGCATCAACTCGGTCGTGCTCGATCTGGAGAAGCAGGAATGACGAGTCGCGGGACGGCCTCAATCCTTCCGCGCCCCACGCTTCGCGGCGCCTTCCCGCGCGAATTCCATCATGCGGTCGCCGCGTGTGAGGTCGCATGTGGCGATCAAACCATGATGAACCTACGGCGCGTGGCTCACACGCTCTTTATGTCTCCTCTTCCGCTTTGCGACTTTCGATTAAGAACCAACCCCACCGAGACGGCACGATGACGGCATTTCATGGCTCGCTCCCGACGTAGGAGTCTGGCAGCCCTGTTCAGTTGGCGACAACTTCGAGCCTCATCTTCTGGTGCTTGATAGAACTCGCTCCCACCATGATGTCGAACCAGCCCGGCTCGACCGTGCGGTTCATGTGGAGGTCGAGAAACGAGAGCTTGTCGGGCGTGAGCGTGAAAGTGACCGTCTTCGTCTCGCCCGGCGCGAGCGCGATGCGCTGGAAATCTTTTAGCTCCAACACGGGCCGCGTCACTGAACTGACGAGGTCGCGGATGTAGAGTTGGACGATCTCGTCGCCCGCGCGCTTGCCCGTGTTGGTGACGTTGACGCTGACCGTGGCCCGTCCGGCGGGCGCGATCTTCTCTGGCGCTACTTTCAGGTTCGTGTAAGTGAAGGTCGTGTAGCTCAAGCCGTGGCCGAACGGGAAGAGCGGCTCCTTGCTCGTGAAGAGGTAGCCGCGCCGCGCCGTCGGCTTGTGGTTGTAATAGATAGGAAGCTGACCGACCGAGCGCGGGAAGCTGATGGGGAGTTTGCCCGCCGGGTTGTAATCGCCGAAGAGCACGTCGGCCACGGCGATGCCCGTCTCCTGTCCGAGGTAAAAGCCTTCGAGGATGGCCGGCACGTTCTCCGCGATGTAGTTGATTGACAGCGGCCCGCTGTTGATGAGGACGACGACGGTCGGCTTGCCCGCCGCGAGCACCGCCTTGACGAGATCGTTCTGTCTACCGACCAACTCCAAACTATCGCGGTCGCCGAGGTGATTATCCGCCCACGCCTCTTTGTTCGTGTCCTCGTTGCCGCCGACCACGAGCACGACCGCGTCCGCCACCCTCGCCGTCTCGACCGCCTCGTTGATAAGCTTCTCGTCCTCCGCCGGGTCGCTGAGGCGCGACGTGTCAGCCCACCAGTTGCCGCCCTCTTGAGTGATTTTGCATCCGTGGGCGTGTGTGATTTTAACTTGGCCGCCAACTTTGGCGGTGATGCCTTCGAGGACGCTCACGCCGCGACCGGGGTCGTCACTGTAACCGCCGAGGTGCGCGCGGTGCGCGTTCGGGCCGATGACGGCGAGCGACTTGAGACGATTACGGTCGAGCGGCAAAAGGCTATTTTCGTTCTTCAGAAGGACGATGGAACGACGCGCCGCCTCAGCCGCCAGTTCGCGGTGGGCCTGCGAGTTGGTAACGCGCGCCGCGCGCTCCGGGTCAACAAAAGGATTCTCGAAGAGGCCGAGCAGGAACTTAGCCCGGAGGTTGCGCGCGACGGCTTTATCGAGCGCGGCCTCGGAAACCTTCCCTTCACGGACGAGTTGCACGAGCGACTTGTAAGCTTCCGGGTCGGGCAACTCGATGTCCACGCCGGTCTCAAGCGCCAGCTTCGCGGCCTCCGCATTGTCGCCGGCGATTTTGTGCAGGCTCGCCATCTGCGGGATGGCGTAATAGTCGGAGGCGACGAGGCCGTCGAAGCCCCACTCCTGTCGCAACAGCTTTTCGATCAGCCAACGGTTGGCGTGCGATGGGACGCCGTCAATCTCGTTGTAAGAGGGCATCACCGCCATCACGCCGGCCTCCTTCACCGCGGCCTCGAAGCTCGGCAGGAAGTATTCGCGCAAGACCCGCTCCGAGTAGTTGGCCGGCGCGATGTTGGTGCCGCCCTCGGGCTGGCCGTGCGCGGCGAAGTGCTTGGCCGTCGCCATCACGTGCTCGCCGTCCACGCCCGGCCCCGGCCCCTGAATGGCACCGATGGCGGCGACGCCCATCCGCGAGACGAGGTACGGGTCTTCGCCGTAAGTCTCTTCGGTGCGGCCCCAGCGCGGCTCGCGTCCCAGATCGAGATTCGGCCCCAGCACGATGTGGCTGCCGCGCGCGCGCGCTTCGAGCGCGGCGGCGGTGAAGACGCGCGTGACAAGTTCCGTGTCCCAACTGCCGGCGAGCGCGAGGGGTTGCGGAAAATGCGTCCCTTTCGGCGCCATGAGACCGTGCAGAATCTCGTCGTGAAACATCGCCGGGATGCCGAGGCGCGTCTCTTCGACGAGCCACTTCTGCACCGAGTTGGCGAACAGCGCCGCCTCGCGCGGGTCTTTGCGCTCGCGCTGACGGGCGATCTGGCCGATGCCGTCCTTCATAACGGCGCGAGCTTTTTCGGGCGAGAGGTCGCCGCGGTCGGTCGAAAAATTCGTCCGCGGTTTGACCTGCGGCCTCTCCTGCCAGAGACAGACGAGCTGCGCCACCTTCTCCTCCAGCGTCATCCGTCCCAGCAAATCCGCCACGCGCCGCTCGACCGTCATGCGCGGGTTCTTGTAGTCCGGCGTTTTCTCCTGTGACCGGATGCCCGCTCCCGGCGCGACGACGCAGACCGCGACGAGTATCGCGCAAAAACGCGCAACCACATTTTTGCGCTTCAAAGGGCGGAGATTAAGCAGTGCGAGAACGCTCATCTGCAAGTTTTCCTTCCTATAAAATTTTACCGATGGCTGCCGAGTTCATGCTGGACGCGGACATCTCATCATAAACGACGTGAGTCTGTCCGGCGATAAAAGTAACCGCGTCCGAGACGGGAAAGACCGCCGCGACGGCAACCTCTTCCGGGCAGCCTCGCGCTTGAACTCGTCGTCGTGTCGTCGTGTTTATTCATTCGTTTATTCCAGCAAGAGGGTTGTATTCTGATAAATTAGATCGGTTTTCACTTGCGTGTATGGGTCAGTACCGCCTGCGGTAGCGGGCGGGTGGTTGCCACGCCAGACCCGCCCGCTCCCGCAGGCGGTACTGACAAAGCCGCTATCCATACACTCGATTGCAAACCGATCTAGACCATGTCATCTCAGCGGCTTTTACCTGCGGCGCGATTGACGCGATACTAACGCTTCCTACTTTGGAATGATCGAGGTCTCAGAGCGTGTCTAAAAAGCGGTGCCGCCCCTCCGGGGCTGAGAGAGAACAGAGAACGCCTGCGGGCTATAAACATTTCGCCCCTCGCGGGGCTTTTGAGACACGCTCTCAGGAATTATGACAAGAGTGGCATATCCACCAGCACGTGCCGTCGCGGACACTGTGCAATCGAATCTCGCCCGGCGTCATGCGTCGGCGCGGCAGCGGGGCCAGCGGGAGCTTGCGCCATTACCGGACGCGCGCATGATCGAAGCGATCATTGACGCCGCGTTCTGGGCAAGCCTGCGGCGCGAGGAAGGTTACGCGCCGAAGATTTCGCTCGCCTTCCTCCCGCCCGAACAGGCGGGGCAGCCGCTCACGTTCGAGCACCGACTGCCGCTCACCCCCGCGCCCCTCGCGCGGCTTGCGCCCGCCGTCGAGCGTCCCGGCATCCACCTCGGCGTCTGGCACGACGCGGGCGGGATGTATGTGTGGGGCACGACCCGCACGATTCCGAAGTTGTGTTTCGTGCTGGAAGTGATCGAGCCGGGTCTGCTGGTCGTCAAGTACCGGCGCGGACAGGAGCACGGCAAGTACATCAACGTGGCGGTGCTCAAGGGCGACCAGATCAAGATCGTGGATGAAGCGGGCGGCGCTCTGCCCGACTGCCCGGCTCCGGTCACGTCGTTGCTCGGTTTCGGCTCGCCGGCTTCGACGGGCGATACGGTGAACGTGTTCGTCCAACTGGCCGTCTCGATGCGCGCGCACGGGCGCGGCGGCTTGCTGCTCGTCGTGCCGCAAGGCTCCGAAGCGTGGCGCGAGTCAATCGTGCGGCCCGTCACGTACGCGGCGGAGCCTCCGTATACCGAGTTGGCGAATCTTATGCGCCGGGACGCGGATGGACGCAAGACGCGTGAATGGCAGGAGGCGCTCATTGATGCGTTGGAGGCGGTCGCGGGACTGACGGCGGTGGACGGCGCGGCGCTGATTAGCGACCAGTATGAGTTGCTCGCGTTCGGCGCGAAGATCGGGCGCCGGGAGGGCGGGACGCAGATCGAGCAGGTGATTGTGACGGAGCCGGTCGTCAGCGTTGCGGCCTCGGTCGTTTCTCCCTTACAACTCGGCGGGACACGCCACCTCTCGGCGGCGCAGTTCGCACAGGATCAGCGCGACGCGGTCGCCCTCGTCGCGTCGCAGGACGGTCGCTTTACGGTCTTCGCATGGTCGCCGTGTGAGGCGATGGTTCACGCGCACCGCGTCGAGACCTTGTTGCTTTAACCGCGTCGCAAGAGTCGAGCGGCACGGCCAATCACAGCGGCTTCGCCCCTTCCGTGAAACGCTTGTATTGCGCTTCCAGACGGTCGGGCTTGATTGCGTCCGAAAGAATCAGCAGACGATGCTGAAAGGTGACGAACTGTTTCGGTTCGAGCGTGAAGTTCAGTTTCTCCTTGCCGCCGGTGAAGGCGTCAAGGCCCAGAGGGTTGGCGGCGAAGAGGCCATAACCGCGCGCGTGCCAGTGCGTCGGGTAGCCGACGTTCTTTGGATGGTCGAGCATGGCGAGCGTAATTGCCTCCCGGCCAACCTTGCCCGTCAACATCGTCCAGCGCCCGCGCGTGCCCCACACGGCGTCGCCTTCCTTCCCTTCACTGCTCCGGTAGAGTCCGGTGACGCCGGTATTGTCCAGCTTCGCCATCTCAGTCGGCTGGCCGCTCGCGTCGGTAAAGATTTCCGCTTTGTCCGAGGGCTGTTCGAGTTCGCGCCGGACGCGCAGGCCGAAGACGCCCTCCTTGCTGTCGCGGAAGACGGCGCGCTCGTCCTGCGCCGTCAAGGTCGTGATCCGGTCAACCGCGCGCAGGTTCCGCCCGGCGTAGAAGATGAACTTCGTCGTCTCACGCAGAATGACCTTGCCGTCCGGCATCACCCAGTCCATCTCGACGACCAGCTCGCCGCTCTCTCTGCCGCCCTTCGCTGATACGACGCGCCGGTGCGTGATCGTGCCCATCTTGCTCTGCCTGTCGGCGGGCAGCGTCGTCGAGTTGTTCCAGAAATCAACGCCGTTGAGGTCGCCGTGGTTGAACCACAGACCGACGTGGTGCGGGTGGTCAACACGTTCGCCCGCGCGCGGCTCCATCGGATAGCCGCGCGTGACGGGCGTGCCCGCCGCCGTCAGGAGCGGGTAGAGCACGGGCTTCTTTAGCGACTCCGGCCAGATGTAAGACGTGAAAGGCTGGCCGTCAACGAACACGTCCACACGGCGCGACGCCTCGTCGGCGACGACGCGCACGCCCTTTTCATCGCGCAGGTGGGCGGCGCTGAACGGCATCAACATAAAGCACGCAATCATCAGCAACACGAGCGCGACTGACCCGGCGCGGGCGAAACGAGGGCCGTGTATTTTCATCTCTACTTCACCACTACTTCCTGTTTGGCGTCGTCGAAGGTGACGCGCTTGCCCGTGTGCAACGCGGCGATGGTCATGCAGAGCGCGACGGAATGGTTGTAGCCGGCGCGCACGTCCGCATTAGGAGCTTTGCGCGAACGCACGCACTCCATCCAGTTCCGCACGTGGGCCGAGGTGGTGTCGTCCGCGCCGGTGTTCGCCGCCGTCTCGACGCGCGCCGCCTTTGTCTCATCCACCAGCGAGCCTTCGGTCAGCAGGTTGGGCTGCATGTTCATCTCGGCGGCCTCTCTCTGGCGCAGACCGCCTTCGGGGCTGATCTTGTTGGTGTCGAGGTTGAGCGAGCCGGCGTTCGAGTAGTACAGCTCTTTGGTCCCGCCCGCCGAGTTGCTCATGCGCGAAGAGTAGACGACCTGAAAGCCCTTCGACATATCGTTCAGCGGGCCGTAGTCGAAGACCGCCGTCATTGTGTCGAAGTTTCTGCGCCCGTCGTGCCACTGGTAGATGCCGCCGTTCGCGGTGACGCTGCGCGGGCGCGGCAGATTGGTGAACCAGTGCACGGTGTCAATCTGGTGAACCATCCACTGATCGGGGATGCCCGAAGAGTACGGCCAGAACAATCTATATTCGAGATACTTGCGCGGGTCCCATTCGGGTTTTTTGCCGTCCTCGCGCCGGTTCAGGAGGTAACGATCCCAGTCCGTCTCTTCTTTGCGAATCTCGGCGACCAGCTTCGGGCGACGCCAGCGGCCCGGCTGGTTGACGTTCCAGCTCATCTCGACCATCACGATGTCGCCGAACTTGCCGGACTTGATAAAGTCGTCAGCGTTGATGTAATTCGCTCCGCTGCGCCGCTGCGTGCCGATCTGGACAATCTTCTTCGTCTCCTCAACCGCTTTGAGAATCGCGCGCGCGTCCTCCATCGTGTTGGCGAGCGGTTTTTCGATGTAGGCGTCGCGCCCGGCGCGCACGGCCTCGACGCCGTGGAGCGCGTGCTGGAAGTCAGCCGTCGAGATGATGACGGCGTCCACGTCCTTGCGCCCGTACAGCTCTTCGTTGTTGCGCGCCTTCTCGATGGTCTGGCCGCTCTGCTTGCCGAGAAAGTCGGCGGCCTCGTCGCGGCGGCGGCTCCAGATGTCGGAGACGGCCACAAAGTCGAAGTTCAACTCTTTGGCGTGGGCCATGAAGGCCGGGATCAGCGCCTGTCTTGCGCGGTCGGAGAAGCCCACCACGCCGACGCGCACGCGCCCGTTCGAGCCGAGGATTCTCGCGTAGCTCGAAGCCCGCGAACTGAGCGCGACGCCGGCGGCGCCGATGGTCGCGCTCTTGATGAAACTGCGACGCGAGTTATCTTTCGTCATGTCCATGCTCCTTTAGCATTCTCACCAACCGACCGACTCGAATCGAGAACCGTAATCAAGTCGCCACGTAGCGGCAGGATAATACAGCTCTCAAATTCAAATCACAGGGCGCCCGCCTTGCGGAGTTGTTCTTTCAAACCGGCCATGCTCTGCCGTGTTGATTCTTCGGGCGTGCCCGCGCCGCGCCAGTGCGTTTCGAGCACGACCGCGCCGCGATAGCCGTCGCGTTTGAGCGCGCGAAACTGCCCGACGAAATCAATCATGCCGCGCCCCATCGCCATCCATGCGAGCGTCCCGTCGGGTTTGCGCTCAACATCTTTGCAATGCACGTGGCCGATTCGCGCTTTAGGGAGAAGTTGGTAGCCGTCCGGGTAAGGCGTCTCGCCGCGGAAGGCCGCGTTGCCGGGGTCCCAGTTCAGTTTGAAGCTCGGCGCGCGCACGGCGTCGAGCGTGCGCGCCGCCTCTTTGGCCGTCGCCGTGTTGCAGGCGAATTCGTTCTCCATGACCAGCGTGACGCCGCGCTTACCGGCCTTCTCGGCGGCTTTGCGAAGCTCTTCGTCCATCGCCGCGCGGTGCGGCTGCGGGTCTTCGAGCCGCCAGAAGTCGAAACAGCGCAGACGGTCGGTGTTGAAGGCCCGCGCTAGTTCAAGCCCACGCTCCAAAACTTCCGGCTGCTGCTCGAAGGTGAAGTCGGCGCCGAACTTGTCGCGCTGGCTGAACTTCGAGACGGGCGCGCCGGGCCAGTCCACTTTGAAGAGCGGCCCGGCGATGGACGTGACGCGCAGCCGCGCGCGCTCAAGCAGCCGCCGCGCCTCGGCGATCTCCTTCGCGTCGAGCGTCAGGATGTTCTTGCCCCACAACACACGCAACTCGATGTAACCGAGGCCGAACTCTTTGGACGCGACCTCGACCGCGCGCCCGAAGTCGCTCGTAATCTCGTCGTTGAAGACCGATAGTTTGAAGGTCGCCATTATGTTTGGTCGTCAGGGGTAAGTAACAACAAACGGCATTGTCGCAAGAGTCGGGCAGCGCCTAATGATGAATTTGAGCCGCCGCGCGCACAACGCATCAAGCACTTGAGTCTTGCGGATGAAGGCCGCGCTATTCGCGGCCAGATTGTTATATTGCCTTGCTGTAAATATCGCTCAAGGCTAATTGAAGTTTTAAGGTCGGCAGCCCAATCATTGCCTCAAGGCCGCTCACCTTCGTATAGAGCCAATGACCATTTGCTTGTCTGAGATAATGCTCTACGATGTACTCATCTTGCGATACCAACAGGCATTCCTGTAACGACTCGATTTGCTGATAAGACTGAAATTTCTTCCCCCGATCAAATGCCGCTGTACTGTCAGACAGCACTTCCACGACGAGGCTCGGATTAAGCACGACATCCCTCTCATCATCGGCAAATTGAACTTCACCGCACACGACAGACACATCGGGGTAAAAGAATCTTTTGGAACTAGGCACACGCACTTTCAAATCACTGGGGTACACTTTACAAGGAGCATTTCTAAGGTGAACGTTTAACTCCGCAATCAGATTCCCGGCAATCAGATTGTGACGTTCGCTACCGCCGGCCATCGCATACATTACGCCGTCGACATATTCGCTTTTGTATTCAGCCCGGCGCTCAAGAGCGAGATATTCTTCAGGGCTGATGTAATAGTTCGGAAGCGATGACATAAAGTTGTCCTTTCAATGGGAAAAGGATTTATGGATGCGCCTTCTGTGACTGATGCTGAATGATTTCTACTAACGCACGCAATGCACGATTCACAGACTCTGAATCCGCGAACACTTGTGCCACATCCGGGTCAAGCACGACGACGCTGCTGCCCTGCGCGAAGCGGGCGGCATACTTCCCACGCACGCCACCGCTGAAATCATATTCGTCCAACATTTCCGGGTCGCGTTCGTTACTCGATTCCTGATTCATACTTCTTCCTTTCACTCGGCGTCGCCGGACGCGCGCTGACAATTCTGATTTTCTCGCCTCGTTCTATATGAACAACCACCAGATGATTTTGCCGCTGAGACAAGCCGGTGATGACGAAACGACTTTCCTCGCCCGAATGCAGCGGGTCGGGAATGGTTATCGAAAGCGGGTCGAAAAAGACGGTCGCTGCTTCGTCGAATGAAACGCCGTGCTTCTGAAGATTCGCTTCATTCACTTTCCGGGTAAAACTGGTGTCAAGCTGATTCCCTCTGCTAACCACTGCCTTCAGATTTTCATTCCCAGCTTCTCTTCGATGTACTTCTTGCTGATCGTGGCCGACTCTTTGGGCGTGCGCGCCTTGTCCGGCACGCTATCGAGTTCGACGACGGCCCAGCCGCGGAACTTAACCCGTTTGAGCGCCTTGAAGACGGCGGGCATGTCCACCCGGCCCCGGCCCAGCTCGACGAAGCGGTAGGCGTTCGCGGTTGAGGCGGCGCCCGTCGCGGCGGGCGTTATATTTTCCACGTCCTTGATGTGGAGGAAGAGCAGGCGGCTGCCGTATTTCGTGATCGCCTTCGAGGGGTCGCCGCCGCCCTGTTGGTAATGGGCGATGTCGAGTTCGAGCTTGACGTAGCGCGAGTCCGCCGCGTCCATGATGCGGTCAACCTCTTCGGGCGCTTCGCCGAGGCTGTTCATGTGATTGTGATAGCCGAGCGGGATGCCGAGGTCGGTCGTGCGCTTGCCGATTTCGGTCAGCACGCGACCGAGTTGCTTGTAGTCGTCCGGCGCAGGCTTCCTGTCTTTCGGCAGGGCCGAGTCCGTGACCTGCAAGTAGCGCCCGCCGACATCGCGCACGAACGTAGCGTGGCGCGTGTGCTTGGCGATCTCGTCCGCCTCTGTGCCGGGCGCGATGCGGACGCCGCCGCTTGAGAGCGCGACCAGTTCGAGGCGGTGCTGGTCGAGCAGCGCGCGCAACTCCTTCGGTCGCTCGCCGTACTCCGGCACGATGTTGGAGCGGAGCTGTATCCCGCGAAATCCGACTTCCGATACGTCCTTTATCGCTTGAAGGTCGTCTCCTCCCCACGTAATCGCGGCGTAGCCGAAGCGTATATCGGCGGGCGCGGGTGTAATCGGCCCGGCGAAATAGGACAGGTCAATCGGCCCGTAGAGTGGTTCAGCGAGCGCGCCCGACGGCAGCGCCGACGCGGCGGTCAACGCGCCAAGTCCGGCGATGAACTGACGACGAGAAACTCGATTCGACATAGGACACCTCAGTTAAGTGGGACAGGTCAGAACCGCCTGCGGTAGCGGGCGGTTGATGCGTGCGTTGAGACCCGCCCGCTACCGCAGGCGGTTCTGACCTGTCTGACTCTTGCAAGACGTTCAGCCGTCGCCGTCATTCGCTGTGCGTCTTTACGTGATCGTCGAACTTGATGCGGCGTCCCTCTTCGATGGCCTTGTTGGCGAGGACGACGCTGACGGCGGAGGCCCAACCGACTTTCTCGTCGGCGAAGGGTCGCTTGCCCGCGCGCAGATTTTCGATGAACGACTCGCATTGCAAATAATTCGGGTTGCCCTTCAGCCCGTCCGCCGTCTTGATCGGCGCGCCGGGGCCGCGATAGGGCATATCGCCACGCGGGCTGTAAGTCGCGCCGGTCACGACGCCGCGCTCGACGACCTCCGCCGATGAAGGCGCGGGCGTGGCCGTCCGCTGGCGATCCTTTTCGTAGTAAAAGGCGCCGTCCTCCAGCGTCAACTCGACGCTCCCCTTGTTGCCGTAGAACCATTGCTGGTTGCCGACCTTGTGGTTTTCCAGAATCGAGCTGAAGAAGAAGGTGCGCCCGCCCGGATAACGGAAGATGGCCTGCACGTTGTCGTTCGTCTCGCGCCCGTCCTTCCAGTAGTCTATGCCGCCGCTGCCCGTCACCGTCTCCGGCAAAGAACCAAAGACCCAGTTGGCGATGTCTATTTGGTGCGAGCCGAGTTCGGCCATCAGACCGTTGGAGTAATCTTTATAAAGCCGCCAGTTGATGAGCCGCTCGAACTTCGGGTCGGGCACGGGCCGGCGCCAGTCGTTGTTGCGATGCCAGTAGCCGTAGATGTGTTTGACCTCGCCGATCTCGCCTTCCCTGATGCGCCGTATCGCTTCGTGATACCACGGCGCGTAGCGATACTGGTGCCCGACCTGAAAATGCTTCCCCGCGCGGCGCACCGCTTCGACGATCTTGTTGCAGTGCTCGATGGTGAACCCCAAAGACTTCTCGCCGAACACGTGCCGACCGCTGTCGAGCGACGCGACCATGTGCTCGCCGTGCAGATAGATCGGCGTCGCGACGATGACCACGTCGAGGTCTTTCCGCTCAAGCATCTTGCGGTAGTCGGTATAGACCGGCGTCTCTTCTTTCGTCAGCCGGCGCGCCTGCGCGAAGCGCGGCTCGTACACGTCGCACAGCGCGCGGACGCGCACGCCGGGAACGCGCAGGAAGTTTCGCATCAACTCCTGCCCGCGACTGCCGGGGCCGATGATGCCGACGCCGATCTCGTCCGAAGGGGCGACCGCGCGCGTGGCGGTCCGGGCTTGCGCCCGCGCTTCATCCTTCGACGCGCGCCCGACGAGAGTCGCCGCGACCGCGCCCGACGCCATGTTCCGGAAAAATTTCCTTCTATTCATTAGGTGTCTCTCCTCAAAAACCGTGAATCATTTTGAATAGTGGAGTCTTTCTCATGAGTCAGGGACAAGCTGCATTTCACCACCGAGACACAGAGAACACAGAGGGGGCACAGAGTGATTCAACTCTCCGTGCTATCTCCGTGTCCTCTGTGTCTTCGTGGTAAAGATCAACATACATTTCACTCAAGAATATGGAAAAAACTATTCACGATTTACCGTTAATGATTGACGATTCACGAACTCCGGGCCAGCGAATCTCCACGATGCGGCCCGGCCCCTTCCGGTCGGTGACGATGAAGGCCGCCGTGCCCGGCATCTGTTCGAGCACGCGCGCGGCGCGCGACGGCCCCAGCACGAAAACGGCGGTTGAGAGCGCGTCGCTGTCGGTCGCTTCGGGCGCGATGACGGTTGCCTGTAAGACGCCTTCGACGGGTCGCCCCGTCCGCGGGTCCATGATGTGGCAGTACGTGCGCCCGTCGAGCCGGAAGAACTTTTCGTAGTTGCCCGAAGTCGAAAGCGATTGGTCTTTTAATAACACAGTCGAGAGCCTGTGTGAACGTTCGAGCGGGTCATGCACATGCACCGGCCAGCCGGCCTTGCCCGGCGGCGCGCCGAGCGCGTAGACGCTGCTCGAACCACTGGTGAGGAGAGCCGCCCGGACGCCGCCCTCGCGCAGCAGGGCCGCGACGCGGTC
>JBGTBQ010000363.1:0-6329 GCA_041749275.1 Pyrinomonadaceae bacterium | reverse complement strand
TGCTCGAACGCCACTTCGAGCGCTCCGCCGAGTTCGGCCCCGGTCTCTTCGCCGGACTCGACCGCCCAGCGCGTCAGGCGACCGGCCATCGTCCGCGCAACCGCTTCGTGCAGTGGCTCTCTGATGAACTTCCATCCACGGACGATGCGCCCGCTGACCACTACGCGCGGCACCCCCAAGCCGCCGATCACGTTGCCGATGCCGATACCCAGATATTCGCCGACGCGCCCCAGCGCCGCGCGCGCCCTCAATTCCCCGGCCTCGGCGCGGGCCACGATCTCCGAAAATCGCGGCGTGCTCCTGCCCCGCGACTGCGCCTGACCTCCGGCGTACTGCGAAGCCACGCTCGACGCCGAAGCGTAACGCTCCCAGCAGCCGCGGCTCCCGCACGGGCACAATCTGCCCCGCGCGACAATCGTCATGTGCCCGAACTCGCCGGCGAGGCCGCCCGCCACGCCCGTCCCACGATAGACTTCCCCGCCAAGCACCAGCCCGACGCCGATGCCCGTCCCGGCGCGCACCAGTGCGAAGTCTCGCCACGCGCTCGCGGGGTGATCGCGCAGTCGGCGCCGTGCTTCAAATGCGGCGGCGGCGGTCGCGTTATTCTCAACGATGACCTGCGTGTCGCGGCCCGGAGACTTGGCGCCGAAATTGTCGCCGACATCGCGGAGCGCGTCCGCCAGCGCCACATCGCGCCAACCCATGTGCGGTGCGTGGAGCAGCCGCGTGCGGTTGGCGTCCGTCGGGCTGGGGATGCTGACGCCGATGTACGGCACAGTCCATCCTCGCATCGTCGCGCGCAGACTCTCGATGGATGAACGGATGCGCGCGAGCGCGGCGTCGGGTGCAGGCGGCGTGTCGAAAGTCTCCTCGCCCAACAGACGACCGGCGGGCGTCGCGGCGCCGACGTGAATTGTCCGCACACCGATGTTGACCCCGATGAAGAAAGTACGCCCGACGCCCAGCGTCAGGCCGATGGGTGGCCTGCCAGCGCGCACCGGTTGTGTTTGCTCCGGCAAGCCTTCGCGTAGAGCACCGGCGGCGAGGAGCGGCTTGACGATCTCCGTGACGGTGCCGCGGTTGACTTCGAGCCGCCGCGCGAGATCGGCGCGCGAGATCGGCTGGGCCGCACGCACGATCTTCAACAACGAACGCGTCGTGCTGGCGGGAACACCGGAGTAGTTGATAACGTGCTGTTCAGTTGCGGTTGAGCCGCCCACGAGTGTGGCGATATTGCGTGGGGTAGACATGCGTGTCCCTCCTTGAGTTTATGAAAGATTCCGATAGTCACCTCATCGGTATAGCAAACCACTTGCCATGAAATTCATAACACAGGAACTCTTTGTTTTTAGGTGAACAAATAGCTAAATCTTGCGGAGGATGCACGGATGACAAGGCGGGACCAACATTTTTGTCGGGCCGAGGCGGGGCTGGCGACATGAATGTCGCCGGGGATCCGTTTTTATTTTTGCGTGTGCGGACGACTCAACTTAGACTGAGGGCGCGGTAACACTCACAGGCGGCGGCCTCCAGTGCCTGCTTTTCGGCGATGCGAACGCGACCACGACGATAGCCAATGGAGTCGAACACGGTGGAGAGACCAATCATGCTCTCTCCGCCGAACATGGCAGCCTCGACGGTCGCGCCATCGGAAAAAACATGGTACTGCGAGACGACAGCATCACCGGGGAAATCGGTAAAGCACTTCTCACACTTCGCTGCCGAGGTCACCTCATGTTGCCGAAGGCTTACGAATAATCAAGGCTCTCACTTCGAGCACAACTACGGGCACGGAACACAAAACTTAGCGACGGTCTTGGCGGTGCTGATGTTCTTGGCCTTCACGGTGGATCAAATCCAGCAGCGGTGTGGGGAGTTGTTCCGCCAAGTGCGCGCGGGTTTGCGGACGAAGGCCAAGCTGTGGGAGAGCCTCCGCAGTTTGTTCAAAGCCCTGCTCTTCCGCACGATGGCAGCCTTATATCGGCGCATGGCGTCCTTGTACGACATTCAACTCCATTGATTTTCTAAACCGAGAATTGCCGGACTCTCTCATATCTAACTCGCTTGTTCTGGCGGGAAAGACATTTACATAAGCATTGAACCTATACGATATAGTGCACAGCCGCTCAAACATCCCGCACTTGGTTGAATCAGCCGGCACGCTCCTCGCTGGCGTTATCCATGAAAATCCTTTAAACACGTCTCCACAAACGTTTTCCCAAGCTCTGCTCTTTGTGGCACGCTCGTTGCCAATTTAACTGGCGGCGGTCAGTCGCTAAAGTGTAGCTGTGATGAAAGCAGAGCGACACGCTAACTGAGGAGGGATTGAAAGTGATGACGAGAAACACAAACATTTTCGCGCGCAAGTCCGCGAGTCTTCTGGTGCTCTTCGCACTCATCTTTGTGAGCGTGGTTCCGGCCTCCGCGCAACGTCGCAGGAAGCCCGTTCGACGCAAGGCGCCCGTGACGCGAACCACGACGCCTCCCGTCCGTTACTTTACGGTCGCGGCGGACACCACCGTCCGCGTTCGCATGAATTCCGAGTTGAGTTCCAAAACGGCGCGCGTCGGCGACCGCTTCTCGGCGACCGTGACCGAGCCGGTGTATGGCGGCGAGAGCGGCCTCGAAGTGATTCCTGAAGGCAGCAAAATTATGGGACGGGTAAGCGCGGTCAAACGCGCCGGGCGGCGCAGTCCGGGCAACATCTCCGTCAACTTCTATCAGCTCGAACTGCCTAACCGCGCTACATTCCCGATCAACGGTTCGCTGTCGAGCCTTCAGGCCGACGACGTGAACTCGGACAACGAGGGCACTGTGACGGGCAAGAGCAACCGCAAGCGCGACGCGGTCTTCATCGGCGGCGGCGCGGCGACGGGCGCGATCATCGGAGCGATTGCCGGCGGCGGTAAGGGCGCGGCCATCGGCGCCATCCTCGGCGGCGGCCTCGGCACCGGTGCTCGCGTGTACGAGGAGGAGAAAGACGCGGAGGTAAAATCGGGCACGGAGTTCGGCGTCATCTTCAACCGCGCCATTTCGCTGCCGGAGTACAGGGCGCGTTGAGCTTACAAGATCGGTGGCCTTCTAAGGGTCGCCGGTGCGGAGGGAGTCTGCCCGCGAAGGGGAGAGCGCGGGCAGGCTTCCGACCAAACCTTTTGACAAACTCCTGAAGAAAAGTTGTCCACAAGTTCGGTCGCCCCTGTCAGGACGTAAGCGAGCGACCGCAATAGAAGAAGCCCGGCGCGAAGGGGAGAGCGAGCCGGGCTTCTTCGTTTTTAGAGCGACCAGCAGTCAGCTTCCAGCCGAATGCTCAACGTGGTTCGTTAGATTTTAGGCTGACTGTTGAAAGCTGACTGCTGATCGCTCTCTTCTATAAACAACGCGACCGCCGACAATCGTTGTGACAGCGGCGCCCTGAAACGTCCATCCGTCGAAGGGTGTGTTGCGGCTCTTGGATTTTGAGCGCGCAGCGTCGAACGTCCATTTTAAATCGGGGTCGAGGATCGTCACGTCGCCCCACGCGCCTTTGCGGAGCGTGCCGCGGTCGGTGAGATTGAAAATGCGCGCGGGGTTGACCGCGCACATCTCGACGAGCCGCTCAAGGCCGATGACCCCACGATGCACAAGCTTATCCAGCGCGAGGCCGACCGCCGTTTCAAGCCCGATGATGCCGAAAGGGGCGTGGTCGAATTCGAGCGCCTTCTCGTCCGAGTGATGCGGCGCGTGGTCGGTGGCGATGGCGTCAATCGTCCCGTCGCCGATGGCCTCGATGACCGCCTCCAGATGGTCGCGGCTTCGCAGCGGCGGGTTCATCTTCATGTTTGTGTCGTACTCTCCGCACGCCTCGTCGGTCAACGTAAAGTGGTGCGGCGTGACCTCGCATGTTACGTTGAGTCCCTTCTCCTTCGCGCGCCGGACGGCTTCAATCGCCCCACGCGTCGAGACGTGCGCGAGGTGGACGCGCGCCCCGGTCAACTCCGCCAGCGCGCAGTCGCGCGTCGCATCCGACTCTTCGGCGAGCGCGGGCGCGCCGCGCAAGCCCAGCCGCAGAGACCACTCGCCCTCGTGCATCACGCCGCCCGACGAGAGCGTGCGGTCTTCGCAATGATCCATCACAGTCAAATTGAAACCGCGCGCATACTCCATCGCGCGGCGCATCAGCCCCGGCGATGGGACTGGACGCCCATCGTCCGTCACCGCGACGATGCCGGCGCGCTTCATCTCGCCCATCTCGGCCAACTCCGCCCCCTTCGACCCCTTCGTAATCGCGCCCACCGGAAAGACATTAGCGAGCGCCGCCAGACGCGCCTGCTCGATAATCGAGCCGGTGACAGCCGGGTTGTCGTTGATGGGATCGGTGTTCGGCATCGCGCACACGCTCGTCCATCCGCCCGCCGCGGCGGCAGCCGCTCCCGTCGCAATCGTCTCTTTGAACTCCTGACCGGGTTCGCGCAGGTGTGTGTGCAGGTCTATGAAGCCGGGCGCGACGACGAGACCCGTGGCGTCGAAAATTTCCGCGCCTTCGGGCTTCGACTCGCCACGACCGACGAGCGCGCAGACTCGCCCGTCTTCGATTAACACGTCCATTCCAGCGTTAATGCCTTGCGTCGGGTCAATCAAATATCCGTTGGTGATAAGTAGTCTCATCTATTCAAGAGCCGGCTCCGAGTTTAGCGGCGGTCGCGGTTGTCCTGAGCGATTCCGGAGACGTTTCTGCTTTCTTCTTCAACTGTGCTTCCGGCTCTGGCGGAGCGGTCTCGCCCGTCGGCGCGCCGCCCGCAAGAAGGTAGAGCACGGCCATGCGTATGGCGAGGCCGTTGGCAACCTGATCGAGGATGAGCGAGCGCGTGCCGTCGGCCACATCCGAGGCGATTTCGATGCCGCGATTCATCGGGCCGGGGTGCATGACGATGGCCTCCGGCGCGGCGAGTTCGAGCCGCTTCAGATTCAAACCGTAATGCACGGCGTACTCGCGCAGGGACGGGAGGAAGGCCGAGTCCTGCCGCTCACGCTGGATGCGTAAGACCATCACCACGTCCGCGCCTTCAATCGCATCCTCGATCTTTCGTAAGACGCGCAAACCGCTGCCCTCAACGAGCGATGCGAACTCCGGCGGCGCAAGCGTCCCCGGCCCGGCGAGCGCGACCGACGCGCCGAGTTTCGTCAACAGGTGCGCGTTCGAGCGCGCCACGCGCGAGTGGAGGATGTCTCCGATGATGGCGACCTTCAATCCTTCGATCCGCCCTTTGCGCTGCCGCATCGTGAGCGCGTCGAGCAGCGCCTGCGTTGGGTGCTCGTGCGCGCCGTCGCCGGCGTTGACGATTGAGGCGCGGCAAATGCGCGCGAGTTGGTGCGCCGCCCCGGCGGAAGGATGGCGGATGACGATCAAATCAGGCGCCATCGCTTCGAGGTTGCGAGCCGTGTCGAGCAGCGTCTCGCCTTTTGTCACCGACGATGATGAAGAGCTGATATTGATGACATCCGCCGACAGGCGTTTGCCGGCGATCTCGAACGACGTGCGCGTCCGCGTCGAAGACTCGAAGAAAAGATTGATGACGGTCTTGCCACGCAGCGCCGGCACTTTTTTGATTTCGCGCGCGGAGATTTCCCGGAACGACTCCGCCGTGTCGAGGATATGTGTGATCTCGCCCGCGGAAAGCTCGCGGATGCCGAGCAGATGTCTATGAAGCAGCCCTGTCTTCATGCGTCACACCACACGAAAAAGGCGGCCACTGTTGGCCGCCACCGTTACCCCTCGTTGGAAGGTCGCTCGACGATGGCGACCCCTTCCTCCCCGTCAATGTCGTCCAGCATCACCTTGATGATCTCGCTCTTTTTCGTCGGCACAAACTTGCCGATGAAATCGGCCTGAATGGGCAACTCCCGGTGCTCCTTCCCACGGTCAACGAGGACGACGAGCTGGACGCGGCGCGGTCTGCCGAAGTCTATCAACTGGTCGAGCGCGGCGCGAATCGTGCGCCCCGTGTAGAGCACGTCGTCAATCAGGAGCACGTTACGCCCGTCCACATCCACCGGCAAGTCCGTCCGGTTGATAACCGGGTTTGCGCCGACCTGCGAGAGGTCGTCGCGGTAGAGCGTAATGTCGAGCACGCCGACGGGTGGGCGGTCGCCTTCGAGGTCGGCGATCTTATCGGCGAGGCGATTCGCCAACGGCACGCCCCGCCGCTGAATGCCGACGAGATAGAGATGCCCCGCGCCGTGATTCTCCTCCACGATCTCCGAGGCCAGACGGGCCAGCGCACGGTTGATCCGCATACCGTCCATGATGCGTGCTTTTTCGACGAATTCCATCGCGCGGGATACTAACACAG
>JBGTBQ010000362.1:0-7566 GCA_041749275.1 Pyrinomonadaceae bacterium | reverse complement strand
CCAACTCGGCGCCCTTCTGCCAGAACGGATTGGACTCCCCTTTCTCGTCGGCGGTCTCCTCAAGATTGACGGCGTCGAGGACTTCGCCTGAACTGATGTCAACCAGACGGACGGCCAGGCCGAGTTTTGCAGTGTAAGATGATTTAGAGGCGATGCCGAAGCTCTTACCCTTTTTGGTGGCCGTGAATTCCGTGATGTCGCCCAGAATGAGGGCGTCGGCTTTCAGGAGTTTCCCGATGCGGACGAGAGGGTTTTCTTTAAAACGATCCGTGTCCTCTTCCTTGTTGACCTGATCAGTTACCCGATCCAATTGTAGGCGCTCAACGACGATGAAGTCTCCTTGCTTGGTGAACGCGTTCGAGAGCAGGATGGCAAGTTGCCGTCCGAGGTTCTTCTTGAGGACGGTGAGGCTCGCGTCGCCGAAGTCGAGGACGGCAATCGTTCTGCGTTTGGCCTTGGTTGCCGGCTTACTGTCGGTCTGTTTGCCTGTATCGGCTTGCTTGCTCTGGGTCGCTTGCTCCTTCTTACTCCGGTCCAAGCGCGGATTTCGTGCGGAGGCAAAACTCAATCCTAGAGAAAAGACGATGAACAGTAAGGACGTGAAGCTGAAAAGTATTTTCATGAGGACTCTCCTAGTGAGTGGTCGGTTAGGAACCTAGAGGATGTTACAACAGCGCGTCGGCATGATACGGCAACCTTCTTGCGGTGACAAGGAAATTTCGTCCGGCCTCGGTTCAAAATGGGCGGCCTACTCGCTCACACCTAAACCAGCCCTTAACTTACATGCGTAACCCGTGGCGCGCCTTTGGAACGCAACAGGCCGCGTTGGGTTAAGCGCCGTTCACATCCTTTACACAATTCGAGGAACTATTTTTTCTGGACGTAGCCTTGAAGAAGCGGACTCCGACCGATGAGCGAAAAAGTAAGATTGTAAAATGATGTTTCTTTTGCAGGTTAGTGATGAAGAATGAGCTGGACGACTCAGTATCGCTCCGTGCAAGCAGTTGTGCGCGATTGGTGAATGGCGCGTTTCTGGTCGCATTGAAAATCAATCGCTAACATGATTGGGCGTCCGGCGTTCACGGTTTGACCGCCCGCGTGGCGATGTAGGTCGGCATGTAGTGTGCGATGCGTAGCTCGGTGTGGCGGTCTTCTTCGAGGCCGGTCAGGTAGAACCCGGCGTCGAGTTGCCCGCCGATCTGGTCTTCGAGCGTATGGCTGAACTCCAGCGGCTCGCCGTTCGGCAGCAGCCGCGCGCGCTCCACTTCGGTGAGGCTCGTGAGATCGGAGTAGGGCAGAGTGTATTTGACTTCGAGTTTGTCGTGCTCGTCCGTCTCCGAGCCGAAGATGAAGAGCGCCGGATTAAGGAAGCCGGCAAGCAACGCGCCGCCGCGCCGGAGCACGCGAAACGCTTCGCGCCAGACGGGGCGCACATCGGGGATGAAAAGATTCGAGACGGGATGGAAGACGAGGTCGAAGCTCTCGTCGGCGAACGCCGAGAGGTCGCGCATGTCGCCCTCGACGAGGCGGATGTCGAGCGTCTCGCGTGCGGCGACCATGCGGTCGCGCTCCAACTGTTTCGGCGAGTTGTCGAGCAGCGTCACGCGCGCGCCCGTGGCGGCGAAGACAGGAGCCTGCTGCCCGCCGCCCGAAGCGAGGCAGAGGACTTCGAGTCCGTCCATCTCGGCGGGGAACCACTCGCGCGGGGCGTACTTTTGTTCGGTCAGATGCACTCGCCACTCGCCACGGCGCGCGGCCTCAATCACTTCGGGGCTGACCGGCACCGTCCACGGATTTCCCCGCTCGACCTCCCCATCCCACGCGCGCCGGTTGTACTCACGAACGTCCATAGTATTTGAAAAGAAGAAGTGAGAAGCCAGCATGAGAAGGGCGGCAACCGCTTCTGCTTTTATTCCGGCTCCTGTTTTCTGACTCCCGGCTCCTTAGTTTTTAGAGTAAGACAATCGAGTCATCTCGCCGCGAGCGGGACGGAGCTTGGTCGGCGGGGCGTTCGACGCGCGGGCAGGCGTCACAGTAGGAGCCGAGGCGCGCGCGCCGGTCTTCGCATTCGTTGCAGCCGAGCGCGCAGCCGACCGCGCGTAAGGGTTCGAGGAGCGGCGCGAGCAGGCGTCCACGCTCGGTCAGCGCGTATTCGACGTGCGGCGGGCTGCCGCCGAAGTCGCGGCGCTCGATCAGGCGGTCTTGCTCCATGTCGCGCAGGCGATCCATCAGCGTGCGGCTGCTGATGGGTTGGAGGCCGGCCAGCAGTTCCGTCGTCCGTCGCGCTCCGGCCACAAGATCACGCACGATCAACATCGTCCACTTGTCGCCGACCACTTGCAGCGCGCCCCAGACCGGGCAGCCGTCGCCTTCGCGTCGTCGCATGAGAGAGACCGTCCTTTCCCTTTTTCAATTCGCACCACGCGCCGAGGGATGATGGCATCCACAAAGGGCATGAGTGCGCGCCGGCGTGACTTTGTAATCGGCGCAAAGCTTAGCACAGAGGTAGGGCTTTGCGGCGGGGATAAATTGTTTTAAGATACAACTGATGTGGAATCGAAATACGCTGATTGAAAACAAAAGGTTTAGCGGGATGGAAAGCGATTTAGCTCGGCACCCGGAGTAAAAGCCACTTCGATTTCCTCGGCTTTTTTAATTCCACATCAGCCGTAAGACGAACCTGCGAAGCCCCTCGCCGGGGCAGCCCCTTTTACCTCGTCGAAGCCCCAACCTCACGGGCTGCCGCCGCATCTAAGAATTTCGAGCGCGAGCACTTTTTGTCCGCAACACCGCACATCATTTATGAGTCCAGAAGTTCAAACTACAAGGGGTGCCGCGAAGACGAACGGCAGAACTCCCGTCATCCTCGTGGCCGACGACGAGCCGGTCAACCTCGCGCTCATCAAGCGCCGTCTGGAATGGGAGGATTACCACATTCACACGGCGCAGGACGGGAGCGAGGCGGTCGAGAAGGCGCGGCTTCTCCATCCCGACCTCGTCATCCTCGACGTGATGATGCCGGTGCTCGACGGCCTTCAGGCCTGCCGCCTTCTGAAAGACCACGATGCGACGCGCGACATCCCGATCATCTTTCTCTCCGCGCTCGACGACACCGACACCAAGATCAACGGCCTCTCTCTAGGCGCGAACGACTATATCTCGAAGCCGTTCCGCGTCGAGGAGCTTTTGGCGCGCGTCGCTGTCGCCATCCGCCTCAAGCGTGAGCGCGACGATCTGCGCCGGAGCGCCGAAGACGCGCGCCGCCGCGCCGAGGCCGCGAGCGAGCGCTCGATGTCCGATGCGCTGACGGGACTCTTAAACCGCTATGGCCTCCAGCGCTCCTTGCAGCGCGCGCTTTCGGAGTCGCGCCGCTACGGGCGGTCGCTCTCGTGCCTGCTGATAGACATTGACCACTTCAAGCGTATCAACGACAGTTATGGGCATCCGGCGGGAGATACGGCGTTGATGCAGGTGGGGCGCGTGCTCACGGAGGCTCTGCGCGGCTCGGATGTAGTCTGTCGCTACGGCGGCGAAGAGTTCCTCGTGCTCACACCCGAAACGGGGCTTGAGGGCGCGCTCTCGCTCGCCGAGAAAATCCGCCTCTCCGCCGCGGCCCGTCTCTTCGGCGACGGCGAGCGCGTCTTTCCGCTCACGCTCTCGGTCGGCGTCGCCCAGTTGCGAGAGGCCGAGTCCGGCCACGACATGATCGCCCGCGCCGATGATGCCCTTTACAACGCCAAAGAGGATGGCCGCAACCGCGTCGCGGCGGCAAGTTGAAGAGAGGGGAGACTGCGTGAGGGGGCGACGGGGAGAAAGGAGATAGCGGTTCTCATCTCCCCTCGCTTCAACTCCCTTTCTCCCCATCTCAATCACGCGCCCGAAACTTTCCGCCAGCCACGGACGTTCAATGAACGTCGCAAAAACATTCCACGTTTCGGCGAGGAGCGCCGGGTCACAGTTCGCCCGTCGTTCGCTCGCCAACCCACATGGACACACCCGATTAGAGGAAATTTTATGAGAGCCAACGAATTCTTGCGTAAGTTGACCGGCGCCGCTCTGAAATTCGCGCCCGCCGCACTGTCAGTGCTCGTCCTGCTCGCGCCCGCCTCGGCGCAGCAGACGCAAAAGAGTCAGGCGGCGAAACCGTCGGCGGCGAAGATGCGCTCGGTCAAGCAGTACACCATCGAGCAGTTCATGGACACGGTGCGGGTCGGCGGCGCGTCCTTCTCGCCGGACGAGCAGCAGCTTCTCTTCCATAACAACAAGACCGGCATCTTCAACGTCTACACCGTGGGGGCCGGGGGCGGCGCGCCGAAGCAACTCACGAACTCGACGAAGGAGAGCACCTTCGCCGTCTCCTACTTCCCCAACGACACGCGCTTTATCTACACCTACGACAAGGGCGGCAACGAGAACAGCCACCTCTACCTGAAAGAGGCCGACGGCACGGAGCGCGACCTCACGCCCGGCGAGAAGACGAAGGCCAACTTCCTCGGCTGGAGCCACGATAGAAAATCCTTCTTCTTCTCGACCAACGCGCGCGATGCGAAATACTTCGACATCTTCGAGATGAACGTTGCCGACATGAAGCCGATGCTCGTCTTCAAGGATGAAGCGGGCTACGACCTCGCCGACATTTCGAACGACCAGCGGTATCTGGCCTTCTCGAAGCCGGGCGACTCGACGGTTGATTCGGACATCTTCCTTTACGACGCGCGCTCGAAGGAGTTGAAGAAGATCACGGCGCACACGGGCGAGGTCAGCTTCAACGCGCAGACGTTCGATCCCCAATCGAAGTTTCTCTACTTCACCACGGACGAGGGCAGCGAGTTTCAGTATCTCAAGCGTTACGACCTTGCGACCGGCAAGTCCGAGACGGTGGAGAAAGCGCCGTGGGACATTATGACCACGTACTTCTCGCGCAACGGCAAGTACCGCGTCACGGTCATCAACGAGGACGCGCGCACCGTCATCAAGATTTACGACACGGCGACGGGCAAGCTCGTGCAGCTTCCGAAACTGCCGGACGGCGACATCACCGGCGTGAACATCTCGCCGAGCGAGAAGCGGATGGCCTTCTATCTCAACGGCGACCGCTCGCCCGCGAACCTGTACGTCTACGACTTTGCGTCGCGCAAGGCGACGAAGCTCACCGACAGTCTCAATCCGGAGATTGATCAGGCCGATCTCGTCGAAGCCAAGAACATCCGCTACAAATCTTTCGACGGGATGGAGATTCCCGCCATCCTCTACAAGCCGCACCAAGCGAGCGCCGACGGCAAAGTCCCGGCCATCGTGCTCGTCCACGGCGGCCCCGGCGGGCAGGCCCGGCGCGGCTACAAGGCGCAGGTGCAGTTCCTCGTCAATCACGGCTACGCGGTCTTGGACGTGAACAACCGCGGCTCATCAGGCTACGGCAAGACCTTCTTCACCTCGGACGACCAGAAGCACGGACGCGAGCCGCTGTGGGATGTCATCGAGGCGAAGAAGTATCTCGCCTCGCTCGGCTACGTGGACGCGCGGCGCATCGGCGTGATGGGCGGCAGTTACGGCGGTTACATGGTGCTGGCGGCGCTCGCCTTCAAGCCCGAAGAGTTCGCCGTCGGCGTGGACATCTTCGGCGTCTCGAACTGGGTGCGGACGCTCGAATCCATCCCGCCCTACTGGGAGTCTTTCCGCAAGGCGCTCTACAAAGAAATCGGCGACCCCGCGACGCAGATGGAACACTTACGCGCGACCTCGCCGCTCTTTCATGCCGACAAGATTCGCCGCCCGCTCATCGTGCTTCAGGGCGCGAACGACCCGCGCGTCATCAAGCCCGAATCGGATGAGATCGTCGAGGCGGTGAAGAAAAATAACGTCCCCGTCGAATACGTCGTCTTCGACAACGAGGGCCATGGCTTCACCAAGAAGGTCAACGAGATTCGCGCCAATAAAGCGATTCTCGAATTTCTCGACAAGCATTTGAAGAATGGCGGGGCGGTGAGCAGCAAAGAATAAGCAGTGGGCAGTAAGCGGTAAGCAGTTAAAAACTGAAAGTAAAAGAGGCTTGAGAGTGAATCTCTCAAGCCTCTTGCTTTTACTGCTCACCACTTACTGCTCACTGTTCTCCGCTCACCGTTCACTGTTTACATTCTTGAGTCGTGCCGGGCGCGGCTCTGTCGAGTTTTACTTTTCCGTCGAAGGAGTCGAGCGTGATTTGGGCTTGGCCGTTGCCGTGGCGACCGAGGAGTCGGTTGTTCGAGGTGTTCTGTTTGGGGTCTTTTTCGCCGCCCACTCTTTTGAGCGAGAAGCCGTTTTCGATCTGGCCGCGGTAGGAAGAGAGCAGCGCGGTGAAGCCCGGCGGGTCGGGGCCGAGCAGCATCTCGACCGCACCCGACATAGACTTAAGGTGGTAGCGCCCTTCGGGGCGGAGCGCGCCGTTGAAGTATATATCGCCGTTGACGGTCGTCGCGTCCGCATCCCCACGGATGCCTTGCAGCGCAACCGCGCCGCCGGTGTTGTTGACGTTGACCCGCCCGCGCACGCAAGTTGTCCGCACGTCGCCGCGCAGCGAGAGCACGCGCACGTCGCCGCGCACGTCGCGCACGCGCACGTCGCCGCTCTCCGTCGTCACGTCCACCAGACCGCTCGCGCCCAAGACCACGACCGCGCCGCTTCCCGTCCGCACCTCGACCGCGCCGACGCGGTTCAGTTTGATGGCGCTCCGGTTGCCGTCAACGGTGACGGGCGTTTCGATGTCGCTGACCTCGACCTCGCTGCGGTTGACGCTGATTAACTCCAGCTCGGCGTAGCGCGGAAGCTTCACTTCGAGATGCACCTCTCCCCGGCGGTCGAAGAAACGGTCTCGTTCTTTGTCGGCGTCGGAAGGCATCGGGCTTTGCTTGTCCTGCACATCCGGACGCATCGAGGGGCGCGCTTCGGGGCCGAGCACGGAGTCGCGGGTTCGCGGCATGGGAATCATCGGAATTTTTTCGATGTACCGCATTGAAGGCAGGTAGTCGGCTGTCAGAAAAACTTTTTTGTGGCCCGACGAATCGCGCACGGAACTGGCGCGGACATGCTCCGTCCCGCGCTCGCTGGTCGCCACGGCCTCGATGTAATCCCTATCCCAGCCGTGGACGACGATCCTGCCGGTCGTCCGGTTGTCCAACTCGACCTTGCCGCCGCGCTCCAGTCTGACGCGCACCGTGCGCGTCTCGGCGTCGCGCTCGATGGCCGGGGCGTCGTCACCTTGCGCGAACGCGGGAACGTGACACGCGACGGCGATGAGTAAGGCGAGCAAGTTCGTGCGGAGTTTGGTCATGTCAGGATCAACAGCATTTTGAGATTACAGATTCCAAATCTCAAACTTGAAATTCCCACTGCGTCCTATCGCGCTCTTTCCAACTTGATTCAGTACCGGGCCATCTCCCGCAGCACCTCGACCTTTTTGGCGTAGGCCGTCAGCATGTACTGGACGGCGACCGGGTCGCGTGGGTGCTCGCGCGCGGCGCGGCGCGTGTCGGCGATGGTGCGGTCAACGGCGGCGAGCGTCTCGTCGAAGCGCACACGCGCGCCCGCGTC
>JBGTBQ010000361.1:0-19491 GCA_041749275.1 Pyrinomonadaceae bacterium | reverse complement strand
CGGTCAAGAAGCATGGACGCCTGTGCAAGAGTGTCTTTCGGCATGGGCTGGATCACTTGCGACGCATTTTATGCAACCTTCAGAGCCTCGCTCAACGAGTTGCTTTCAGACGAGTTATTCAACTTTTGTCCTGTACATAGGATGCCGGTCTCGTTGTCGGCTTTACCCGTGCCGATGCCCTCGCGCGTCACGCCGTCGATGATGATGGCGGCGGTGACGGCCACCATGCCGCCGATCTGCGTGATGTTGCGGACGGCGTGTGACCAGGTGGGCGCGACGCGGTCGAGGATGTCGGCCACGACGTGCCACTCGACGTACTCGACCATGTGCTTGTTGCCCTGGCGGTCGGTCCAGCCTTCGCGCATCTTGATGAGCTTCGGGTCAACGGGCTGCCGCAGCGTGCGGAGCGTGGTCGTGAAAGTGATGGGGATGACGGTCGCGGCGTCCCCGCCGCCGGCGTTCGTCTCTGCGGTTTTCGAGTTCATCTCTGCTGATCCTTCGGGATGTCTGGTCGGTTTGAGTTCGTTCGTGAGGATGTCCGTGTTGCCTTCGCCGCGCGTTGCGGCGGGTGCGGTCGAGAGTGAGGTCTTGCGGAGTAAGTGATGCTTCACAGACAGTACATGCACGCAGAGATAGTTCGCGTCGGACTTAGTCTCCTGGTTGAAGGAGGCGCAGGTGCAGCGAATCTTACCCGGTTCGTCGCGCCAGACGTCGTGCGTGACTCTTCTTCCGCGTAGCGTTGGCTCCGTGACTTTGAAGCTCTCGCCCTCTCGCGTGACGAGGCCCATCGCGGCGATGCCCTGCGCTCGTTTGTCGCGCATGACGGTTTCCTTGTCGGGCGTGCTCTTCACGGGTTGCGTCGTCCTCTCACGGGGCGTCTGTCTGTCGCCGGGCTGCGCCCCGCTCGGTTCCTATTCCGATGTTGGGCAAAGGTAGCTGTGGCGGAACGGGCCGATGCGGCTGGTGTGCGCGGGGAGAGTATGCGGGTACCTGAAGAAGACGCGCGCGGCGGCGGATTCAGTCAACCATGCCGGCGAAGGATGAGCTGGCGCGAGTTGTCAGTTAGGATGAATGAAGGGGTGTCATGAGGTGGTGCGGGGCGGGCGTGGGCGGGGTGAGATCTCATTGCCTTGCGGCGAGAGACTATCGTCAGCGGCGGGACAGACTCAATCATCGTTGTTACGCCGCCATCGCGTCTTCGGTTCGCTCCGCGGGCCGTCCGCCGTCGTCCGCCGCCTTCGGCGTGGTCTTGAGCAGGCGCAACCTTCTGATGGCTTCGTGCCCCTGTCGCTGCGCCTCGTCGGCTTCCTCCGGCTCGTCACCGTAGGCCGTGCGGTCGACGAGGGCGGTAAGCTTGTTGATGGTGTTGATGGCGTATTCGAGGTCGTCCGATTCTGTCCCTGCTGTCCCTGCCATAACGACTCCCCTCCCGCGGCTTATGCGCCGTGCGTCTCCGAGTGCGGTCAAGAGTAAAACCGGGCGCGGCGTCGCGGCCGGCGCGCGGCGGGCGGCGGCGAGAGATTTCTTTTTCCGCTCCGGTTCGTTCTGGTGGGCGCAGCAAATTTTTTCCACGCCCAGCAGGCGGCGCAGACGGAACAGGCGGTACTCGTATGTCATCTGGCAACCGTCGGCGGAGGTTTCACAAAGGACTATTAACATGTCGGATTGGGCGATCAAGTTTTGAGGGAATCCGGGGCCGGTGGGAGGCAGACGTGAAGCGGAATTTAGGATGTCTTCAGGTCGTAAGAGGATCTGAATGATGCTCATGGGTATGTGGCGTTCGTCGTTAGAAGAGTGTGGACTGTGGTGAGAACTGACGGGGCGGCGCGGAGGTGTGGTGTGCTGGTACGGCGCTCAACATGTGGAGTGCTGCGGCGAGCATCATGGGCACGTCTTCGGCGTCGAAATCTGCGGGCGCTTCGGGCAGTTCCCCGCCCGCCCACCTTTGGCAGTCGTCGAGCGTCGGGTTCTCTTCCCGGCCGCACCTGTCGTAGACGTCGGCGGTAATGAATCTGCCTACTTTGGAATCGCCCGCCCTGAAGATGGCGTGATAGATGCCGTCGCCGACGTACGCACTCGCGGCTAGAAGGTAACGCCCGGCGTTGGAGAGTTCGCGGCGCTCGATCTGCCTGGCTTTGGCCGCCGCAGCCCCGGCCTCACAGCCTTTCGACCTGTGGCCCACCTTCGTCCTGTGCTCCGGGTGTGCGCCGCCGCAGTCGGAACACATCGCCACCTGTTCACAGAATCGGAAGGGGCACGTGTAGGTCTTAACGCCGCGGTCGGCGTCGCAGTAATTACACTGCACGCGCCCCTCGGCGGACATCTTGAGCGGCAAAGTGACCGGCCCCTTTCTCGGAAAATCCGCGATATGCTGCGCGCGTCTGCGGGCCGCGCCTTTTCTGAGAATCTTCTTACTATTAAGGCTTTTAAACCGAGTGTTCAACGTGTTAAAATGGCTTCGCCACGGCGGTCCTTCCGCCGTCTGCCTCAATCCCCTTTCATCGCTCTAAGCGCCCTGCCCAAACCGCGCGTAGATCGGAACGGACGGGATTGCTTTGGGGTGTCGTCCGCTCAGAGCGGGCGCGCCCCCGAGTTCAACCCGGTCGCGGCCTGAAGAAATGATTTAGTTCTCTTCATCAGGAAACCTCAAATTAAGACAGGCGCGGAGACGCCCTATTTTATTAGGGTGAGTAACGCCCCATACTCGCAACGAATAATGTTTCAATACTTGACGTTTCGTGCTACAATGCCTCGCGTGAAACTGATAGCACAGGTCAAACTTTTGCCGTCCAAAGTCCAAGCGCAAACCTTGAAGGAAACGCTTGAACTGGCGAACGCCGCCTGTGATTGGATTAGCGATGCGGCTTGGGACGCGCAGGTGTTCAAGCAATACGACCTGCACAAACTTATCTATCATAGGGCGCGCGAGCACTACGATTTGTCGGCGCAAGTAATCGTGCGGTGCATCGCCAAAGTCGCCGACGCTTACAAGCTCGACAAGAAGACTCAGCGCACGTTCAAGCCGCACGGCGCGATTGCCTTTGACGATAGAATCCTGTCGTGGAAAACCGACAGACAGTTCGTCAGCATCTGGACGCTCGAAGGACGACAGAAGATTTCGTACACCTGTGGTGAGCGCCAGAAGCGCCTGCTTGAATCCCGCATCGGCGAGACCGACCTGGTGTATCGCAGGGGCAAGTTCTACCTGTTGGCTGTGTGCGAAGTGCCGGAGCCGACGCCCGCCGACGTCGACGATATGCTCGGCGTGGACTTCGGTGTCGTGAATCTGGCGACCACCAGCGACGGCGAAGTGTTCTCCGGTTCGGACGTCGAGCGGGCGCGCCAGCGCTATCACGCACGCCGCCAGACCTTGCAACGGGCGGCAGAGAAAGCCAAGCGACGCGGGAAACGACCGAAGCAAATTCGCCGCGCCTTGAAGCGCACCAAAGGCAAAGAAGCTAACTTTCGTCAACACACTAACCACGTCATCAGCAAACGACTCGTTCGCACGGCTAAAGGCACGACTCGCGGCATCGCCATCGAAGAATTGAAGGGCGTCCGCGAGCGGACACGGTTTAAAAAGTCGCAGCGAGCGAGAATGAGCGGTTGGAGCTTCTTCCAACTCAGACAGTTTCTTGAGTACAAGGCAAGGCTGAACGGCATCCGCCTCATCACGGTTGACCCGCGCAACACGTCGAGGACGTGCCACGAATGCGGGCATTGCGAGAAGGCGAACCGCCGTACTCAAGCACAATTTGAATGTCAGTCGTGTGGACATCGTTCGCTCGCTGACTTCAATGCGGCTCTGAACATTCGTGAAAGAGCCAGAGCGTCCGTAAACGCGCTCAAGGTCTCGGAACATGCGGCGTCGGTAGCCGCGTAAGTACAGGGACGAAAGCCGCGCTCTTTTAGAGCGTCGGTCGTTTACCCGATCCGATACATCTGTCTGGCGCAGGAGCACCCATGTCTTCTTCTTCCTCCCTCTTCCGTGGGAATCAATCCCCCTGGCACGCTAATCAACTCGAAAGCTCGGCGCAGATGTTGGAGCGCATGATCTCGGACGCGCTCCGCACCGGCGAGACACACGAGGCGCTTGAGCACGCGCGCGAGACGGAACAGATCGTGCGGCACGAGATGCTGGAGACCGAGGACTCGGTCAGGCTGATGCTGCTCGCCGCCCGCCTGCTCGACGCCGCGAGCGGCGCGGAGAACGACGAGTACGCGCGCAAGTCTGCCCTCTTCGTCGCGCGCATCACGGCCTTCTGCGAGAGCCTCCCTTGCGCGGCCGTCCGCTTTGACGCCGAGCGCTTCGCCGTGCGGGTGCAGCTCAACCTCGGCAATCTTGAGCGGGCGCGGACGCTCGCCAACCGCATCGAGCGGCGTGTGACAAGGTTGGGGGGCGGCGCCGGTCAGCCGGCAATCGAGATTCAGGACCCGAGTGACGAGGGCAACGTCTCGGCCGAGACGTGGATGCTGCTCGCCGAGGTCGCGCTGTCGGAGGGAGCGTTCGAGTCGGCCGAAGAGTCGCTCGAAAAAGCGCGTGCGCGGTGGGGCGGGGCGGCGGTCAACCAGGACGACGCCGCGATGTATGAGCTGGCGAGCGCGCTGTGCGCCGTCGGCCGCCAGTCTTCGCAGGGGGTGGCGGCGCTCGCGTACCTTTACGCGCGGCATCACGTCGAAGGGGCGGGTGTGCTCGGCTTGGCGACGCTCGCGCGCATCGCCTCCGCCGCAGGGTTCGTGGAACGCGTGCGCGGGATCGGGTCTCTAGAGTCGGCGAGGTGGCGGGCGTACGGGCCGGAGGAGCGCGGCGTCGTCGAGTCTTACCTCGGCTCCGGGTCGCGCGTCGTCGTGCCGGACGAGGTGCGTGACGCCCTCGGCGATTCGCGGGAAGTCTCGGCACTCGTCAGAGGCATTGGCGGGGGTGGTGAGGAGGAGTCGTCACGCGGGATCGCCCTGCCGGCAACTGCCGGGGGGCTGTACCCGCTGGAGTTCGACTTATCGACCTACCTGCTCGCCAGCATCACCTCGCTGTTCGATAACGACAGGATGACCGGGCCGCTCGTCGTGGACTGGAGCCTTTGTGACGAGAGCATGATCGGTGAGGCGGTGCGGGAAGGGGCGATATTCGAGGCCGCGCTCGCGGTCAAGTCCGGCACCATCTATTTTAACGAGGGCTCCTACGTTGACGCGGTGCTACAGACCGAAGACGACGGCCCGCTCGCGCTCGCCCCGGAAGACGTGCTCCTTGAGCTGCACCGGATAGGGATGGCGCGGCTGCCCGGCTCGCGCGGCGTCCACGTCGAGGCCGGCGACGCTGCCCTCCGCGTGAATCTGAGGATCAACGCGCGCCCCAACAGCTTCAACCTCGACGTGATGAGGCGCATCGACAAGATGGCCGCCGCGAGGCGAGGCGAGCCCGTCGAGCAGGAACCGGAGGACGATGATTTCTTCGGGGGGTTGGATAGACTCGGCGCGGCGCCGGCCCCGGCGGCGACTTCGATCCCGGTCGAAGTACTCGACCCCCTCAACCGGCTGCACAACGCCGCGACGCTGACGGAGTTGTGCCAGGCGGCGGAGGCGGCACTCGTGGGGGTCAGCGGGGCCGGGGTGCGCGTCGAGATCATTGCCCAGACCGGCGGGACTCCGCTGGCCTTCTCGGGCGAGCGGCGCGACGAGATGGTCTGGAGCACTCACGGCGCGGGGCCCTTGAAGTTGTGCGTGGGATTCTCGGCGGCCGTCAGTGAAGGGCGTGAGGCCACGCGTTTCGTCGCGGAGTCTGCCGCGCGCTGCGTGCGGCTCATGCCCGGCTCGTATTACCGCGGGGTGCCGTGCGACGACCCGCGGTTCATCGCCGTCGACCCGCGCTCGCTGGAGATGCTTGAAGAGGTGCGGATCTTCGCGCGCATGGACGGCACTTCTGATGAGAAGACGCGCGCGCTCAGAAACATCCTCATCTCGGGCGAGCGCGGGACCGGCAAGGAAGAGGTCGCGCGGCTCATTCACAGGCTTTCCGGCCGCGCGGATAAGAGGTATGAGCGGACGGACGGCGGGGCGATTAATAACCCGGACCAGCTCGTCGCGGAGTTGTTCGGGGCGAAGGAAGGCTCCTACACCGGAAGCCGGGGCGACCGCAAGGGTCTGGTGCAGCAGGCGGAGGGCGGCACGCTTTTCATCGACGAGATAGACGAGGGCGTGAACGTCCAGTCGGTGCTGAAGCGGTTCGCGCAGTTCGGCACCTTCAAGGTCATCGGCGACAGTTCGACGTCCGAAGCCGACGTGCGTCTCATCATAGCGACGAACCGGATCGGGGACGGCGGCGCGCTGATTAAGGAAGACCTGCGCGACCGCTTCTGGGAGATTCGCGTTCCGCCGCTGCGCGAGCGTAAGGGCGACATCAGGCCGCTCGCGGAGGCTTTCGCCGGGGAGTATGATTTCGTGCTGCCCGCGGGCGTGCTCGGGTGGTTCGAGACGCTGGATTGGCCCGGCAACGTCCGCCAACTGCGGACCGTCATCGAGCGCGCCTGCTCGCTGGCCGAGAAGCCCGAAAGGGTGACGCTCAGTCTGGTCGAGGAGTGCGTCGAGAGGACCGGGGGCGGCTCCGTCATCCGCATGATCTCCGACGCGCCGGGCTTCGTCCCGCTGCGGGCGGGCGAAACTTTAAAGGAGCGCCTCGCTGAACACGAGCGCGTATACGTCGTCGCCGCGCTGCGCGGGGCCGCCGGGAACAAGGCGAAGGCCGCCCAAGTCATAGGATTGCGCGACCGCCAAGGAATCTATCCGATTATAAAACGGCTTGCCGTGACCGACGATGACATCATCGCCCTGAGTTAATCTTTTTTGTCAGTTCGCACATAAAGTGAGAAAAGTTCGCACATAACACGAGAAAGACAAAGACGAGAAGGCGGGCTGGATATAATCCAGCCCGCCTTCTCGGTATGAGTTTACAGTACGTGCTACACCCATTCACTTGACCAAAAGTGCGCGTTGATGGATGAATGCTGGTGAACAGCTCTTCTGGTCTTGGGATAAATCCCTATGGATATAAAAGCCTTTTTTGATCTAGGGAACCAAGTGCTGCTCGTGTCAGCGCTGGTGATTCTGATTATCTATGTCCGCAAGACGACTGGCATCGCCAAGTCATCTCAACTCGCCGCCCAAAAACTTAAAGAAACCTCTGCTGCGAGCCAACAGGTTGCTGAGCTGTCGTACAAGATACTTGAAGAAATGCAGCGTGCGCGCTCTTTGTTGACTGCGCCCATCATTAAGGTCTTTTTCAAGCGCGAAAAGGGGCGCCTCTTCTTCGTGCTCCAAAACATCGGGACAGGTCTGGCAAAGGATGTCCGTTATAAGTTCAGCCCTGAGCTGAGAGGGGAGGACGGGAAGAATATAGAGAGGATCGTAAAACTTGGCGATGGACTTATTGACACCATCCCACCCGGTTATCAACTGAAAAATGAATTCGGGCATGTAGGGTATTACATAGATAATGAGTTCAACACCGGGGAAGAATACAACCTCGACATGCCGCGAGAGTTCGACGTCAACATCGAGTACACGCACGCGGTCACGGGCGAGAAGATTTCATATACCTACAAGCTCGATCTGCGAGTTCCGACGGGAGCATGCTTACAATGAACGAGTCTATTTACGACACGCTGGGACTCGCCATCTCGATTATAGCCTTCCTTACTAACGCGGTGGCGCTCGTGTTCCTGATCATTTACACGAGGGCTACATCGAACATAGCCGTTGCGACGGAGCTGTCGGCGGACGAAACCGCTCGGATGGCTAACCTGACTACCGAGACGGCTGACATCACTGCCAAGACCCTGGAAGAACTGGTCGCGACCAGAGACGCCCAGATCGCACCTTATATTTTCGTCTACCTTGATCAGATGGATGGTGAGGACTCTACCAAGATATTCTTAGTAGTGAAGAATGCCGGCAAAGGCGTGGCTAGGGATGTATGCATATCTTTCGATCCGGAGTTACAACCAACGGAAGGGTATAACTTAGAGCACATCAAGCGTCTGACGAGTTTCATACCGACTTTACCGCCAGGTGAAGAGATTCGTCACGCCTTCGCTTTTACCATCGACTACTATAAAGCTGAGCCTGCGCTGCCATCTGCGTATGATGTTCGTATCTCCTACTATGGGGGTGTTGTTGAAGATGAACGGACAAGTGTGCAGCGGATCTCAATGGCGTTCTTTACTGGATGGCGGTCGAATCGGCTGACCAAGATACCTGTTCACGAATTAAGCTCGGCTGCTTAGGCTACGCCCGTAAGTATTTCTATGAGCACATGAGTTTTTTACTATATGCGCGACTTCTTTAGGATTTTCCCGTTTTATGCGCGACCAGTTTCCTGTTAAATGCGCGAATTCTTCCTGCAAATTGTTGATTCTCGGTGGGAGATATTCCCGCTTTATGTGCGACCTGATACTTTGTAAGTTCGCATATAAGCTTAAATTTATTGCACGTAAGCTTATAAGAATTTGCACATAAGATTATGAATTGAGGGTGAAATATACAACCTGTCTGGGTTCTATGTAACTGGCTTCCTTTGATCCGTCAAACAGCGCCCTATAGGGGCGAACTATCTCTCAACCCGACCCAGCCTCGCAACCGCGTTGCGGCGTGGGGTGCTAGTGATTAAGATGTTCGCTGAAATTACGCCGGAGGTAACGTAAATTGTATCCTCGCTTCACTCACTCGTGCATCCTGATGTTCCTTTTATGCACACCCTCTTACAGCCAAGTAACACAACCCACACAAGGCAAGGGCGCCCCGGCAGCCGAACAATCATCACTCCAAGGTGTGACTGAAGCGGTACTCGTTAACGGTCAGCCGGCCCTGCGGATACTTACCCCGAAGAGCGGCACGACCGAAATTCTCTACCAGAAACGTGACAACGAGGACGCGCTCGTCTTCCCCATCGTCCGCTTCAAGAAACTATTCGGAAGCGTTGTGCCCGGTGACACCGGTAAGTTCTACGTCACGAGAACCCGCCTGATTTATGACCCAGACGGGAGCAAGGAGAATTACTTCAATTTTTCGCGGGCGGAAATCAAAGAAGCGACAAGAGAACATCACGGGCGGGGCAACGCCGCGTTTAATGACGCTCTGATTAAAACCGAGAAGGACACGAGGCACCTGGTGCCGCGCTTCACCGTGGATTACGCCTGGTTGAATAAGGGTGACCTACTGCCGGCTTTAGACTTTTTCCTTCGCGCGTTGAACAATTTCGATTCTGCGCTCGCCGAATTCCAGCAGCTAACCGCCAGCGTGCGCCCCGAGCCGGAAGACGGTGCAGAGGAGGAAGAGGAAGAGACGACCGCAGAGATCACCGACAAGTACGACCGCTTTAAAGACGTTACGGTCGTCCGCACCTCGCGGATGATGTTGCGCGGCGGCAGGCGCTCCATACGTACTTTCGCCGAATACAGCTTCGCCGGCAAGAACCCGACGAAGCCCGAGAAAGTCTCACTCTACTTCTACGCCTCGGCGGCGCGCCCGGTCTTCCGGGAGGATGAGCTTGAACTCAACTTCCTTGTGGATGACGAGCGCGTGGCGGTGGGCTCCATGCGCCTCTCGGACGAAGAGAAAACGAAGTCCAGCGTGCGTCAGACGGTCGTCATCAGTCTGCCTTACGAGACCTTCGCCAGAATCGCCAACGGTAGTAAGGTGGAACTTCAGATCGGCACCCTGGAGTACAAGATGACCGACACCCATTTAGACGCCTTCAGGCGGCTCCTCGCGCGGTCGGATCAGAAATAGAAGTGTGGCAGGACGTGCCCGGTGCTACGGGCGGTATTTTTTATGCGACGTAAGCTTTCGATGACAGCCTTCTTAGTTGTGCTCCTGTTGGCGCAATTTTCTGCCGCCCCATCAACGCGTGCGTCTACGGCAGGCACCCAAGTTCAAGGGTGGCTGCTGGACGTTCCCAAGGGCACGCGAGTCGTGTTGAAGATTCCCAGTAGGATCCATCGGCTTCGAGAAGGTGGGGTTCTGGAGCGGGTCGCTGAATTACGGGACAGTCATTGAGCAGTCGGCTGCCGGCGGGCTAATCGTAGGTGGGCTCACGGAGTGGAGAACCGCAGGCTGGACATTGATGCGGCAGCTCACGGTCGAAAAAGTCTCGCGCAACAGCCGCCTCACGGAGGTCGAACTTCGTGACCCCCTCTTCAACGTCAAGTTACGTTTCGACACCACGGTCAAAGACTTGAGCGCGGCATTCCGCGAGGTGGCGTTCGTCGGGTTGCTGTCCGAGTTCGAGGCGAGCGAGTACTACCAGCGGGAAGTCGTCGGGAAGGTGCTCCCGCTCATCTTCACCGGCAAGCTCGCCTCCATCCCGACCAAGGCGAAGCTGCGGCTGTTGGGCGAGGTAAGGCACGTAGACTCGGCGATCCGCACCGAGAAGTACAAGGGCGACACTTACCTCGTGCTTAACGCCGGCGGCGACGTGCAAATCTACAACACCATCCAGATGGATCAGTCGGCGCGCGTCGCCCACGCCTTGAACCAACGCGTGCTCTCTTACATGAAGCGCGTAGCCAAAATCATAAACTTCCACCCGGAGGTTGACGGGATTAAAGTTGATGTTGACCTTCCGTACAAGAACTTCGTCACCGAGTATCACAACCAGCCCAGTTACGACCATCTTGAACTCTACGCGCCGATGGATGTCATCAGGCAGTTCGCCGACGACGAACTCACGAATCAAGAGTTCGTAGAGGAAGCGGTGCTGCTAGTCAACGGCAACCGCAGCCGCATCCCGACGCTAGAGTCGCGTTAGATGCGCTCCGAGGTCTCCCTCGGCAGAAGTAACTATCCCGCTGACCAACACGCCGAAATCTTCTATTTTCACCCCGCAGCGTTCGTAGGGATAGTACTCCCCTTTTGGAAGCAGCCCTTGGCAGAAAGTTTTTGGAAGCATCCGTTGGCCGCCACGGCCAACGGATGCTTCCAGTCACACGCCCCTCGGCGTTGGTTGTCAGGCTGCCCATAGCAACCCTTGACGGCCGTCATCAACCTTCTTGTTCTTCTTGCCTTTAGTCGGCTTCACTTCGGCGCCGGCCGCCTGCTCGAAGAGTGAGGGCTGGGGCGAAGCCGGGGCCGCTGCCGGTGAGGTCGGGACGACATCGAAGTTCGTCTCATCGTCTTCCTCGACGGGAGCGGGAGCGGCCTTCGCTTCGACCACCGCCTCTGTTTCCTCGTCCGTCCCCCCCTCGAAATCCAACTCGCCGGCGACGAGCTGTAGAGTTGGCTGTCCGGATGCGTGCGGGTCTGCCGAGAAAACTTCCTGCTCTTCGTCGTCGCCCTCATGACCCTCGGGCACGATGATGTGTTCCTCGATGTTGACGATAAGGTCTGCGCGGTCTACGTCGCTTACGCGCTGCGCGAGTAGTTCGTCGAGGTCTGCCGCGGTCGTCTCCTTCATCTCCTCTTCGGTGCTGATCGCCGGGTAGCGCGTGAGCAGGGCGGTCAGGACCGGGAGGCCCTTCAACTCGTCGGTCGGGATGAAGAACCTCTGCTTGTAGGCGATGCTCTCGTTGATGAGGCCGAAGACCCTCAACTCGTCGAACCTGTAAGGGTCGGCGCAGATTACCTCGACGGCCTCCTCGCCGTGGATGATTGACTTCCTCAGTTTGAGGCCGCCGACCAGGTTGATCTCTTCGCCCTCTTCGAGGACGCCGGAGAAGATTTGCGCCGGCTCCTTGAAGCTGCGGCTGATGCCGAGCGCGCGCAGGACGCGGGCCAGCTTCGCCTTCGGTATCTGGATGCCGACGATTCGCAACCCGTCGTCGGTCGTCACGCGGGCGACGCGCAGCCCCGCGCCTTCGTCCGTCTTGAGGTGCTGCCAGAGCGGGAGGATGGCCCCGCCGATGATGTGGACTTCGACGGTGACGACCTCGGGCACCTGGTCGTACCTGTAGTCCCACCACATCTTGGCATCACGCGGCTGCACCGGCTGGTATTTCTCGACCAGCTCCGACTCCTTCACGTAGTAGGCGCGGGCAGCCTCCGGCTTTGTCAGCGAGAACGTCCGGTACGTGGCGCCGGTGTTCGGGTCGGTGTGGTTGCCCGACTCGGCGGCGAGTACGTAGTGGCCGGATTTCTTCTGGCGGTAGAAGGTGCCGCGAGGGGTCTCTCGCGCCTCCTTGAAGCTCACGGGGCGAGTGGGCTGGTCAACCTCCAGCTTGTAGTGAGTCGTCTTCGCGCCCGTGAGTTCGTCCTGATGGACGACTCTCGGCGTCGCACCGAGCCGGATGGCCTTCGCCTTGATGTCCTGCACGCCCTCGTCGAAAGTGCCGTTCGCCTTGGCGAAGCGGATCGTCTGCTCGAACAGTTCGACGAAGTAATTGAACATCGCGTTCTGCTCGTCCACACAGAGGGCGAGCACGCGGTTGAGGAAGCGCGGGATGTTGTGGAGGTTCTCCTTTTTCACCTCCTCGCCGCCGTCCTGCCTGCGGACGAGCAACCCCATGTTGCGCAGCGTCTGGCGCGGGCTGGTGAGTCCGTCGACGTGGACGCCGCGCAGGATGTTGCTGTAGAGCAGGTTCAGCGCGGCAGACCCCTCGTCGGTCTCGAAGTTGTACTTCGTCAGGTCGCCGCCGTCCGCCGCGCCGCGGTCGCCCTTCGTCAGCGCGCCGAGACTCGCCAGTCGTTTGGCGATGGTCGAGCTGAAACGCTTCTCGCCGCCGAGTTCGGTTGAGAGCAGCACGTAGATGGGCGGGGCCACTTGGTTACTTCTGTGAGTGCGCCCGAAAGTCTGCAATTGCTTGTCGGCCGACCAGTTCAGTTCGAGCGTGAGGTGGACGCGCCGCTTCTGGTTGCCGGCCCTGCGGTCGGCGTGCAGCGAGATGCCCGTCGAGGCGGCGTCCGAGATGATGGCGATGTCCTTCTTCCCCTCCTGGAAGAGCCCCATCTCGTAGAGGTTGACGTTCTGCATCGCAACGCCTTCGGGGTTGCGCTTGACGTATTCGAGCTTGCCGCCGGGCTGCTTGATGAGGCGGCGCTTGCGGCCCGTCAACTCGGCGACGTGCTTGGGGCCGAAGTAGTTGACGAGCTGGTCGAGCGGGTGTTCCGGAAGGTCCAGGCGGGACAGTTTGTCCAAAAGCGCCTGCTTCATGCGGAGCGCCTCTTTGCTCTCGACGGCCTTCCCTTCCCCGTCGAGGAGCGGCACCTTGATGGTCTGCCCCGTGGAGGGGTCGGTCTTCTCCACGTACTGCGTGGTGGGGAAGCCGCGGTCGACCATCCCGCAGATCATCTCGCGCGGGCTGAAGTCGAGGTCTTCGATGTTACCGCCGCTGGCCGTCTGCTTGGAGATCTGCTCCTTCGTCTTCGACTCGCCCGTGCCGATGAGCGAGATGACGCAGGCGTGGCCGGCGCCCAGTTCGCGCTCGACCTCCGCGATGAGCGACGGGACTTTGAAGGCCGAGATGACGGAGCGGCAGCAACGCTGGTGGTCGCCCCAGAACTTCTGCATGGCGTTGGCGCGCGCGCGGTTGTCGCCGTTCGTCAGCTCCAGCGCCTGGTCGATGTTCTGGAGGATGATGAGCCACGCCTCCGACATCGCGTCGTACATGGAGCGCTGCTCCGGCGTGAGCTTGTGGATGACCTCGCGGTACTCGACGGAGAGGCCGCTCTCCGGGTCCATGCCGAAGCTGATCGAGGCGGAGGCGTACTTGCCGAGCGCCTTGAGGTCGCGGCACACCATCTCCATCGCGCCGACGCCGCCCGAGTCGATCTCGGTCATGAACTCGCCGAAGCCGCCCGGGAACGGCGTGCCCTCGCCCCACAAACCGAGCCGCACCATATACGACATGTGCCGGACATCGGTGGCCCCGGTCGCGCTCGAATAGACGACTCTGTAGTCGGGATTCTTCTCCGCGTTCTGGAGGTCGATGACCGCCTGACCCGTCTGCGTCGGCTCGCCGCGGCCGCCGGCCAGGGCGTTCTTGGCCTTGTGCGCCTCATCAAGAATGATGACGCCGTTCGGCCCCAGCCATTCCATCAACTGCGCGAGCCGCGTCTCGCCCGTCTTCGCCGAGGCGATGAGCGAGCTGTACGAGCTGAAGATGACGCCGCACGTTGCCGTGATGGGCTTGCGAACGTCGAAGTCGTTGATCTTGTGCAGAGGTACCCGCACGCCGAGGTCGTTCAAGTCCCTGCGCGCCGAGTCCATCAGGTCGTTGTTGACCGAGAGCCAGACGGCGCGGTCGAAGCCCTGGAACCAGTTATCGACGATGATGCCGGCGAGGATGCGGCCCTTACCGACGCCGGTGCCGTCGCCGACGAAGAAGCCTCCGCGCGCGCCGTCGGGCAGCCGTTGCTCGTGGGCCTGCCCCGCGTAGCAGACTCTCTCAAGCTGGAGCGCGGAGAGCAGTCCTCGCTTGACGATGCGCCGCGGGAAATGTGGCTGATAGCTGATGGGAGGCGGGTTGACCGATGCCATCGAGCGCGACTCGACGATGAGCGCCGGATGGTCAACGCCTCCCGTCAGCATCGCGGGCGTGTACTGGATGAAGATGTCCGCCTCTTCCGGTTCGTCCCCTTCCTCGCCCTCAGATTTCATGACCAGGGCGTCGGCCTCGTCGTCCCTCGCCGGAGTCGTTTCCTGCGCGTGGGGTGCGGGCGCGGTGGGCGTGGCCGCCGCCGCTCCGGACGCAACCGTGGGCGTGGCCGCTTCAGCCTGAACTTCGGCGGCAGGCTCTTTCTCGACCGGCAGCACGGTGACGACCGGAGCCGGGGGCTTCGTGCGGATCTCGCCGATTTCGGGGCGGTCGACGGCGACGCGCGCCAGCATCTCCCAGAGCTGTTCGAGCGTCGCGGCGTCGCCCCACTGGATGGCGCCCAACTGCGCCTCCCACGTCGCCCCGGGCGTCGGGCCGGTCTTGTCGATGACTATCAGGCTGTCATCAAAGGTCGTCCCGAATTTGCTATAAAATTTGCCGTCGACCCCGACGACGGCGCGCACCGTGTAGGCCGAAGCGATCCGCTGCCACCACAGGCGGAAGGCGGGCTTGTCGAGCTTCATGCCCTCGCCCGCGATGCTGACGAGTCGGCCGCCCTGGGCCATGCGGCGCAGCGAAGTCTCGATGTGGCGGGCACCGTAGAGCGAGCTGTTGCGCTCGACCCTCCCGCCGGTGGCGGAGAACGGAGGGTTCATGAGGAACGCGGTCGGGATGATTTCGGGCGGGTAGAGGTCGTCGAGGAACTCAGCGTCGTAGCTGCTCGTCTTGAAGCCCAGCAGCTTCAGCAGCGCGAGCCTCCGCGGGCTCACCTCGTTCGTCAGTACGTCCGCGCCGATAGCGCGGGGCCAGATGGCGAGAGAACCCGTCCCGGCGCTCGGCTCCATCACAAGGTCGGACTTGCGCGGGGCGAGCACGCGGGCGGCGACGTAACCGATGGTCGGAGGAGTGGAGAACTGCTGGAGTAGCTGCTGGTCGAGCGTGCGGTCGGTCTGCGTCGGCAGTTGCGCGACGAGCGGCATGAGCACGTGGGCGAGGCCGAGGCGCGGGTCGGCCATCTCCATCAGGGCGCGCGCGTACTGTTCGAGTAGGAGTTGGTTGAGCGCGGCCTCCAGCACGTCGTAGGCGTACTTGGCGCTGAAGGTGCCCTGCATCCGGCTGCCGCCGAGAGTGCCGTTCGCCAGCTCCGAGAACGAACGGTTGTTGAAGGCGGTGCCGGCGCGCAGGCGGCGCTTGATCTCCTCGACGAGTTCGCGCGTCCCCGGCAGGAGTTCGTCAGAGTCTACGTCCGCCGAGTCCGGGGCGCCGGCGGGCGTGAACGCACCCGTCCCCGCGCCGGCAGCCTGTGAGTTGCCGTGCGTATCCTGAAATTCTGTTGACATTTTCCTCCGCCGTCGGGGCGAGATAATTCGAGCCGCCCGCTGCCTCCCGCTCCTTTCCCACCGTCATTTTTTAGGCGGGGCGCGGAGGGCGGGCTGGCGGAGGCGGAAACGGCGGAAGGCCGAGGAGGTGAGTCCTCGGCCTTCTCTTCGGCGGGTGCTTGTTCCGGCTCTCGGGGCAGAGGAATGCTCGCGCGGCCGGGGCGCGTCTGGCGTGGTTTATCTCGAAACGGGTGGGCCGCTGTTTTTGCGCGCGGCGGCGGCTCAGTCCTTCTTACTCTCCAGGACTTCGCGGAGGGCTTCCAGCTCGGGGAGGACGAGCAGGTCTTTGGGGCGACCGGCGGCGCGCTTGGATTCGATGAGCGCGTCGAGGCTCAGGATGAGGACCTCGTACCCGTAGAGCGTGAACGCGACGGAGGCGGCGCGCGCCTCTTCGTACCCGCCCACGCCCGCCACTTCCCCGAGCAGGTCGATGTCGCCGAGGTCGGTCGTGAGTGTGAAGTTCATGCCGCGGCGGAGCGTCTCGGCGTCCCAGACGAAGGGCAGGCCTTCGGGCGCGCCCCTGAGTCTCGGGCGGTGCGGCGAGAGCGCGGCGGCGATCCGTTCGAGGTTATCTTTCGAGCGGTTGTAGCAGAGGTCGAGGTCAGCGGTCAGGTAGGAGGAGCCGTGGAGTGTGATGGCGATGCCGCCGACGATGACGAATTCAATCTCGTTCTCACCGAACAGCCCGATGGCTTGGCGGAGGTTGATCATGCGGGATGCCTCTCGACGCCGAAGCGACGGCGGCGCGACCTTCTTCCAGATCGGACATGGCGCGCTGGAGTTCGTCCAGCCGCTCTTCGGGCGTGAGCCTCAGGCGGCCGAGGAGCAGGCCGAGGTCGATGCCGAAATCCCGCGCCGCGGCGGCGACCGTCCCCGGCTCCGGGTTTAGAAGTTGCTCCTCGACGCTCCTGCTCACGGCCTGGTCTCTCCTCTTCGCCGGTAATTATAGCAGAGTCCGCCAGTCCGGTGGTTGCCGGCTGCGGCCCGCGCATTTGTTCTGCCGCCCGGTGTGAACTAGAAAAGTTCATCTACTGCGCGCGCTCGTGTAGGCGCGCCAGGAAGACTTGTATGCACAGCTTGCGGTCTTTGGCCGGCGGATGCCGGGAGGTGTCGAGCCGCGGGTCCGGATGTTCCCTTTGGTGTTTCTCTATCCGCCCGACTGCCGCCGCGAGTTCGAACGGTGTTTCGCCCTGCGCCCTGATCGCGAGGGCCGCCACGAGGTCGCACTTGTGCTCGATCAGGTGGTAGGCCTCCGGCGACTTCTTCAGCCTGTTGGCCTCCACCATTTCGTCAATGAAGCACTCGTGCGCGAGGTCGTGGGCGACCGCCGCCCGCAACTGCTTAGGCGTCAGGAACTCTGCCATGCCGGAGGAGAGGACGATGACGCACTCCCGCCAGATGCCTATAAAGAGCGGCTCCTGCTTGATGATTACGACCTCGTAGCCGGTCCGGTCGAATGTCTTGAGCGTGGGCAGGATGATCTCGCGAACCCGCTTGGCCTCCTCGGTGTCCGAGTCCAGGACCGGAGTGTTCGCCAGGTCGGGGTGACCGAAGAGTTGTTTCTTATAGAAGAGCCGTGCTTCGGGCGATAACTCAGGCGCCCTCCGCCGCAGCGCCGTCTCAAAAACAAGCGTATCCGGTGTGCCGCCCTCGACTTCCCTGATGGCCTGCTGCCACGGGGTCAGCGCGGGCGGCTTCTCGTCTTCATACTCGACGCCGGGGCCGTCGATGGTGTACCGCTCGCGCGCGCGCAAGGGCCGCCCGCCCGGAGTCGTCACACTGAGGGTGTGCGTGCCCGGCAGCGCGGCGGCCTGCGTCGGGTAGAAACCGAGGTGGGCCGTCCTGCTGAGACGCTTGGCGACTTTCCTACTCGCATCGATGAGTGAGACGGCGGAGCGGGCCGGGAACGCTTCGCCGCGGGCCGCCTTCGCCAGTTCGCGTGCGACGCTTTCGTTGTAAGGGTCGGGGTTAGACGTGAAGGGCTGTTCGGCCTGCACGGCCGAGCCCAGCACCACGAGGTAGACGAGGCCGCCGAGTGAGTTCAGCCCGCGGTCGAGCGCCGCGAGGGGGGTCTTCGAGCGCGTGTCGTGGCCGTCAGTGAACACCACCAGGGCGCGCTTCGAGTGCTCACCCGACATCCCGGCGACGATGTCCCGCGCCTTCAGGCAGGCGTCGTAGAGAATCGTCTCGCCCTCGGCAATCGTTTCGCCCAGCGCCTCGTCGAGCGCGCGACGGCCGCCCTCGTCGCCGCGGAACTCGCCGACGAAATTGACGGCCCCGTTGAAGACGATCAGCGCGTACTTGTTGCGCGGGTCGGAGTGTTTCAGGAACTCCCGCACGGCCTCGCGCGTGCGGCTCGCCTTCCGCCCCTTCATGGAGGTGGACATGTCGACGACGAGCCCGACGTTAGCGCCGCCCTCGACGGCGGCGAAGGCCGGGCGGTGGTGGACGCCGTCGGCGTTGATGTCGAGTGCGCGCAGGTCGGAGTCGTCGCGGGTCCCGTCTGCCAGCTCGACCGTGACTCCGACGAGGCGGGTCGTCACCGAGATTACGTCTTCGTCCGTTTCGTGGGAGGCTGCCGCCTGACGGCTTTGCGGACGGGCGGACGGGGGCTGACAGAGTAGGAGTGCAATCGTCAGGGCAAGGATAAAAAGCCGACGATGGCCGTCAGGTCGTTGATTGGCGAATGTCTTCCTGGTAGTTCCCGTTCGCGCCTGTAGTCGCGAGTATGACATTCGACCCGGCCCCTCCGCCGGTGCTTTCCGCGGGCGCACAACCTTTCTCTTAATTCTTCCTCTTTCGAGGGCTCGCTTTGGTGCCATGTTCGTGTGTCATCCACATATTTTTTATTCGGGGTGGGGCGGCGTATGCCGGAAGGGGATGGCGGGGAAGATGCCACTAAAAGGAGCACGGGGCGGCATGAAAGCGACCCGGCGTGTGTGTGCGGGCATGAGGCCGCCGCGCTAAAGGAGCGCGGCGGCTGTTAGGCGAGGGTGAGTTCCCTGCCGAAGTCATACCGCTCAATTACTACATCTGAAGATCGTACTCGATCCTGAAACGGACGTGTTGAAGGGGCCGTTGTTCGTGCTGAAGGGCGCGATGTTACCCGCCGTCATGCCGAAGGAGATGATCTCCAACTTGTCGTTCGTGAGATCGAACGGGGAGTAGGGTAGCGCGACGCCAGGCGTCGTCAGGAAATTGCCGTCGTTGCCGACGAGCGTATGTACCCGCATACTGCCCGACTGTTCGATCGTCTGGAACGGTGCGGAGAGGATGCGGTTGCCGCCCGAGTCGAAGAAGTCGACGCCGCAGATGCCCGCCCCGCAGGCCCCCATCGTGTAGAGGTAGGTGAGGTGGCCGATACGGCCAGTGCGGCCCGAATGGGAGATGAGCGCGTAAGAGCGCGTCTCGCCGGGCGGGTTGGAGATTTCGAGGCGGACGTTAAATCGCATGATCCCGACCGGGTAGTATTCGGCGTGGTGGATGACGCGTATTTGAGTATCCACCCGACCGGAGCCGCCGCTGATCGAGAACGCGCCGCCGCCGCCGCCGCCCGCAGCCGCCTCCGGGTTGCCCGGAGCAGGCGCGGGGCA
>JBGTBQ010000360.1:0-14751 GCA_041749275.1 Pyrinomonadaceae bacterium | reverse complement strand
GTGCCCCGCGCCGCCGTGGCTCGTGCAGGCGAGAATCAGCTTACGCGTCATCTCAGGAAACCCAAGCGCGAACTCCTGCGCGACGAAACCGCCGAAGGACGCGCCGAGGATGTGCGCGCGCTCGATGTCGAGCGCCGAGAGCAGCGCGGCCACATCGTCGGCGATGGTCTTGATGGAGATCGCCTCGTCCCGCCACTCCGAGCGGGCGACGCCGCGCGGGTCGAAGACGAGGGTGCGGAAACGCCGCGCGAAGGCCGGAACCTGCTTGAACCAAATCCACAGCCCGTTGCCGAAACCGGGGATGAGGACGAGCGGGTCGCCCTCACCGTGCGTTTCATAGTAGAGCCGCACATCGTTGAGTTGAACGTTAGGCATCAGAGCAGCGGGCAGCGGGCAGTTAAGAGATTAGAATTTGAAATCTCAACTTTGAAATTCAGGTTTTACTTGTCTTTACAACTGCCTGCTGCCCGCTGCCCGCTGCCCGCTATTTCATCAATAACTGAGCTTAAAAGCGAACTGGATGACGCGCGGCCCGGCGCTCGTCTGCGTGATGCGACCGAAGGTCGCCGGCACGGAGATGTTGCTGTTCGGGTTGGCGAAGTTCGCCCAGTTGAAGAGGTTGAAAAATTCGGTGCGAAACTCGCCGCGCACGCGCTCGGTGAAGGGGATGAATTTCACCGCCGAGAAGTCTACGTTCTTCTGGCCCGGCCCGGTCAGGATGTTGCGGCCTGTGTTGCCGAACGGCGCGTTGCGGTCGAAGAAACCGCCCGTCAGCGTCGAAGAGGCGAAGGCGCCGGTGTTGAAATACTGGTTGAGACGGTCTTGCGTGCGCCCGTCGAACTCGATCTGACCGGAGAAGCCGGGGCGGAAGTTGGCGCGCTGGACGGTGTTGTTGTCAGGCACCTGTATGACGGAGAAAGGCAGCCCCGACTGTAAAGTGAGGATGCCGTTCACCTGCCAGTTGTTGACGAGCCAGCGCGCCGGCGAATCTTTCCCGACGAGTCCGGGCAGGTCGTAGACGAAGCTCTTGACGAAGCGATGCGTGCGGTCATAGTCCGAGCGCCCGCGGTTCGTTTTCCAGTCGCGCTGGTCGCCGGGCGTGGAGATCAGTTCGTTGATCGTGCCGCCCGAATAGTAATCAATGGATTTGCTGTAGGTATAGGCGGCGAGGAACTGGAGGTTGCGGCTAAAGCGCTTGGTGACGCTCAACTGAAGCGAGTTGTAATTCGAGTTCGAGGTGGTCTGGACGTTCTGCAAACCGCCCGTCGCGTTCTTTTGCGCCGAAACGAAGGGCGCGAACGGCGCGGCGAAAGTGTTCGTCGTGGGGTTATAAATCGGCTGGTTGAGCGTCAGCAGTTGCAGCAGCTTCGTGCCCTTCGAACCGACGTAGCCGACTTCGAGCAGATAGTCTTTAGCGAACTCCCACTGCACGTTCGCGTTGTACTGCTGGATGTAGGGCGTCCGCAAATCCGGGTCAACGTAGACGCCGCTGATGAGAATGCCGAGCGGCGCGAGCGGCGAAGGGACGGTGGCGGCCACGGGGAACGTGCCGGGCTGCGGCACGGCGGCGAAGGGCGTGGCGAGCGGGCGAAAGACGCCGACGCCGATGGCAAGATACGGGAAGTTGAAAAGCTGCGTGTTGGCGAAGCGCGTCGAGATGCGGTCGAAGTAGACGCCGTAGCCGCCGCGCACGGCGAGCGTGCCCGCGTCGTTCAGCCGATAAGCGAAGCCGACGCGCGGCGAGAAGTTATTCTTATCCTGCGGGACGAGCGTGTCTTCGACGAGCGGCACGCCCGGCAGAGGGTTCGTGGCGTTGCCGGCCTGCACGAAACCGTTCGGCGACCCGGCGGGCGCGGCGAGCGTGCCCGCGCGAAACTGTTCAGGGATGAAGTTGACGAGCCGCCCGTACTTCTCTTTCGGCAGACCGTAAAAGTCGTAGCGCAGGCCGAGGTTCAAGGTCAGGCGGTCAGACACTTTCCAGTCGTCCTGCACGAAGCCCGATAGATCGTTCGTGCGGAAGGCGCGGTCGTAGACGCCGGAACCGATAATCGAGACGGACTGGCCGAGCAGGAAGTTCGTAAAGGTCGGGAAGATGAGCTGCCCGCGCGTGAAGGAGTTGAAGTAGAAGTTGACCTGCGAGCGGCGGTACTCGGCACCGATGCGGAGCCGGTGGCTGCCCGCGACGAGTGAGAGCGTGTCGGCGAAAGTGAAAGAGTTGATGCGTGAGGATTGATCCGAGAGCGGCGACGAACCGAAGTTGAAGAGACCCGTCACGGAGATGGTCGGCAGGCCCGGAAACTGGTTGGCGAGTGGATTCGTGATACCGAACTGCTGCGCGGTGAAAGGCTCTTCCGGCACGGAAGTGACGCGCAGGCGGCTAAAGCCGAACCGCGCCTGATTGATGACGTTGGCATTGAAAACGTAGGTGTCGGTGATGGACGTGAGCGCCTGAATGATGTCGAGGTCGCCGCCCGTGCCCGGCAGTTGCAACGGCCCGTTGCCGAGTCCGGCGAAGTTGTAGTTCGACTGGAAGGTCGGGTTCGAGGCGAAGAAGTTCTTCACCGCGAGCGTGTGGCTCTGATCGAACACGTAGTCGAAGTTCGCGTTGAACTGGTTCTCACGGAAAGTCGAGACGCCGGAGCGCGGCGTCAGCACGCCCGCGAGCGGCGCGAGTCCCGTCGTCGCGTTCGGCGAGGGGATGGCGAACTCACCCGAAGGCAGACGCGCGTTCAGGAGCGCGACCGTGATGGGGTTGATGTTTGCGACCGGCAACCCGAAGGCCGCCGCCAACCCCGCCGCCGTGCGGTTGTCGTCGCGCAGGCCCGCTGGGAGAATCGGAAACGTGAGACTGTTGTTGAGCGATGCGCCGTTGCGCTCTCTGGTGCCCTGATACGAGCCGAAGAAGAAGAATTTTTCTTTGACGAGGGGGCCGCCGAGCGTGCCGCCAAACTGGTTGCGGTTGAGGACGGGGCGAGGACGGCCCGCCGCGTTGAGGAAAAAGTCGTTGGCGTTCAGACGGCTGTTGCGGAAAAACTCGTAGATGTTGCCGTGAAAATCGGAGCCGCCGGAGCGCGTGACGGCCTCGACGTTGCCGCCCGCGTTGCGCCCCTGCGTGGCGTCGTAGAGCGAGGTCTGGACGATGAACTCCTGCAACGTGTCCGTGGCCGGCACCGCGATGTTCGGCGTCGAGTTGGTGCCGACGGAGTTCGCGTCAATGCCGTTGATGCGGACGCTGTTCGAGGTCGTGCGCTGGCCGTTGACGGAGATGATGGCGTCGCCGCGCCCCAACTCCGTGTTGTTTGAGACGCTCGCCGAAGTGCCGGGCGAGAGCGTCAGAAGCTGCTGGAAGTTGCGCGTCGGGAGCGGGAGTTGCCTGAGCGTCTCGCCCTGTATGACGCGCCCCACCTGCGAACTCTCCCGCTGCACGAGCGACCCCTGCCCCTGATCCGTCACCGTCACCGTCTCGCCCTGAAGGGTCGGCGCGAGCATGAGATCGTTGAGCGTCGTCGTCTGCGTCACGTTGACGGTCGCGCTCTCGACCAAGATGCGTCCGAACCCCTGCGCCGAGACTTCGATTTTGTAGCGGCCCGCCGGCAGAAGCAGCACGGCGAAGTTGCCGTCGCCGTCCGTCTCGACCTGCCGCGCGGCGCCTGTATCGAGGCTGGTCACGATGACGGTCGCGCCCGCGACGCGCCCGCCCTGCTGGTCGGAGACCGTCCCCGTGATCTGGCCCGTGGCGCCCTGCGCGTATGCGCCCGGTGCAAGCGCGCACGCGAGCAGTGCGAGCGCGGCCAAGCGATTCAGTGAAAACATCTTGAGCTTACCTCCTGCGAAATTGTGAGCGATGCGCCCGGCGTCAGAAATAAAAACGAACGTCCGTCTTTATTGACCCGCCGGCACCGAATGGTTTGTCTGGTCCGGCAACTAATTTTCCGCTTCTCTTAAATGATCGCCGGACGCGGCCCGTGCTTGTCGAGGGCGTCGCGGGTCGTGTTCATGTCGCGCGGCTGGCGCGCGCGCTTTTCAGTTTTTCCGGCCTCATCACGCCCCGGATGAAGATGTCCGTGAGGGTTGTGATGACGCGGTCGTCGCTCATCCCCAGATGGCGATTGCCGCCGAACAATTTTTCAACCAGAAAATAGTTGAAGAACTGCATGTAGGCCGCCGTAAAACCGACCGCCGGGTCAATCCCGTCGTGGAGAGCGTTCTCGCTTCGGAGCTTCTCGAAGTAAGGGCCGAAGCGGCGGCGCAGGTTTTTCGCCAGTCCGTCGAACATCTTCCGGAAGTGGCGGTTCTCGAACTCCAGCACGTCAATGTACATCAGCAGCCAGAAGTCCGAGTGCGCGCTGACAAGGTCTTTAATCAACCGCCCGAATCGGACGAGACTCTCCGGGTCGAAAGGCTCTTCGATCTCGTCGAAGATGTCGCGCAAACGAGCGTCAATCACCTTCTGGTAGCGGGCGATGATGGATTCGAGGATGTCTTCCTTGGTCTTGTAGTAGTTATACAAGTTACCGAGCGAGGTGCCGGCTCCCTGCGCGATGTCGCGCATCGAGGTAGCATGGAAGCCGCGCTTGATGAACAGTTCCTTCGCCGCCTCTTCGATGCGGCCCCTTTTTTCTTCCAGAACTTCGCGGCTCAACTTCGGCATAAAAAAAACGAACGTCCGCCTTTTTAACCGAGCGATGGGAATTTGTCAACAATTATTATGAGCCGGGACGCCGCGAGCGAAAGAGCCGGGCCTTCTGAAAAGGATGGACACGTCAACCGCCAGTGTGTTAATGAGGCGGACGCACGCTCGACACGAAAACATAATGCCACGTGATAGCGCATGAATAATCTTGAAGAAAAGTTCGCTTCCCTGCTCTCCGGCATCCGCGATTTTATCCGCAAAGAGGTGCTGCCGCTCGAACCGGAGTTCCTGCATCGTCCCTTCCGCGAATTGCTGCCCACGCTCGGCGAGAAGCGGCGGCGCGTCAAAGAACTAGGGCTGTGGGCGCCGCAACTGCCCGCGGAGTATGGCGGACTCGGCCTCACGCTCTCCGAGTTCGCGCACGTCAGCGAAGAGCTGGGACGCACGCCGCTCGGCCATTACCTTTTCAACTGTCAGGCTCCGGACGCGGGCAACCTCGAAGTGCTCATCGCGCACGCGACGCCAGACCAGAAAGAAACTTATCTGTGGCCGCTCGCGCGCGGCGAGGTGCGGAGTTGTTTCTCGATGACCGAGCCGGAGCACCCCGGCTCGAACCCCGTGTGGATGAGCACGACCGCCGTGCGTGACGGCGACGATTACGTCATCAACGGACACAAGTGGTTCACCTCCGCGGCGGAGGGGGCGGCGTTCGCCGTCGTGATGGCCGTCACCGACGCGGAAGCGGCGCGTCCGCACAAGCGAGCCAGCCAGATCATCGTGCCGACCGACACGCCGGGCTTTCGCATCGTTCGCAACGTCAGCGTGATGGGCCACGAAGGGAGCGACTACGCGAGCCACGCCGAAGTCGTCTATGAGAACTGCCGTGTGCCCGCCCGGAACCTGCTGGGGCGCGTGGGCGAAGGTTTTCGCATCGCGCAGGAGCGTCTGGGGCCGGGGCGCATCCACCACTGTATGCGCTGGGTCGGCATCTGCGAGCGCGCCTTCGAGTTGATGTGCGAGCGCGCGGCGCGGAGAGAGCTTGCGCCCAGCGTCCCGCTCGGAAGCAGGCAGACGGTGCAGGCGTGGATCGCCGAGAGCCGCGCCGAGATCAGCGCCGCGCGGCTGCTCGTGCTCCACACCGCCGAAAAGCTCGACGCGGAAGGGCCGTCCGCCGCGCGCGATGACATCTCGCTCATCAAATTCTACGTGGCGGGCGTCATGCACAGAGTCCTCGACCGCGCGGTGCAGGTGCATGGCGCGCTGGGTCTGACGGATGACACGGTGCTCGCCTATTGGTACAGGCACGAGCGCGCGGCGCGCATCTACGACGGGCCGGACGAGGTGCACAAGTCGGTGGTGGCGCGAAGCGCGCTCAGGAAGTATGGCGTCGAGGTGGCAATCTGAGGAGGCACAGGGACGTGGACGCGCGCGACAATTTGAAAGACGGGCCGCGTGAGGTGCGCGCGGGCGAAGAGTTGGACGAAGAGAAGCTGCTCGCTTATCTTCGCGCACACCTGCCGGAGATCGAAGGGCCGCTCGCGGTCGAGCAGTTCCCCGCCGGCTTCTCGAATCTGACATATCTTGTGCGCGCGGGCGGGCGTGAGTTCGTGCTGCGCCGCCCGCCGTTCGGGTCGAAGGTCAAGACGGCGCACGACATGGGGCGCGAATTCCTGATCCTGTCGCGCCTGCGTCCGGTCTACGCGAAAGTCCCGCGCCCGCTGCTCTACTGCGATGATGAATCGGTGCTCGGCGCGCACTTCTATCTGATGGAGCGGGTCGGCGGCGTCATCCTGCGTGCGCGCCCGCCGGCAGGCTTGGAGTTGTCGCCGGAGTTGATGCGCCGTGTGTCCGAGTCGTTCGTCGAGAACCTCGCCGAGATTCACGCGGTTGATTACGTCGCGGCTGGGTTGAGTGAGTTGGGACGGCCCGAAGGCTACGTCGCGCGGCAGGTCGAGGGGTGGACGAAAAGATTTTACGCGGCACGCACGGATGACGTTCCCTCCATCGAAAAACTCGCGCGGTGGCTGGCCGACAACACGCCGCCCGAACGGGGCAGCGCGTTGATTCATAACGATTACAAGTACGATAACGTGGTCTTTGCGCCGGGCGACCTCGCGCGCGTCGTGGCGGTGCTCGATTGGGAGATGGCGACTATCGGCGACCCTTTGATGGATTTGGGGACGACGCTCGGCTACTGGGTTGACGAGGACGACCCCGAAGAGTGGCGGCGGCTGGGGTTCGGGTTGACAACGCTGCCGGGGAACCTCAGTCGCCGCGAAGTGATCGAGCGTTACACGCGGCTGTCGGGGCGCGAGACGAGCGACGCGGTCTTTTACTTCGCTTATGGCCTGCTCAAGATCGCCGGCATCGTGCAGCAGATTTATTACCGCTACCGGCAAGGCTTGACGAAGGACGCGCGATTCGCGCACCTCGGCACACTGGTTCAAGCCTGCGGTGAATTGGGGCAACGCGCGATTGAAAAGCGACGGGTGGACGCGCTAGGGTGAGATGTTTAAGACAGCTTGCGACTAAGCTTTCATCAACACCCGTTTAGAGGCGGGCAATGCCCGCCGGCTTGACCTGCGAAGCTTGAGCCGGCGGGCATTGCCCGCCTCTAAACAGTAAGGCTGTTGATGCGTGAACCACTTCAGAAGTTAAGCCTCACTGAGAACTGCAACACACGCGCGCCGCCCGCCGAGTAGAACTGATTGAAGCTGCCGCCCGGCCCGCCCCACGGGTTCCTACCGTGCGTTGAGTAAGACCGCCCGAAAATCATATTGGGTCGAAACAGCGCGGACGAATTGAGCCGGCTGCCGAGGCTCGCGTCCTGTCCGGCGGGGTCTTCAAAATTCGGGTGGTTGAAAAGGTTGAGCGCCTCCGCCCTGAACTGTAGGGTGAAGCGATCAGGAAAGTCGAACTGCCTGCGGAGCGCCAGATCAACCTGATGCAAAGGGAAACCGCGCAGGCTGTTGCGTCCGAGCGTGCCCTGTCGTGCATCAGCCGGGATGACGAAAGCCGCCGGGTTCAAGCGTCTGCCGCCGCCCGCTGTTGTGTCATCCAGATAGAGCGGCACGCCGCCCGCGAGGTCGGGCCGCGGGTAGGCGAACCCGTAGGCTGTCCGTGTGGCGTAGAGCACGTTGAGCGGTCTCGACGAACGCACGTTGAAGAGTGAATCGAGCGCCCAGTTGCGCGAGAGCATATTGCCCAGCCCCGTGTCGAACGGCGCGGGCAAACTATAGGAGACGAACCCGGCCAGCGCGTGGCGCGTGTCGAAGTCCGACGGCCCGCGCTCGCTCCGCGTGTCGTCGGCGCGAACGAGCACGCGAGCCGGCGTGTCCTGTGAAAAGTCGTCCAGCGATTTAGACCAAGTGTAAGCGACGAGGGCTTGCAGGCCATTCGACAAACGCCGGTTGAATTGAAGCTGCATCGAATGGTAATCCGACTTTGCGCCGTCCGTCGTCAAACGCAGGAACGAGAAATCGGGATTCACGTCGAAGAGCGTCCGCGTGAAGTGAAGACGCCTCGCGGCGGCGCCCACGTAAGCGGCGGAGACGGTCTGCCGGTTTCCCAACGCACGCTCGACCGAGAGGTGCCACTGCCACGTGTATGGAAGTTTCATCTCCGGGTCGAAGGCCGAGAACGGAACGTTGACTTGTGCGCCGGACGTTGCCGGCGGCGTCAGAGAATTCGGGAACGGTATGTCGAAAACCGCGTTGCCGTCGAGAAACGGGAACGAGTCGGCGAAGGCGTGCCCCGCCTGTTCGTGCCCGAGGTCGTAGTACAAGCCGAAGCCGGAGCGCAACACCAGCCTGTCGTCGTCCGTCAGTTGATACGCGAGGCCGGCGCGCGGGGCGAAGTTGGCGTAAGTGGTACGCCACAGCGGCGCGCCCGGCGGCGCGAGACTGAGCCGCGATGGATCGTCCGTTTGAGTGACGGCCAGCGCGTCCGGCCCCGCTGAATTGGACGGCGCGGGGTTGATCTCCCAACGCAGGCCGTAGGTCAACGTCAAGCGCGGCGTCGGCCTCCATTCATCCTGAGCGTAGAGGGACAGGTTATGAAAGACGGGACGTTGCGGACTCGTGTGAGTGTAAGCGCCGACGCGCGAGGCCACGCCCGCGATTGCGCCCGACACGCCGTCGAACAACACCTCCTGCTCCTCGCGGCGCAGACCGATGACGGGCGACATCCGACGATAGTCAGCGCCGAGTTTCGTTGTGTGCGTGCCGGAGACGACGGTGACGGAGCCGATGAAGTTGAACTGGCGCTGTGTGCTCGCCGCGTCGCTCCCGTTGAACAGGGCCGCGCCTCTGCCGTCGAGGTCGAAACGGAAAGAGCCGTCTCGCGTGGAAAAGAAGTCGGGCGAGAGAGACGAGCCGTTTGCCAACGCCGCGCCGCCGAATTCGTCGAGCCGGTACGCGCCGCGTGCCGTGAGGCGACTGTAGTTCGCATGAAACTCCGTCACGACCGTGGGCGAGACGACGTAAGATAAAGTTCCGGTCAAAGTCTGCGCGCGGTTTCTGATTTTATTCAGCGTGTTCAGAGAGAAGCCGCCCGCCCCGCGTTCATCCGCTTCGGAGTCCGCGAAGTTGTAGCGCGCGGTCGCCATCACTTTGTCGCCGAGACGCTGGTCGAGGCGGAAGCTGAAGGCGTCGAGCCGCGCGGCGTTGGCGAAGCTCGAAGCGAACTCCGCGAAGCCGTCTGCCCGCGCGGGGCCGTTGGGCAGAGGATATGCATCGAGGAACGGACGGAGCGCGGGCGCGGCGGCGAGTCGCGCGTCCAGCGTCGGCACGTCCGTCAGCGCAACGCCGGGCTGGCGCAGGCGCAGTCCCTCGTAAGCGGCGAAGAAGAAAGTGTTGTCCCGTCTAAGCGGCCCGCCGAGCGTGCCGCCGAAGTCGCCGAGCCGGCGGCGCGGTTGCGGAAGGGCGCGACTGTTGGCGAACCAATCGTTGGCGTCCGTCGCGTCGTGCCCGAAATAGCCGAACAGCGTGCCGTGAAACTCGTTCGTCCCGGCGCGCGTCGTGATGGCAACCTGCGCGCCGGGCACGCGACCGTATTGCGGCTCGATGTTGTAGGTGCGGATGTTAACTTCCCGCGTCGCTTCAGACGTGACGAGGCCGTTCAATCCGCCGGTGGCGGTCAGACCGGGCGCGGTTCCCGCCGCCGAAGCGCCCGGACTCCGACCGCCGGGCGCGATGCCGAAGTTGGCGCTCACGCCGTCAACCGTGTACATGTTCGAGCGCGTGCGCTGTCCGTTCGACGAAAGACTGTCCTGCGCGATCTGGTCGGGCTGGGCCGGCACGCTCGTCGTCGTCCCCGGCGAGAGCAACACCAGACTCTGAAAGCTCCTCCCCTTGAGCGGTAAATCCTGAAGGGAGCGCGTCTCGACGGTCGTGTGCAGGGCAACGGCCTCGCTCACTGTCGCGCTGCTTGAAGTGACGGTGACCATCTCGTTCACTCCGCCCATGACCGCCGCGCCGCCATTAGACACCATGATGCTGCCCGCCAGATGCGCCGTCGTGTTGATCTTCATAACGTCATCATCAGAAGCCTCGACGGGGACTTCAACGCGGCGCGGGTCGCCGCCGCCGGTAATCACTTGGTCTTCGACCGCGACGAAAGAGGTGAACTGCGTCATCAATCTGAAGTCGAGTCCGAGCCGCGTGATTTCGTCGCGCAGTTCGGGGCGCATCCTGCCGGACTGCAATCCGCCCATGTCCCGCCCCATCTGCTCATCAATCCGCCGTCGCGCCCAGAGCGTAGCCAGCGCGTCGTGGCCGTCCTCTCTCTCCGGCAGCGCGACCGGGATTTCGCGGACGAACTCACGGCCCGACATCTTCCCTTTCAAGCGGACGACGCCGCGCCCGCCGCCTTCGTACCGGCCCGCAAGGATGACGGGCTTGGCGCTGAAAAGATCGGGGACGCGCGCCGGATACACGTCCGCGACCTGAAGCCCTTGCCACTCAATCGAGAGGTCTGTAAGCAGAGGGTTACGCACGCGCTCATGAAAGCGACGCGCCGCCGCCGAGCCGTCGTCGCCGTCGGCCACGTACTCGACTTCGCCGCCGCCATACTCCGCCATCTTGTCCAAGAGAAAGCGGTTGGGCGAGTTACTGAAGCCCATGGCGAAGACGCGCGCGTTCGGGTGCTTTTGCACTTCGGCGATGATGTCGAAGTCGTTGCCGACCTGTCCGTCCGTGAGGAAACAGACGATGCGGACGTGGCCCTGCGAGTCCGAAGGGTCGAGCGCGGCGCGGATGGCCTGCATCATCTCCGTGCCGCCGTCGCCCTTGCGACTGGATAGAAATTTTCGCGCCGCGCGCAGATTTTCCGGCGTGGCCGGGACGGGTTCGGGGAAGAGCACGTGCGTGTCGCCGGCAAAGGTGATGAGGTTGAACGTATCCAGCGGATAGAGATTCTTGAGCGCGAGCTTAATCGTCTCTTTGGCCTTGTCGAGCGGAAAGCCGTCCATCGAGCCGGAAGTGTCGAGCACGAAGACTATCTCTTTCGGCATCACATCCTCGAACGTAACGCGGTCGGGCGGTTGCAGGATGAGCGTGAAGAAACCGCCGCGCGAGGAGTGGTGCGCGAGAAGCGCGTCTTCGATCTTTCGTCCCGCCACATCGTACTTCAGGACGAAATCCTTGTTCGGGATCACAGTCTGATTCTGAAGCCGCACGACGGCGCGTCGCCCGTCGGGCCGCTCCGCGATGACCTCGTGCGTGGAGGAGGCCACGCTCTCAATCGGCACGCCCGCGTCGAGCGCGACCTCGATGGAAATATCATGCCCCGCGCGCATCCCCTTCGGCACGCGCGGCGGCGAGATGCGCGCTGCGTCGGGCGCCTGTTCGCCCTCCGTTGCCGTCTCACTCACCGGCTGGACTTCAGTCGCCGGCTCACTCGCGCTTCGCTCTTTCCGACCGCCGGGGATGTAACGCTCGCCGACGACCATCGGGAACGACCATTCGTAAGCGCCCTCTTCATACTTGAGCGTTTCAACGTAGCTGATCGTGATTTTGACGCCCTGACCGGGCATGATGTTGGCGACCGACTGCGTGAAGATGTTCGGGCGCTCCTGATCGAGCAGGCTGGCGACGTTGCCTCTCGTCTTCGCCTCCTCGTAAGTCTTGCGCGCCTCCTCGCGGCGCATAATCGTTCCCTTAATCGTGCGGTCGCCGACGAGCATCGTCATGTCGTCCACGGCGGCGGACTGCGGCAGCGGGAAGGTGTAGACCGCTTCGATCTTTTCCTCGAAGGGATTCTCAAACTCCTGTGTGACCGTCACCCGCGAAATGAAGCCGCTGATTTCGGCCTTTACCTCCGTGCGCTTGAGCGGACACGGCCCCGTGACCTTTCCCGTCGCATCAACCGCCGTGAGCGCGCCTTGCGTCAGTGTGTTTTTCTTCTTCACGCCCGCGCGGACGCCGTGGCGGTCATGCATCTCAATCAGGGCGAGGACGGTGAGCGCGGAGCAGAGCGACAGGAGAGCGAATCTGAGGAGAGCGCTGCGTTTCATATTCCCTCCGAATAGACGCACCACGAGTGGACGCGGCCCGTGACCGAGAACCACGCGCGGGAAGATGGGCTGTTTGAGAGTAGGCTCCTACGGCCCGGTCTTGAGTCTGAGGAGGTGCCTCATGCCGGGTCGGAATGCGAGAACTTTTCCCTTGTCGCCCTCATGGATGCGTCGAAGCCGGCGCAGGGTTGGCCCGCTCTCCGCGGACTCGCCGCGAAAATCCGTCCGCGCTGTTTCGCGCGACGGACTCCGCTTCTTCGCGCATCGAATCGTCGCTCAGACGGGCGGCTCGCCGGTTGGTGTGAGGACTCTGGCGACGACGATGGTGGTGTCATCCTCAAGCCGACTGTCGCCGGTGAAGCGCTTCATCTCGGCGTAGATGGCTTCGCACAACTCATTGGCGCGGAGACCCGCGTTGCGGCGCACGAAACGTTCCAGCCGCACCATCCCGAACATCTCGCCCTTCCGGCTCTCGGCCTCGACGAGGCCGTCGGTGTAGAGCAAAAGCAGATCGCCGGGCACAAGATCAATGAACTCCTCGTCGTAAAAAGTGTCGGCGAAGATGCCGAGCACCGTGCCTCCGGTCTTCAAATAGCGACGCTTGCCGTCGGGGCGGAAGAGAATCGCGGGGTTGTGCCCGGCGTTGCTATAGGTGAACCGCCGCCGCCGCAAATCGAGCACGCCGTAGAAGGCGGTGACAAACTGGTTTGGCTTCTGGATTTCGTGCAGCAGGTTGCTGACGCGGTGGAAGATGGTGCGGATGGCGTAGTTGTTTCTGATTTCGGCGCGCAGGAAGGCGCGGAAGCTCGCCATGATGAGCGAGGCGGGAATTCCCTTCCCCGACACGTCCGCGACGACGACGCCGAGGTGGCCGTGGACGATGGGGATAAAATCGAAGTAGTCGCCGCCGATGTCTCTGGAAGGGATGTTGATGCCGGCGATGTCGAGGCCCTGCCACTCAGGCGGCGTCGCCGGCAGAAGACTGAGCTGCACCTCGCGCGCGATACGCAGTTCCTCTTCGAGCTGCTTCTTTTCCAATAGCTCGCGCTGCCGGCTGGCCCGGTCAATGGCGATGGCGACCTGCGTCGCCAGCACCGACAACAGTTCCAAATCCTTTTCCGTGAAACTGCCCGGCTGGTCGCTCTCCAGCGCAAACGCACCGATGGTCTGTCCCTCGCTCGTGACGGGCACGGCGATCTGGCTGCGCGTCTCTTCACGCAGATTCGCATCGTAGGAACCTGCCTCCATGTCTGACGCGAGGAGGCTCTCGCCGGAGGTGACGACCCACCCGACGCTCCCGCCGTAATTCTCAAGCGCGACGGGGACGAGGCCCGCCTCTTCATAGCCACGCCCGGCCACGCAACTAATCGTCCGCTCTTCGGCGTCGAGCAGGAAGATGCCTGCGCCGTCGTGCGGGATCATTTCGCCGACCGATTCGACGATGAAGTTGAGCACTTCGCTCAGTTCCGGCGACGTGTTGATCTTGCGATTGATCTCGACCATCAACCGCAGTTTGGTCCCGCCTTTGGGGCTGGTGATGAACCGCGCGATGCGAGCCGAGAGAGCGCGTTTCCGCCTGACCATAAAGAATCACCTTTTTCTTCGCGGCTGGTTAATCCGATTCTTCCGACCAAAGACATACACGCACGGGTGCGATAAGTTTATCGCACGAGGCGAACTGTACCTTAAGGTTCTTGTTGCCATCAGGTAGCTGAAAGCCTACTCAAGTCGCCGCGGAGAGGCAACTTGACGCGCTGGCTTCAATTGTTTCGATTTTGGTCAGAGGCTGTGCACGACCGGCTGCGGGGCGATAAGGTGCAGCCAGTGCCGGTAACGCGGGTCGCGCCCGGCGGTCGCGTCGAAGAAGGCGCTTTGTATCTGCTCGGTGACGGGGCCGCGCCGACCACCGCCAATCACCTGCCCATCAACTTCGCGGATCGGCGTCACCTCGGCGGCGGTGCCGGTGAAGAAGGCTTCGTCCGCCGCGGTGATGTCTTCGAGTTGCAACGGCCCGGTCTCAATCGCGTAGCCGAGATCGCGCGCGATGTGAATGACGGCACCGCACGCCCTCGAAGACGCCGCTCCCGTAGTGCAGCGCGTGCGCCGACACGTGCACGGTCGCCTCGTCCCAGCGCACGCACGCGCCGTTCATCCACACCCATTTCGTCAACTCAAAAGTCATCTTCACACCGCCCGGCAAATGGATTCGCGCTCATGTGTTCATGGCGGGCGGGATGCCCGCGCTCCCGGCGCCACGCCTCGTGCGTGCACTCACGCACCGCCCGTCTTCGTCAACTTCGAGTAGCCGCGCCGTCGCCCCGACACCCGCGCGGCGGAAGTCGCCGGCAATCGTCTCGCCGATCTCGTCGAAGTTATCGCGCGCTAAAGCGAGGACGCTCGGCCCGGCGCCGCTCAATGCGATACCGACAAGACCCGCGCGGCGCGGCATCGAGAGGGCGTCGGCGAGACCCGGTATGAGGTCGCGGCGGTGCGGCTGGTGCAGGCGATCCTGCATCGCCTCCCACACGAGTTCGTCTTCTCCCGCTTCGAGCGCCGCGCCGAAGAGGGCCGCGCGCTGAAGGTTGTACACGGCATCCGCGCGCGT
>JBGTBQ010000359.1:0-13629 GCA_041749275.1 Pyrinomonadaceae bacterium | reverse complement strand
CGCGGCTCCGGCGGCGCGTCGCGGCGTGCGAGCAACTTCTCGGCGGCTATGCGGATACCTTTGGCGACATCCGCGAATGCCCTGTCGTGATCCGGCCAATCGGTGACGGGCCTCGCATCCTTTGGAAGAGCTTGAAGTTTGCCGAAAGGGGCGCTCTGCCAGTCGTCGCAATACCGCAGGATGACGGGGATGACGACGGCCTCGCCTGTCTCGTGCCTTTGCACCGCGCTCGTGACCTCGATGTCGTAACAATAGTCGGAGGCGAGAAAGTCTGCGCTGACCAGCAGCAGGATGATGTCGGCTGTCTTCATCCGCTCGTCAATCTTCCCGTCCCACTCCTGCCCGGCGACGATGCCGCGGTCGTGCAACTCTCGGATGATTCCCTTGCGCTTCAGCATGGCGAGATGCGTCGCCAACTGGTCGCGCAGTTCTTCGTCCTTGTGCGAGTAAGAGTAGAAGACTTCGACGGAGGTTTGAGGCGGCACGGGCGCGCAGTCTCCTTGATCTGAGGCTGCCGGGGAATATAGCACGGCGCGCGTGCGGGCCGGCAGGTGAAATGCCGCGCGCGTGTTTGGCACGGCGCGCGCGCGTGCGGACGGGGCGTGTGGTGTATGTGCGGACGCGGGACGGCGGTTCACGTGGCGGTCAGGCGGGGCGGGAAATTGTCGCTGGCTCTTGATTATTTGGGATGGATGGGATATAGAGGCGTCTCGCAAACGTAGCATGGCGATATGCCTCGCCTGTCCGACCGGCAGTTTCCTGAAATATTCAAGTCGGATTCTTGCACAGCGCCGCCTCGAACTGAGTGCCGCCCACAAGCCGTATTTCTCGCCATCAATAAGGAGTAACGAGCATGGAGTCGCCCAAGCCCCCCGTCGCTTCCAGTTTAAAAAGCTATCACCCGCGCATGAGGCGTTCCGCCGGAAGTAGGATGCCCGCCCGCGCGCTCGCCGTCTTCGCCTTCGTTGCCGCCGGGGCTATCGCGCTGGCCTCTTCCTTCCCGATGTCTCCACATTTCTCGCCCGGCAGCCTGAACAGTCCAGCCCTGCTGAACCCTTCGCCCGCGACCGCCGCACCGGAGAACGCGACGACGACGGTGCGTGAAGCGGTCGCCGCGTCACGTCTCGAAGCGGCTGCCGCGCCCGCGCCGCTTGCGCCCCTTTTTCAGATCGGGGAATCGGTCGCCACCTACGCCGCCGACTGCACGACTCCACAGACCACGTTCAATCTGGGCGAGACGGTCTGCGCGGAAGTGACAAACCCGCCGCTCTTCCCGCTCTTCCCGCAACGCCGCTTCACTTGGGTTAACACGGCCAACTTCATCCTCCAGCAAGCCACCATCACGAGCGACCCGCAGACGAACCTGTTCACTCTGCCCGCGACGGCCACTTCAATTATCGGCGGCGTCACGGTGGACAATCGCGGGACATGGGCGGTCAACAGCGTTTCCACGACGGACAGCTCGATCCGCGCCCGCGCCCTCTTCGTCGTCAGAGACCCGGCCAACGCCGTCGCCGACCTCTCCGTCTTCAAGTTCATCTCGAACGGGAGCGCCACGGTCCAGATCGGGCAGAACGTCTCTTACACGCTGCTCGTCACCAACGACGGCCCCGACGCCGCGCAGAGCGTCCAGTTGACGGACGACGTGCCGGCGGCCATGACATTCTTCTCCCAGTCGCAGAATGCGGGGCCATCTTTCTCCTGCGTAAACCCCTCCGTGGGCGCCGCCACCGGCACGACCACCTGCACGATCCCCAGTCTCGCGGTAGGCGCGACCGCGGAGTTCACCATCACCTACACCGTGGTTGTCGGCACAGACCTCGACATCGTCGTCTCCAACACGGCGGAGATCACCAGCTCCACGACCGACTCGCGTCTGAGCAACAACTCCTCAACCGCCGAGGCCGTCACGGTCGGCGGCGTGCCTTGCCAGATTGACCCACCGGACGACATTTCCGTGACCCCTTCCGACCAGAGTCAGGGCGGGGCGGTCGTCACTTACTCGCCGCCTGCCTCGACCGGAGACTGCGGGCCGGTGACCTGTTCGCCCGCGTCAGGCTCGCTCTTCCCCTTCGGCACGACCATCGTCGGCTGCTCCGGCGATCAGGGCGACCCGGCCTACTTCAACGTGACGGTCGTGGACACCGTCGCGCCGACCATCACCTGCCCGGCCAACATCTCCGTCCCGGAGAGTGCGCCCGGTTCCGGCTCGGCCCTCGTCAGCTTCAGCCCGACGGCGAACGACAACGGCCCGGTCACGGTGACGACCAGCCCGGCCTCCGGCTCGGCCTTCACCGTCGCCGGTTCGCCCCACACCGTCACCGCGACGGCGACCGACACGGGCAACAACACGGCCACCTGCACCTTCACCGTGACCATCACCCCGAACAACTGCGCGCTCGACTGCCCCGACAACCTCACAGTGGCTGAAGACTCGCCCGGCTCCGGCACGGCGGTCGTCAACTACGCGGACCCGACCACGGTGGGCACGGGCTGCGGCGCGGTGACTTACGACCTCCCGTCCGGCACGACCTTCAACCTCGGCACGACGACCGTGACGGCGACCGAAACGGCGACCGGAGCGAGCTGTACCTTTACCGTGACCGTAACCACAGACCCGGACAACGAGCCGCCCGTCATCACCTGCCCGGCCAACATCGTGCAGGCCGCCCCAGCCAACGCCTGCGCGGCCAACGTTGATGTGGGCACGGCCACCGCGACCGACAACCGAGCGGGCGTCATCGTCAACGGCGGCGTCCGTAGCGACGCGGCGGCCCTGACCGACCCGTACCCGGCGGGCGAGACCATCATCACTTGGACGGCGACCGACGCCGCCGGCAACGTTGCGACGTGCGATCAGTCGGTGAAGATCACCGAGAACGTCCCGCCCACCGTCACGCCGCCCGCGCCTCAGAGCGTCACGGTCAACGCGAGCTGCGACATGGTCGAGGTGCCGAACTTTACGGTCGGTCTCGCGGCCACGGACAACTGCACGCCCGCCGCTTTCCTTGAGGTCACGCAGAGTCCGGGGCCGGAGACGCTCGTCGGCCCCGGCCAGCACACGATCACCATCGTTGTGAAGGACAACTCGGACAACAGCACGACCGTCACGACCACCTTCAACGTCATTGACGACACGCCGCCCGTCATCACCCTGAACGGCGCGAACCCGTTGACGGTCGAGTGTCACACGGCGTTCGTTGATCCCGGCGCGACCGCCAGCGACGCCTGCGCCGGCGACCTGACCGGCGCGATCAACGTCTCCGGTGCGGTCAACACAAACGTGCCGGGCAGCTACACGCTCACCTACACGGTCAGCGACGGCAACGGCAACTCGGCCTCGGCCACGCGCACGGTCAACGTCGTGGACACGACCGCGCCCACCATTACGCTCAACGGTCAGACGATTACGCTCTGGCCGCCTAACCACCAATACCGGACGGTCAACGTTTCCGACCTCGTGGCCTCCGCCGGCGATAGTTGCGACTCAGGCATTGACCTCGGCGATGTCTACATCTCGCAGGTCTGGAGCGACGAGGCCGAGAACGGCGACGGCGACGGCAACACCATGAACGACATCGTGATCGCCGCTGATTGCAAGTCCGTGCAGGTGCGCGCCGAGCGTAGCGGCAGCGGCAACGGTCGCGTCTACACGATCACTTTCAAAGTCAGAGACGCCGCGGGCAATATGACGACGGCGACGGCCAAAGTGAAAGTGCCCAAGAATCAGGGCAACAACGGGGGCGCGGTGGACGATGGCCCCGTCTACGTGGTCAACGGCGGCTGCCCATGATCGCCCGCCGCGTGCGGAACGGTCAGAAGGCTGAGTGACAGTCGCCGTTGACCGTTCAGCGCGCGGTGCGCTCCAAACAGCATCCGTTCTCACATGGTCAGTAATTGAGGCGCATGTCTTAACACTCTTAACCGAGAGAGGGGGTTTCGGATTTATGAACGCCAGACTGATTAACGCGAAAAGCGTCTCGCTCCTCATCATTCTCGCCGCCGTGGCCTGCGCGGCGCTGGCTGTCCCACTCACACATGCACGCCCGCGCGCGGTGGCAATTACCATAGTCAATAACTCGCAGCGCGAGATACTCCATCTCTATCTCTCACCGCCCGGCGAGGATAACTGGGGGCCGGACCAACTCAACGACTCGGTCATCAGGCCCGGCGAGACGTTCACGCTCGGCTCCGTCTCCTGCAACGGCAGCCAAGTGAAGCTCATCGGCGAAGACAAGGACGGCTGCTTCCTGTCGGCGGTCGTGTCCTGCTCCGGCAATGCTTCGTGGACGATTACGGGCGAGACGCCCGCCGACTGCGGCCACTGATCGCGCTGCCCGGCGCGCATCGCGTTAAAAAATCAGGGGGCCGGCTCTCTCAAAGAGCCGGCCCCCTGATTTACATTCTCGGCCAGCACGCGGACTGTTTCATCCCCGTCCGCGTTCGAGCAGCACGGTCATCAACAGCGCGAGCAGGGCGCGCGTCTCGTCGCGCTGGTCGAGTTCGGCGTGTTTGGTGATGGTGAATTTGCCCTCGAAGAAGGCGGGTTGTTTGACGAGGCGCATGACGGTTGTGCCGTCGGGGCGTTTGACGAGGTAGGCGGGGTGGAAGAGATAGCCGGTGAACATGCCGACGATGGGGACTTCGCCGAGCAGCGCGTCGAAGACTTTCGTCCACGCGTTCTCTTCGCCGATGGAGAGGTCGAGATTGTCGCTCGCGTCGCAGACTTCATAATGCGCTTTCCAGATCGAGCGCATCCCACGCCGCCTGACCGAGCCGAGGAGGTTGCCGGCGGTGTCGGCGAAGTTGTAGCGCGCCGAAAAGTCGAGCACGCGGTCGGCCTTCATCGTGTAGAGCGGGAGCGTTTGCCCCTCGTCGCCAAAGACCGTGACGGACTCTTTCAGCTTGAGCGCCTTCTGCTTGACGTAGAAGACGAGTTCGCCGCGTGCGTCGCGGACGGAGATTTGCCGCGCGAGCGCGAGCAGTTTGAATGATAGTTGCAGGGGATATTCCATCGGCTTCTCCTTTGAGTTTCCTATTCGCCTTCGACGGGCGCGCCCGCGTCCTTCCAAGCCTTCCAGCCGCCCGCCATCGAGTAGACTTTTGTGTAACCCATCCGTTGCAGGTTGTCCGCCGCGAGCGCCGAGCGATAGCCGCCGCCGCAGTAGAGAATCACTTCCGCCGCCTTGTCCGGAAACGCCGCCACGGCGTCGCGCTCGATGATGCCCCGTCCGAAATGCTCGGCGCCCGCCGCGTGGCCCGCCTCCCACTCGTTGTCCTCGCGCACGTCAACGAGCCGCGCGCCGGCGGCGAGCCGGGCGCGCGTCTCCTCGACGCTCACCTCGCGGACGCGCGTCTTGGCGTCCGCGACCAGTTTCAGGAACTCTTCGCTGTGTTTCATCTTTTCAAACCCTCATCGTCGGTTGGAGTGCGGCGACAAGACTTACCACAAAGGCACGAAGACGGGAAGGGGCAATCGGTGAACAGGAAGCCGCCAGCGGTGACGACGGCAAACCTCTCGTCGCGCGCCATTCGCGACTCGGTGCTGACAGCGCACCGCTCTGCTCTCACAGCCCCGGCGTTGTCTTGACTTTCATTTTCGCAGGCTGTTACATGATAACGCTTTTTCCAAACCATCGCGGAGGTTCCCCCGGACATGTACAGGAAACTGGTTTGCCTGTCGCTCGGCGCGCTTCTGTGCGCGCTCGCGCTCGCCTGCAAAAAGGATGCGGACGTAAGCGCCGTCATCGCCGACCTAGACACTTTCACGCAGGAGATTGTCAAACGAGTTGACGCGAACCCGACCGCGGCGGGCGTTGACGACGCGCAGAAGTATTTCGACTCGAAGAAGGCCGACATGACGGCGAAGCTCGCCTCGATCAAGAACGTGCGCGACTTTCAGGTGGGCGAAGAGACGAAGAAGAAGATGCTGGAGAGCGTCACCAGCGACGCGATGAGCATGTCCAAGCTCCAGATCAAGTACATGCGAAACTCGATGAGCGACCCGGTCTTCAAGTCCAAGCTCGAAAAGCTCACGCAGGACTACGTGGCCCTGCTTCAGAGCGCGGGGAAATAGAGCCGGCGCGCGGCGCGGGGCGGCAAGCAAGTCTACCCCGCGCCGACCGGCGAACACCGTCTGATGGACGCGCATCATCAGTCCGCGCCCCGGCTTGGGCGCGGGCGCGAAGTCGTGACCGGCGCGTTAGCCGAAACGGCGTCGCAAAGTTATAATACGGATTTGAAAAAAGCTTTCACACAACATGACGAATTCAGGCGCGCCGGGGAAGGACATCCCTCCCGTGCGTCGGCCTGTCGGCGCGGCGTTCGCCGAGACTCGTTGGAGGGGACGCGAGATGAAAAAGTCGGAACTGCTTGAGCGCGGTCACGCCGCCCACGCCGCGCTGACGCGCGCGCTGGACGGGCTGACGGAGGAGGACGCGACGCGCGTGGGGCTGAACGCGGAGTGGTCTGTGCGAGACGCGCTCGCGCACGTCGCCGCGTGGGAGATCGAAGGCGCTCGCGTCATCGGCGACATCCGGCGGGGCGCCGCGCCGCCGAACTTTGACAAGGAAGCGATTCACGGCTTCAATGCCGCCGCGGTCGCGGAGCGTCGCGGGCGCACGTTCGCCGAGGTGCGCGCGGAGTTCGACGCGTCCCGCACTCGCCTGACCGAACTGCTCGACTCCATGCCGGACGAGTTGGACGAGACATCGCGCGAATACAAGCTCGCCGAAATCCTCGCGGTCATCCACCCCACGCACCACGCGGCGCAGATCGAAGAGTGGAAGAAGAGAATCAGGGATGAGGGATGAAGGATAAAGGATAAAGGATGAAGGATGAGGGATGAAGGATGAGGGATGAAAAAAGCGCTTCCGTCTTTACTTCATCCCTCATCCCTCATCCTTCATCCCTTCATTACGGGAGAGAACATTGTCTACTGAACAGTTTGACGTGACGATTATCGGTGCGGGGCCGGGCGGTTACGTGGCGGCCATCCGCGGGGCGCAGTTGGGGCTGAAGGTGGCGCTGGTCGAAAAGGATAAGCGGCTCGGCGGGACGTGCGGCCTGCGCGGATGCATCCCGACCAAACAGCTTTTGATGTCCGCGCACATCTACGAACAGATGCAGCACGCGGCGGACTTCGGCGTGCAGGCTTCCGAAATCAGGCTCGTCTTCGCCGACGTGCAGAAGCGCAAGGACAAGGTCGTGATGAAGAACTCGAAGGGCGTCGAGTTCCTGATGAAGAAGAACAAGGTCACGGTCTTTAACGGCACGGGCAAACTTGCCCTGCCGGGCAAAGTCGAAGTGACGGGCGCGGACGGCGACAAGCAGGTCATCAACACGAAGAACATCATCATCGCCACCGGCTCGGTCGTCCGCCCCATCCCCGGCTTCGAGACGGACGGCGAGCGCATCGTCAACAGCGACCACATTCTTGAGTTGAAGGAAGTGCCGAAGTCTCTGATCGTCCTCGGCTCCGGCGCGGTCGGCACCGAGTTCGCCTCCGTCTACTCGCGCTTTGGCGCGGAGACGACGCTGGTCGAACTGTTGCCGCGCCTGATGCCGCTCGAAGACGAAGAGGTCTCGAAGGAGTTGGAAAAATCGCTGAAGAAGCGCGGCATCAAACCGTTGACGGGGACGAAGCTCGAAAAGGTCGAGAAGACCGACACCGGAATCAAGGTGACGGGCAAGGACGCGAAGGGCGGCGACGTGGCGCTCGAAGCGGAGATGCTGCTGGTCGCCGTCGGGCGGATGCCGTACCTCGAAGGTCTCGGAATCGAAGGCACGAAGGTCAAGGTCGAGCGTGGCAACGTGCAGGTGGACGAGTTCTGCCGCACGGGCGAGCCGAACGTCTACGCCATCGGCGACGTGATCCCGACGCCGTGGCTCGCGCACCTCGCATCGAAGGAGGGCATCCTCGTCGTCGAGCAGATCGCCGGCCACAAGACCGAACCGATCAACATGCGGCAGGTTCCTTCCTGCACCTACTGCGACCCGGAAGTCGCCTCGGTCGGACTCACCGAAGCGAAGGCGCGCGAGTTGGGCTTCGACGTGAAGGCGGCGAAGTTCCCGTTCTCGGCTTCGGGCAAGGCGCGCATTCTCGGCGAGGAGGAGGGCTTCGTCAAGATCGTCACCGACAAGAAGTATGACGAAATCCTCGGCGTCCACATCATCGGCCCGCACGCCACCGAGATCATTCACGAAGCCATCGTCGCCATGCGGCTCGAATCCACGGCGGACGAACTGGGGCGCACCATCCACGCGCACCCGACCGTCTCCGAGGCCGTCATGGAAGCCGCCGAGGGTATCCACGATTTGACGATTCATTTTTAAGAGCATTCAACGTTCAGCAATTAGCTTTTGACTTTGCTGAACGTTGAATGCTGAATGCTGATAGCTCCTTTATGAAGAACGGTTCGACAACAAAAACGGCCTCGCGCGCGGAAGGCAAGCCGGCGCGAGAGAAAAACAGAGAAGCGGACGCCGGAAACGGGGCGGGCGGCGCGGCGTCGAACAGCGGCGCTTTCATCCACCTCGAACCGCGCGCGAGCGATGCGACGCTGCCCGACCCTTTGAACGAGCAGGGCGAGTTGGTCTGTACGAGCGAGACGAGTCTCACGAACGAGCAGTTGCTCGAACTCTATCGTTACCTGCAACTGACGCGGCTGGTCGAGGAAAAACTGGTCAACCTCTACCGGCAGACGAAGGTAGTGGGCGGCGTGTTTCGCTCGCTGGGGCAGGAGGCGACCGCCGTCGGCACGTGTTACGCGCTCGCGCCGCAAGACTTTATCTCACCGCTCATCCGCGACCTCGGCGCGGTGCTGGTGAAGGGCATCCGTCCGCGCGAGGTCTTCGCGCAGTACATGGCGAAGGCGTGGGGGCCGTCGGAAGGGCGCGACCTCAATATCCACTTCGGCGATTTGGCGCGCGGTTTCATCGGGCCAATCTCGCACCTCGGCGATATGATTCCCGTGATGACCGGCATCGCGCTCGGCGCGCGGATGAGCAAAAAAGAGCTTGTCGCCGTGGCCTACATCGGCGACGGCGGGATGAGCACCGGCGCGTTCCACGAAGGGCTGAACTTTGCCGCCGTGCAGCGCCTGCCCGTCGTCATCGTCGCCGAGCACAACTGGTACGCCTACTCGACGCCGACCGCGAAACAGACGGCGGTGAAGAACCTCGCCGACAAGGCCGCCGGCTACGCCATCCCCGGCTACATCGTGGACGGCAACGACGTGGTGGCCTGCTACGAAGTGATGCGGCGCGCGGCGGAGTTCGCGCGCGGCGGGAGCGGCGCGGTTCTCATCGAAGCGAAGACCTACCGGCGCAAGGGCCATGCCGAGCACGACGACCAGCGTTATTTACCTGAAGGCGAACTGGCGGAGTGGGAGCGGCGCGACCCCGTTGACCGTTATCAACGTCATCTCATCTCGAAAGGCGTGGCGACGCGGGAAGCGCTCGATGAAATCGTGGCGGATGTCAAACGCGAGATTGAAGAGGACGCAACGTGGGCCGAAAGCTCGCCGATGCCCGAAGCCGAAAGGGCGGCCTACAACGTTTTTGATAATTCCGTCGTGCCGCCCGCCTTCCGCCCGAAGGTCTTCGGCGCGAACTCGGAGTGACGCATTTTGCGCGCGGCCTTCGTCATCTTCGAACGCATGACGGCGGGCGGCGTCACCGCCGCGATTGACCTCGGCCTCCATCCGTGCGAAAGACTCGCGGGCGCGGAGGCGAGGGAGAAGATTCGACGGCAGATGGATTATCGTTGCGGCTGAAAGGAGACTATATGCAGACCGTCTCGATCAGCTTACCGGAAACTGCCTTCGCGGCCCTTCGCAAAGCGCCGGACGAGTTCGTCCGCGAGATGCGGATCGCGGCGGCGGTGAAGTGGTACGAGCTGGGCGAGTTGTCGCAAGGCAAGGCGGCTGAAGTGGCGGGATTGACGCGCGCCGAATTCATCAACGCGCTGGCACGGTTCAAAGTCTCCCTGCTGCAATACATGGCTGAAGAGTTGGCCGAGGAACTGGCCGGTGAAGTTGGAAATATAAAACCGTAATGAATGTGGCTTATCAGTCAGTAGATCAATTACAAAAGGTCTTAGCCGAACAAGTTTTTCATTACGCAAGAGACTCGAAAAAAGCAGCAGGCAGAGCGCTCGGCATACTGATTGAGGTCATTACCTTTTACGTCTTGAAGTCATGGGAATTTGAGCATTCGATTGCCATCGAGCGGGGTTTGAACGAATATGGAAACCCGGAAATCACTCACAATGTCGAATATTCGCTCCATCCCATCATGCGTAAAAGTGCTCTCGTGTTACGCCCGCCGAGGCGGCCTGTCAGTGGCTCGCGAATTTTATATGAGTTGCGTGCCTGCGAGTTCCCTTTCGAAGGACTTGTCAGATCGAAATCAAAGCGGCAGCTTTTGACGCAAGGTGAAGTTTTAAGAAACTCCTGCGTCATAGCAAGTGGGAGCAAATCGCATTTGATAGCGACTCTGGATAAGAGAGAATTGGGCGAGTTGCGGATCACGATCTTGGAGCAGTATTACAAACCCTACGCCATGTTCGAGTGCAAGCGTGTTGGGATTGAAGAAGGAAGTAAGAAAGGGCCGCAAACGATTGAGAAAGCGAAACAAGGGGCTTATGTCGCAAAGACCGTCTCTTCTTTGCATAAAATTCGCACGGCTTCGGGAGAACTGCGCGGATTGGTGTATAAGTTTGACGGGTCTGTTTACTCTAAACCATATACCGAATTGTTAGCGGAAATAGTGGCCTCTGATGACCGAGAGTTACTACGGGATTTTATTCTCACAGTCGGCGTCGTCAGCAATCACGGAAACTGGTTCACCTCGGATAATCACAATAAGGAATTGAAAGTCTTAGCACAATCATATGACTGGCTCATCTTTCTAACCGATGCGGGTCTCGCCGAATTTATCACTGACTTGTTGCTTAACCCGGCGCCGCTTCTCCAACCGGCTCAAGTCGCTTTTCTGGCAAGCTATATTTCGGCGGAAGGAAAAAAGAGCAAAAATCAATTTACCAAAGTGCAGATGCATTACGAGGCGGATCAAGTTCTGCAAACATATTTCACGCGGAATCAGTCGCGAATAGAAAAGTGGTTCAACGTCATTGCCCCAAATAATAACTCCCTCAGTGACCTCAGAACGCAACTCACGCTTTTGCGTTCTAAAGATTGGAAGGTAGTACACGCTTTATGACGGCAGGGCGAAAAATTGTCAGTCAAAGTCAACATTGGGGCACTCCTCCGAAGTACGTTGATGCTATTAGAGAATTTTTTAACGGCGTGATTCACCTTGATCCATGCTCGAATTGCCATTCGATTGTAAATGCTGTGGTGGAATACTCTCTTCCCGATCAAGATGGGCTGAGAGAGGTCTGGAACTTTCCAACAGTGTATGTTAATCCTCCCTACGGCATTGACCGCGAGCGTGGGACATCCATCAAAAGATGGCTTGGCAAGTGCGAAGAAGCTAATAGGCTCTACGGATCGGAAGTTATAGCTTTAGTTCCGGTCGCTACCAACACGGGGCACTGGAAGAAGTATGTATATGGCAAAGCCACGGCAATCTGTTTTCTCTATGACACGCGCCTGCGATTCTTAGTTGATGGCAAAGATGCAGGCAAAGGCGCGCCGATGTCTTGCGCCCTCATTTACTGGGGGATGAAGTTTGAGCAATTTTCCGAAGTTTTTATAAGATTTGGCGCGGTTGTGAATATTGAAAATCTAAAAAGTCTTATCATAGATCAACCGAGCGGTAGTCATATGCAGATAGCATTAGAGCTTTGACGAATGCTCAGTTGTAGAAATTCAAACATCTCAGGGCAAAGTGAAACATGTCAACCGCGGTTAAAAAAGAGCACAAATCGAACCGCCCGGAGCGCGGCGGCATGGCGACGCTGGTCGAGGCCATCCGGCAGGGTATCTGGGAAGAGATGGAGCATGACGAGAGCGTGTTCGTCATCGGCGAGGACGTGGGCGCTTATGGCGGCGCGTTCAAGGTGACGGACGGCCTACTCGACGAGTACGGCGAGGGGCGCGTGATTGATACGCCCATCTCGGAAGCGGCGATTGTCGGCGCGGCGTGCGGTGCGGCGCTGATGGGCATGAAGCCGGTCGCGGAGTTTCAGTTTATAGACTTCATCTCGCCCGGCTTCGACATGCTGACGAACTACGCGGCGAAGTGTCGCTATCGTTGGGGCGCGGGGCTGCCGATGGTCTTTCGCGGCCCGTGCGGCGCGGGCGTTCATTCGGGGCCGTTCCATAGCCTGAACGCCGAGGCGTTTTTTATGAACACGGCGGGCCTCAAGATGGTCGAGCCTTCGACCGCCTACGACGCGAAGGGTTTAATCAAGGCGGCCATCCGCGACCCCGACCCCGTGCTCTTCTTCGAGCACAAGAAGCTCTACCGTCTGCCGCGTCTGCGCGAAGAGTTGCCCGAAGACGATTACATCGTGCCCATCGGCAAGGCGCGCACGCGCCGCGAGGGACGCGACCTCTCGATCATCACGTTCGGCGCGCAGGTCTTGAACGCGCTCGACGCGGCGGAGGAGCTTGAGAAGGAAGGGTTGGACGTTGAGGTGATTGACCTCCGCACGCTCGCGCCGATGGACAAAGAGGCGATTCTTGCGACGGCGAAGAAGACGAGCAAGGTGCTCATCCTGCACGAAGCCTCGCGCACGGGCGGCATCGGCGGCGAGATCGCGGCGACCATTACGGAAGAAGCTTTCGAGTGGCTCGATGCGCCCGTCGTGCGCGTCGCGGCGACCGACACGCCCGTCCCTTACTCGCCGCCGCTCGAAGAGTACCACCTGCCGCAGGTGCGCGACGTGCTCGACGCGGCGCGCAAACTCGCGGCATATTGAAGAAGCGGTCAGCACTCAGCTATCAGCATTCGGCTTCTTGTTTTTAGCTGATGGCTGAACGTTATCCAGAAAGGAGCAAAGCCATGCCGAAATACTTGATCGAGCGCAACGTTCCCGGCGCGGGCGACCTGCCCATCAGCCAATTGCGCGAGGTGTCGCAGAAGTCCTGCGCCATCCTGAGCGAAATGGGGCCGCAAATTCAGTGGGTGCACAGCTACGTGACGGGAAACAAGCTCTATTGCATCTACATCGCGCCGTCAGCGGATGAAGTCCGCGAGCACGCGCGGCAAGGCGGCTTCCCGGCGGACAGCGTCGAGGAGATTACGATGACCATTGACCCGACGACGGGGGAGGGATGAAATCAGGTGTCAGATGTCGGATGTTAGTCAGAGCGCTATCTTCCGACATCCGACATCTTTCTTTTGGGAGAATTTATGAGCACAGAAGTGGTGATGCCGCAGATGGGCGAGTCCATCGCGGAGGGGACGATTACGCGTTGGCTGAAGCAGGTCGGCGAGCAGGTCGAGCGAGACGAGCCGCTGTTCGAGATTTCGACCGACAAGGTTGATGCGGAGATTCCAGCGCCCGCCGCCGGGACGCTTCAGGAGATCAAATTCAAAGAGGGCGACACGGTCGAGGTCAACAAGGTCGTTGCCATCATCGGCGACGGGGCCGCCGCCCCCGCGGGCAATGGCGCCTCGGAAGCTGCCGCGCCCCCGCCGACGAGCGCGAGCCAAGCC
>JBGTBQ010000358.1:0-2912 GCA_041749275.1 Pyrinomonadaceae bacterium | reverse complement strand
CGCGCATCCGCAACCGCGAGTTCACGGCGGCGCGCGAGCTTATCGCGGCGGCCACGCGGCGCGGCGGCGAACCAAAATTTCTCACGCACGCCGAGAAACTGCTCGCCGTCATCGCCGCCAGAGAAGAGGAAGGCCGCAAGGCCGCGGACGAGGCGGCGCGCGCTTCATCCGCGACGACCAACGAACCGGCGCAGCCCTGCGACATGCCCGACCCCGGCCCCTATCACAAGCGCCTGCGCTTCAAAGGGCAACAGGCGTGCGGACGGCTCGTCCAAATCGAGTGCGCGGGCGATGAGGTCGTGCTCGTGGTCGAGACCGGCGACCGCACGCTGCGTTTGCGCGGCGACGCGCTCAACCGCATCCGCTTCGTCACCTACACGACCGAGGTCAAGACCGGCCAACTCGACTGCGGAATACGCGCACCCGCGAACCTCGTCCTCGTCACCTTCCGCCCGCGCAAAGAGGCCGCGTCCGGTTTCGATGGAGAGATCGTCTCCGTCGAATTCGTCCCCGCCGACTGGAGCCGTTAAGACGCACGCGCGCCGCCAATGCCGTTCACGGCGTCCATTCTTCGCGCGGCAACGCGCGCACCTCATACTCCACGTGGTAGCCTTCCGTCAGCTTCGGCGTCTTCAACCACAGCTCATAAAAACCGAGTCCACGGCAAGGGTTTCCCAACCAGTCGAGCATGACTAGATAGCGTTTCTTCGCGTCGTCCCTGATGAGCCGGTGACGAAAGCGCTGCCCCGCTTCGCAGCTTCCGGCGCGGACTTGAACGCCGATCAAAGTGTGTGTGTTGAAGTCAACCGGCGGGGCGTGCTCGCTGCACTCTCTCACACGCGTTTTATTGAACAGTTCCGCCAGAGTCTGTTCGTCGTTGACGACCTGCACGCTGTACAGCGTCTTGAAGTTAATACACGCGGCCCGCACCTCGACCTCTTCCGCGTCGAGCGCGGGCCGTCCGTCGCTTTCCTCGATGAGATCGGGCGCACGGGGCCGGCGGCCCGGCGCGGGGCTGACCGGATGATGGTTCGGGCGGCGCGTGAAGCGCGTGTAGAGCGGAAACTGGAGTCCGGCGAACCGTCCGCGGACGCGGCTCCAGCGCCCGTCGAGAACGCGGTAGACTTCCGTCACCCAGTATCCATCGTCATAGACCATGAAGAGGAGTTCGGCGCGTCCGTCGCCGTCGAGGTCGGTGAGATCGAAGATGTCGCCTCGGCGCGCGTCGAAGTAGCCCGTCGCCTCGAAGAGCGTGGCGTGGCCCCGCCGGTTGAAGGTGAGAAAGATCAAATGCGTCGGCGGGGCGAGGCCGTTGCCGCCCGTGCCGATGGAGATGACGAGGTCGCGGACGCCGTTGCGGTCGAGGTCGCCTTCGTAGACGGCGTCGTAATAGTTCCAGCTCGCGGTCTGAAGCCGCCACTCGTCGCCGCCCTTCTCGCGCCCGCTGAAGTGGAGCCGGCGCGCGTCCTGCTCGATGCCGTCCGTCGCCGTGCTGACCTCGACCTCGGTTTCGCGGATGGCGACGCCGGAGACGTTGAAGGGTTTGCCGTTCATGGGCGAGCCTTCGGGGAAGGCGTGGCGCGTCAGCGGGAAGCGACGGAGTTTGCTGTGCGGGAACGGGAGATAGTCCGCGTTGAAGCCTTGCGCCGCCGCCGGGACGGAGAGCGCCATCAGCGCGAGCGTTGCCGTCATCAACAACCGGAGGATTTTCTTCGCGTGTGTCTGTATGCGTAATTGATTCATCGTCGGATGGAACGCGGCGGCGCGCGTCAGTTGCGGTAGTCTTCCAACTCGGGCATTTCGTCGAGCAGGTTCGGGTAACGCGGCAGACCCAACTCGGCGAGCGCGTCCGCGCCGGTCTCGTGCTTCGCTTTCGTGCGGAGCAGCTTGCCGCGCTTGAAAGAATTCCTCTTCGCGTCGAAGGGGAACAGTCTGACTTCGTAGCGGTGCGCGGCGTAGTGCGCCTCATTCTCCCAGAGGAAAGACCAGACGGCGACGCCCGGCCCGCGCTCGCCGCCGAGATCGCCGACGTGTACGCCGCCTTGGATGCTGTTCAAAAGAGGCGTGGGCGTCAACACTCTCAGACTCCCGCCGACTTCGCCGATGACATTTGTCTCGAAGCCGTGGTCGGAGCCGCCGGGCCGGACGGCCACGCAGAGCAGGAGCGGGCCGGGCAGCCCCGACGGGTGCAGCACTTTGAAGCGCACGAGAGGATTCATGAGGGTCGGCCCCGGCTCGATGCGATAGGCGCGCGGGTCGGAAGCGCCGCCGGAGACGGTGAGCAGCCGCCTGCCCGTCGCGGCGGAGGTGAATTCGAGTCGCGGGAGACGGTGCGGAATTTCGATGGCGCGCACGCGCACCTCGCCCGCGCGCGGGAAGCGCACGACTTCATTCTGCTTGACGAACTTTGACGGCGTGGAGGCTCTTTTCGCGCCGGGTCTCTGCGCGCTGACTGTTTCAATAAGCGGCGGCGCGGCGTGGAGTGCGAAGAGGCAGAGCGCGAGCGCGAGACGTGGAGTCAAAAGGTTGTGTTTGGTTAGCATCATAATTTTTTACGAGGAGCCATTATACATGCGGCGTGTGTTGTCCCTCGTCTTGAAGGCTGGTCGAGGCGAAGATGTAACGCGGAGAGGCGCGGAGGGGCGCGGCGCTTACTGTCCGAAATATAAACAAGGCGATTCATGCGTGTACATGCGGAGTCGCCAATCCCCTGAGAATCGCTTCGGTGATTCTGAAAGGGATCAAAGGTTGCGCCGCCCGCCACTCGTTGTCGGGCGGCGCGATCTTTTTATGGCGGAAGGCGCGTGGTGAAAAACAGCCGGCGGCTCGTCAACTCGCATGACGAGCCGCTTCCAACATCTGTTAATCTTCGCGCATGAAAACATCCGTCGTGAGTGGGCGCGGCGGCTTTA
>JBGTBQ010000357.1:0-6773 GCA_041749275.1 Pyrinomonadaceae bacterium | reverse complement strand
CGGCCTGCGGCGCGTCCGCGGCGCGCGTAAAAGCGGCGGCGCGCTCGAAGTCATCCACCGCCTCTTCGTCCTTGAAGGCTTCGGCAAGGCTCTTGAGCTGCTGGACGGCGATCAGCGTGAAGGCCGCGCGCCGCAGTTCCGCGTCGCCGATCTCTCCGGCCAACTGCCGCGCACGATCCCAAAACTTTCGCTCGGCGGCGACCGCGACGGCCTCGAAGCGCAGCCGTTCACGCTCCCTCTCGTCGCTCACATCTTGCAGCCGTTCCAGCGCGGGCCGCAGAGGGTCCGTGGAATTTTTTGATTTCAGAGTACGTGTCCGCATCTGTTCGGAGAGAGCGTTGCGCCGCGCCTCGTCAAGCTCGTGCACGAGCGCGGCCATCCGTGCGCGCAACTCCGGCGCATACTGTGGAGCTTCGCGGTCGAAGAAGGGGAGCAGCCGCCCGATGGCGAAGTAGCTGGCCGTCGCCGCGCCGCGCGCACTCTCCGCCGCTCCGCCGAACGGCGTGAGCCGCAAGAGCACCGCCGCCGCTGTATCGAAGAAGGCGCGGCGCAACCTCAGCGGCGGCGCGGACGGCTCTTCAGCCTGCGCGCCGTCGTCACGACGCATGACCGTAGCGAAATTGGTCGCGCCGTCCGCGCCGATTGAGGCGTACAGTTCGGGCGAGACGATGGGCGTTGACAGCAACAGCACGTCGTTGGCGTCCGCCTCGGCGTCCGCCCGCGTCCTCTCAAGCAGGCGCAGATAGAGCGCGTCCGCCTCGCGCGGGTCGAAGGCGCGGAGGCGGAGGATGAAGTCGAGAAGCGGTCTGTTCACCCCTTCGTTGACAGCGGGCGCGACGATGGCGGCGGCGTTCCTGTAAGCGCCCTGACTGACGAGGGCGTGCGCCGTCCAGAGTCTCCGCAAGCTCTGCGGACTCGGCTGACGCCACCCGCCGCGCGTGGAACGGGCGGCGTTATCGGCGGGCGCGGAATCGGCGGCCTCTTCGCCGGCGTCGTCCTGTCCGCGCGTAAACTCCCGCATGTAACTTTCGGCCAACCGCGTGTCGTGCCGCGCCGCCAACGTGATGACGTGCTGGCGCGCAATGTAAATCAACTCACGCGCGCCGGTCTCCGATTCGTCCTCCTCCGGCTTGAACGCTTCGACGGCGCCGGGCGCGGTCGTTACTTCCCATGCGCGGCGGAGCATGGAGCGCGCCGTCTGTTCGTCGAAGGGCCAGAGCGCATCGGCGGCTTCGGCCAGAACTTCAACTTTATCTAACGGCTGTTCGAGCGTGCGCGCGGCCTCAGCCGCTTCGAGCAGCGCGGCGAGGGCGAGTTGTTGCTCACGTCGCGCTCGCGCCTTCGGGTCGCGTTTGCCCTTCGGGTTCTGTTTCGGCGTGGCTGAAGGTTTCGGTCGCGGCGGCGCAGGGGGCGCGGCGCGCTCCTGCGCGAGCAGAAGGTCGGTCGGCGCGAGCGCGACGGCGAGAAGCGACGCGAGCGCGAATCTTGATATACGAGGCGGCAAGTTCACGGCTTATCATCCGGCGGAAGTTATTCCGCGTCGAAGAGTCCGGGGCGATGGGGAGATGCTTGCGGGGGCGCGATGCCGAAATGCTCGTAGGCGAGCCGCGCGGCCATGCGCCCACGGGGGGTGCGGTTGAGGAAGCCGATTTGAATGAGATACGGCTCGATGATCTCTTCGATGGTGTCTTTTTCTTCTTGCAACGCGGCGCTCATGTGGTTGAGTCCGACGGGGCCGCCCTGATGTTGTTGAATAATCATGAGCAGTAATTTTCGATCCATCTCGTCGAGGCCGAAGGTGTCCACCTCCATGCGATTGAGCGCGTCGTCGGCGACCTCTTTGGTGATGCGCCCGTCGTGCTCGACCTCGGCGTAGTCGCGGACGCGGCGCAAGAGGCGGTTGGCGATGCGCGGGGTGCCGCGCGCGCGTCGTGCGATTTCGCGCGCACCCTCGACCGTGGTCTCGGTGCCGAGGATGCCGGCGGAGCGGCGGACGATCAATTCCAGTTCTTCGTGCGTGTAGAAATTAAGGTGGAAGACGATGCCGAAGCGACCGCGAAGCGGAGCGGTGATGAGTCCGGCGCGCGTCGTCGCGCCGATCAAGGTGAACTTCGGCAGGTCGAGTTTGATCGAGCGCGCGGCGGTGCCCTGTCCGATCATCAGATCGAGTTGATAGTCCTCCATCGCCGGGTAGAGGACTTCTTCGATGGCGGGATTCAGGCGGTGAATCTCGTCAATGAAGAGCACGTCGCCTTCCTGCAAGTTGGTGAGGAGCGCCGCAAGGTCGCCCGACTTTTCGATGACCGGCCCGGCGGTCGAGCGCATCTCCGCGCCCATCTCGTTGGCGATGATGTTGGAGAGCGTCGTCTTGCCGAGGCCCGGCGGCCCCGTCAGCAGAACGTGGTCGAGCGCCTCGCGGCGATTGAGCGCGGCGCGGATGTAGACGCCGAGGTTCTCCGTCGCTTTCTTCTGCCCGATGTACTCGGCGAGCCGTGTGGGCCGCAGCGACTTCTCAAACTCCCGATCTTCATCCACCACGTTCATCTCGCGCACGCTGATAGGTTCGAGTTCAGACATATACAAAGGATGAAGGATGAGGGACGAGTGATGAAGGAGAAAGCGACGACTCGATACTTACACTTTCATCCCTCATCCCTCATCCTTCATCCTTTCGACAGGTGTCGCAGGCTGCGGCGCAGGAGCAACTCGACCGAGAGGTCGCCGCCCTCGTTCGCGGCCTGCATGATGGCCTTCTCGGCCAGAGCTTTTTGATAGCCGAGGTTGATGAGCGCGGAGAGCGTGTCTTCGCGCAGAGAGTCTTCGGACGGGGCCGCGCCCACCGCGCCCGCCGCCAACTCCGCATCGAGCGCCGGGCTGGAGAGCGCCGCCATCTTGTCGCGCAGTTCGATGACGAGCCGTTCGGCGGTCTTCTTGCCGACGCCGGGAATCGAAGTCAGGCGCGCGAGGTTGTTGGTGCGAATCGCCGTCACGATCTCGTCGGCGCTCATCCCCGACAGCATGGCGATGCCGGACTTGGGGCCGATGCCGCTCACGGAGATCAGCAAGATAAACAACTCGCGCTCGCGCTCCGTGCGGAAGCCGAAGAGTTGCAGCACCTCCTCGCGGACGTGCGTGTAGACGCGCAGGCGCACCGCCGACCCCGGCTCTTCGAGGTCGTAGAAGGTCGTCACGGGAATCGTCACTTCATAGCCGACGCCGCCCACGTCGAGGATCACACTGGTCGCGTGTTTAGCCAGTAGAGTGCCGGACAGGTGTGCAATCATGCTTCAATGACAAGGCAGTCGAGGGGAAATTTCGGGAGCGCCTCTTGCTTCGTCGGCGATTGTAGAGTGGGGTGCGGGAAAAGGCAAAAGGCGATAGCGGGAGCGTTCGAGCAATGTGGCTCGAACGCTCCCGCTCCCGCCCCACGCCGCGCTGGTGGAGGAAAGATTATTCGCGCTCATGCGCTCAATGCAGGCGGGACGCCTGCGCTCGCAGATGGGACGCTTGCGCTCCCGGCGACAGGCTTACGCAAACGGCAATAAGCCCTGTGCGGATAAAGCAAGCGGCTTGAGATTGAATATCTCAAGCCGCTCGCCGTTTCGGTTTTTAAAGCTTACTGCCTTACCGCTTACTGTTCGTTTTCCGGTAGACGCCGTTGAAGGTGACGTTCACGCCGCCGCACTTGAGGTTATCGCTGACGACGAGATAATCACCGACGAGCCGGAGCGTCACGCTGCACAGGTCTTCGTTCTCTTCGAGCCTGAGAAGGTTGCCGCTGGGAGCGGCCTCGAACGCGACCTCGCCGATATGGATGTTGTCGCCCAAGCCGCGCCAGTATGCTTCACCCTCGACGCGGAGCGCGCCCGCCTGCGCGCCGCGCTTGATGACGAGCGACTGGCCGGCGTACTCCCACGCGCCAACCCAGCGCGCCGGGGGAGGATTCTGGTCCACCTCCGAAACGGAGACGCTCGCCGCCTTCAGCCAGCCGACCGTCTCGGAACCTTTCTTCGGTGAGAACCACGCGCAGACGTAATCGCCGAACTTGCTCGACACGATCACTTCGTCGCCCGGAATGAGATAGCTCTTCTTCCGGCACCTCGCGCCCGCGCCGGGACAGTCATCCTCCGCGTCATCGTAGAAGTAGAGGCGCGCGCCCTTCACGCCCGCGACCTTGCCGAGCCTGAAACCGGCGGCGTCGTGCGTATAGAGTCCGTTGCGGCACCAGTTGTCCGGGTTCCCCTCGACCTGTGCGTGGGCGAGCGCCGGGATGCACATCATGATGAGCAGAAGCGCCACTCGCTGTCGGACAAGTTTCTTCATAGCCGGCGTGGTCTCAGAGCGTGTCTAAAAAGTCAGCTTGGAGTCAGCTCCGTCAGGAGCGGAATGTGTGTCGCCCGCGCCGCTCTCCCCTTGTTCTTTCAAGCCCCGGAGGGGCGGCAGCGCCTAACATGTCGCTCCTCACGGAGCTTCAGCGACCTCGTGTCATGCGATGGGCTATAAACATTCCGCTCCTCACGGAGCTTCGGCACATGGCTTTTTGGACACGCTCTAAGAGTTTCTAACTGGCGGAAGTGAACTTCAGCAGCCATCCGAAAACGCTCCGCGGCGCGGCGGTCTTCTGCTTCGCACCGCTTATAGAGTTGACAGCCCTCCGCCGAACATGGGCCGGAAGAACTTCGCCGCCGCGTCGTGCCGCAACTCGACGCTGAACCGTTCGCGCATGATGGAGGCCGCGCCCGCCTTCATCTCTCCGCCCTGTTTGAAGCTTCGGTAGAGAGTTTCGATCCAGCGGTCGGTGTTGATGAAGCCCGTGCCCCACTCTTTCCACTTTTCGGGCAGCCCCTCGGCTTTGGCCTGTTCGAGCGTCTTGCCCTGCCGGATGCGCTCGCGGATAAGTTCGCTCGTCTCGCGCAGCATCGCGTGGTAAGCCTTCATGTCATCAATCGTCGAGACGGGGCCGTGGCCCGGAATGAGTTTCACGCCGGCGGGCGCCTTCTGGATCACGTCGCCGATGTTTCGGATCAGACCTTCGACGCTGCCGCCGCTGTCAAGGTCAACGAAGGGGAAGCGACCGGCGAAGAAGTCGTCGCCCATGTGGATGACGTTCGACGTGGTGAAGAAGATGACGCTGTCGCCGTCGGTGTGGCCGGCGGGGTAGTGTATGACGCGAATCTCCTCGCCGTTGAAGTGGAAGGAGACGGCGTTGTCATACGTGATGACGGGCAGCGCTTCCCGCGGCGCGGGAGGCACGATGCGACCCGGCGTCTGCGACCCGGCGGCGAGGCGTTTGCGAACGTTCGTGTGCGCCACGAGCGTCGCTTCTTTACCGAGCGCGGCGTTGCTGCCGGTGTGGTCGCCGTGCCAATGCGTGTTGAGCACAAACTTCAGCGCGCCGGGGTTGAGCTGCTTGAGCGCGGCGCGAATCTTCTCGGCCAGCGGCGCGAACTGGTCGTCAACGATCAGGATGCCGTCCGGCCCCGCCGTCACGCCGATGTTGCCGCCCGCGCCTTCCAGCATGTGTACGTTGCCGGCGACCTTGATGGTCTTGATCTCGACCTGAGATAAATCCCTCTGGCGCGGACTGAAGTGGCCGTGGCCGGCTCCGTGCGCGACGGCGTTGATGCAAAAGGCGGCTGACAGAATCAGTGCGAAAATTTTTTTCATGCTGTGTTCCTCTGAAATGAAGCTGTGAGCCAGACAAAAGCTAAAGGCTAAAAGCTAACAGCTTCTCATCATGCATTAGGGTCTTTGATAACTGCGACGAAGGGCAGGTTGCGGTAGCGTTCGGCGAAGTCCAGTCCGTAACCGACGACGAAGGCATCCGGGATTTTGAAGCCGAGATAGTCAATCGGCACATCGCGCTCGCGCCGCTCCCACTTGTCGAGCAGGGCCGCGAGCTTGACGCTCCGCGCCCCGCGCGCGCGCAGATTGTCCAACAGATAGGAGAGCGTCAGGCCGGTGTCCACGATGTCCTCGACGACGAGGATGTCGCGCCCTTCAATCGGCACGTCGAGGTCTTTGACGATCTTCACCTCGCCCGATGTCCGCATCGCCGCGCCGTAGCTGGAAATCGCCATGAACTCGACGCCGACTTTCATGTCAATCGCGCGCATCAAATCGCTCAGGAAAATGCACGCGCCCTTCAGGACGCCGATCAGGAGCGGGTTCTGGCCCTCGTAGTCGCGCGCGATCTCGGCGCCCAACACCGAAATGCGCGTCTGAATCTGCTCGGCGGTGAAAAGCGGTTCGAGGTTCGGGTTGCTGAATTCAGAGAAAGCGCGGGCGGAAGAAGAAGTAGACAAGGTCGGCCTCCAAGTTTGATTGGGATATTGCGGGATGCCCAACGCGCGCCGCCACCGATCCGAAATTTGCGCGCGCGACTCATGGTGCGACATACTATGAGAGCTTTACACACAAGGTCAAGAAAAGCAGATGTCGGACGTTAGATGTTAGATGTCGGTGGAAGACAAAAACTAACATCTGACATCCGACATCTAACATCTGTTTTTATGACGGACGAACTCAACACACGCGAACGCATCCGCGCGCTCGTGCGCGACGTGCTCGAAAAGGCTGGCCCGGCGGAGGAGCCGGCGGGCGAGTCCGCGCCTGCGTCGTCGCTTGTGGGCGCGACCGATGCGCCCGCGCGGGCGCGCATTCATTCGACCGTCAGCGAGCCGCGAGAGCAGCCGGAGCCGGAGTTCGCGCGCGACGAGTCCTCGAAGATGATTATCACCGAGACCGACGTGCGCGGGCTGGAAGAGGGCGCG
>JBGTBQ010000356.1:0-8387 GCA_041749275.1 Pyrinomonadaceae bacterium | reverse complement strand
AACTGGACGGGCGTGACCTGTAGCTCCCGGCTCTCGCCGAGCGCGGCGGCAACGCCCCCCACGCCACGCGGCAACGCGCCCGCCGCTTCCCTCTCGTCAACACCCGTGCGCGCGCCGAAGCCGAACGCGGCGAGAGTTCGTTTAAAACTCTCGCCGTCGAGCCGTTCACCCAGCTTCCCAAAGTAGTTGTTGCACGAGTAAGCGAGCGCCCGCACCGGATTGAACGGCGGCTGGCGCGGCGGGTGTGAGCAGTTGAGCTTGAGACCGCCGCCTTCATAACGACCACGACACAGGGCGCGCGTCTCTTCGTCGAGCAGCGAGTCGCCGAGCGCGGCGAGTTCGGTAAAGACCTTGATGGTCGAACCCGGCGCGGTCGCCTCCTCGAACGCGAGCCGCGAGTTGACGACCGCGCGCAAGCGGCCCGTCCTCGCGTCCAACACCACGACCGCACCCTCGCGCCCGCCGAGAGCGGACGTAGCCGCGCGCTGCAAGGCGGCGTCAATCTCCTCTTCGCTTAAGGTTGATGTCGGTGTCGGCGGCGCAAAGTTCGCACCGTGCGGCGGCACGGACCACACGAAGTAGACAATGAAACACAGGCAGACGTGTGAGAGTCCATGCGTGGCTCGCGGATGCCGAAGCACTACCAGTGCGGAAGCAAGCACGCGACGGACGAAACTCAACGCCATTTCAGTTATTGGATTCCGCGTCCTCACTGGCTGTCATGTCCGAGAAGAAGCGCACGCCTCATGCCGGGGCCGGGGCTTCCTCAGGTGGCGGCTCTCCGACCGGGATTTCATCAACTGTCACTGCTCCGCCGACAGGCTCTAACTTTGCGAGTGCGCCGAGCGTGATGGCCCAGCCCCAGATCGTGAGGATGAAGGCGACGGCGAGACGCAGGCCGAAGAGAATCATCTCACCCCAGCCGTTCTTGATGGGCGTCGTCGTGTAGATGACGAAGTAGGGCATCAGGCCGAAGAGAAAGAGGCCGACGGCATAGACGAGCACCGAGCGCGGCGCGAAGGCCCGCCCGACGACGCGATGAATGTTCTTCAGCGCCGCGACAAGCCCGCCGCGCGCGATGGCGAGCCAAAGATGGATGCCCGCGAGCGGGAGCACCGCGCCGAGCAGGAGGAGACGCAAGGCCGAGAAGGTCACGTCGGACAAGCGCAAAGGGATCGGCGGCGGCGCGGCGCGCGGGCCGGCGACCGATGGGATAACGCGCGACGCTTCCTCCGGCGGCACGGGGAAGCGCGCTTGCAATTTGTTCAGCAGATAGTAGACGAGCAGCGCCAGCGCGACGAGCGGCAGGCTGACGAGCAGTATCTTCCAGAAATCTCTCAATGCTCGGCGCAGCACCTCGCCCGCGCGCGCGACGCCCTCGGCGTGATTGGCGACCGCCGCCTGAAGGATGAAGAACAGGAGCGGCGCGAGCAGAAAGAGGATCGCCGACAGGACAAGTTGCCACGCGGTCGCCACGCCCGTCGCAAAGAACCAGTAGACCGCGACGAGCAGCGCGCCGTAGAGCGCGGTGATTAAGGCGAGCGCGCCCCAGTTGAGGACGAGTTCGCGCGCCGCGCCGCCGATGGCCGTGAATGCGTCTTTAATCATCTTTCGATTTCCTTGTGAAGCGGTCAGCTATCAGCTATCAGCGTTCAGCTCAGACAAGAATAAGCTGAACGCTGATAGCTGAATGCTTACTTATCAAGAATCGTCATCGAGCCGCTTGCCGAGTTGGCGCGCACGTCGGGCTGGTACATCTGTTCGACGCGCGCGGGGGCGATGCGGAACTGGCCCGGCACCTGCACGCGCATGGCGTACTGGAACTGCGCCGCGCCGTCGAAGTAGTTGAGGAAGAGCACGGCGCGCTGGTCGCGGAACTCGCGCGCGCTGTACCAATCGCTCCAGCCCTCCTCGGTGTGATGCAGGTTGATGCCGCTCACCTCTTCGACCGGCTCGCACCCGGCGGGAATCGGGTCTTCGATCATCAGATAGCTCAAATCCTTGTCGCCTTCGACTCTGAGCCGCGAGACGATGATGTCGCCCGAACGGATGTCGCCCGCGAGCGGCTCGACCTTCCAGCCGAGGCCGCCCTCGCCCTTGTCCACGACGCTGAGACGCAGATACTCGCGCGACAGTTTTAACTGCGGCACGCCTTGCGCCGCCGTGTTCTCGTCGTTCGTGTGATGCGTGAGCGTGGTTGAGAGATAGAGCACGCCGGGGCCGCGCTTGACGACGCGCACCTCGTTCGCGCCGCCGACTTCACCGCCCTTGCGCTGGAGGGTGAAGACCTTCGCGGCGGTGGCCTCGGCGGAGGTCATCTGCTGCGCGAGCACCTGCTGGCCGTTGACGTAGACCTCGACCGCGTAGTCGGGCGACAGTTCCTGACTGACTTTCAGATAGTCGGTCAGACCGAAGATGGCGAAGGCCGTCTCTCTGGTCGAGCGCCAGTAGTTGCCGAAGCGCCGGCTGCGGACGAGCCAGCGCGCGGCCTTCGGCAACAGCTCACTCTTCGGCGAGATGCGCGCAAGCGCCTTCACCGAAAGCGCCGTCGCCTCGACCGACTCCCAGTGCGCCTCGGAGGGGTTCAACTTCGCCGTGCGCTCGATCTCGGCGGCGACCGTGGCGGCTCGCTTCGCGTCGCCCGCCTCGCGGAGCGCGAGCGCAAGGAGCGCGCGTCCGTAGGGCGACAGGTTGCCGCGCTGGTCGAACAGCTCGTTGATGAACCGCGCGTCCGCGCCGCCGCTCTCGGCGAGCGCGTAGACCACGTAGGCGTGCGTGTCTTCGATGGATGCCTTGCTCGCGTCCGGCGGCCCCGCCGCGATCAGCTCGCGAAGTTTTTTGCGTCCACGTTCGAGCCGATTCGCGTCAACTTCGTAGCCGGCGCGTTGTGCCTGCACGAACCCATCCACGACGTAGGCCGTCATCCACGGGTCAGTCTCGTCGTCCTTCCACCAGCCCCAGCCGCCGTCGTCGTGCTGGAAATTGTAGAGACGGCGCAAGCCACGCCGGACTTTGCGTCCGATGTCGTTCGTGTCGCGGATGGTCGCGCTCTCGACGTTCTGCAAGGTCTGCGAGACGATGACCGTCGGCAGAAAACGCGACATCGTCTGCTCGACGCAGCCGTAAGGATAGCCGGTCAGATAATCCAACGCGCCGAAGAGCGCGCCCGCGACCGAGGGCGTGACCTCGACCTTGAAGGTGCGCGCGTTCGGGTCGGCGTTCGCGGGCAGGTTGAAAGTAAAAGTTTTGTCGGCCTCGTCTTCGGCGAAGGCGGCGCTCTCGGCGCGCGTCACCTTCAGCCCGCGCGGGACGACGGGGATGGCGATTTCGACGGCGTCCGATTCGGCGTCGGTCAGAGCCTTCGCCAGAATCTTCACTTCGCCGGTCGAGGGCGCGTTGACGCGCCAGTTGACGCGGTGCTCGCCGAAACTCGGAATCGAGACGGTCTGCTCCGGCCCGTCGAGCAGGCGCGCGCCCTGTACCTCAATCGTAATCTTCGTCGTCTTCTCCTGCTTGAGATAGTTGTGCGCGATGCCGGAGATGGTCACGGTGTCGCCCGCCGTGAGAAAGCGCGGAAGCGCGACGCGGATGATGACATCCTTCTTCTCGATGACGCGCGTGACGGCGGTGCCGACGCGCGTGTCCGAGGTGATGGCGCGGGCCGTCGCGCGCCACGTCGTCAGGTTGTCGGGCAGCTCGACTTTGACGGTCGCCTTGCCGTCCGCGCCCGTTACGAGCGCGGGCTGCCAGAAGGCCGTGTCCTTGAAAATCTTTCGCACGAGCGGGTTGACCACCTCGCCCTCGTTCTTCGTGTCGGCGAACTGGCGCGTCTTCTTCTTCGCGGCGAGGTTGACCACCTTCTGGCCGGCGTAGCCGACGAAATAATAGTTGATGGAGAAACTCGTGTTGACTTGATTGTAGCGGCGGTCGTAGAACGCGCGCCGGATGTCCTGCACCGATTCGGGCGCGATGCTGTAGATGGATTCATCCACAACGCCGAAAGAGACCTCCGCGCCGGGCGCCGGTGTGCCGTCGGAGTTGCGCGCGAGCACCGTGTAAGAGACAGTCTCGCGCGGGCGAAACTCCTTCTTGTTCGGGACGATGTCGAGCTTCAGCAACTTGTCGCGCGCGGGCACGACCAGTTCGACGCTCTCCGTATACATATCGCTGTTGCGGACATAGGTGACGTTGAGAAAGATGTTCGGCGCGTGGCTCTTCTCGATGGGCACTTTGATGCTGGCCGTGCGCCCGACCGTGTCAACCCGCTGGACGCTCAAGACGCCTCTGAGTTCGGTCGTGACGAGCAGATGCGCCTTGTCAGTCGGCAGGATGGCGAGCACCGTCGCCGTCTCGCCCGGTTGATAAGTCTTTTTGTCGGTGACGAGCTTGATCGTGCCCTCGCCCGTGTATGACACGTCCGTGAAGGTGCCAGCGCGGTCAGTGACCCAGATCGAGCCGGCCTCGGAGACGACCTCGCGCCCGCCCTCTTCGACGACCGTCTTAATCTGGATGTTGCCGCTCACGGGGATTACGTAATCGAGCGCGGCCTCGCCCTGTTCGTTCGTCTCGACGGCGGTGGACGACAACTCCTTCTCGCGCACTTCGTAGTCTGGATATTCGTCGCCGTAGTCCGTCTTCCTGATGACCTTCTCCCAGCGCCGCTCGTAGAAGACGAGCTTGACGCGCGTGCGCGCGGGGCGGCCTTCGCGGTCGCGCGCCGTGACTTTGATCTTCGCCGTGTCGCCCTGATAGTAGACGTAGCGTTCGGGCCATGCGGAGGTGACGATCTGGCTGCGAACGCCGACGAAGCTGGTGCTGCTGTTCATCGAACGGCGCGAGGCGTCCGTGACCTCGGCTTCGAGCCGGTATTCGTAATCCCAAGTCTCTTTCGCGTTGGGCATCGGGACAGTAAATTCGACGTTGAGGTTCCCTTGCGCGTCGAGCTTGCCCTCGCCTTCCAAGACCATGTTGTCGCCGTAGCCGTAGTAGCTGGACTCTTCCTCATCGCGCGAGGGGTCTACGCCGAACTCGTCCTCTTCCGTCGCGCCCCTGTCCCACCAACCGTAATGGCGCGAGCGGTAGACGTAGTATTTGACGTTGCCACGCGCGACCGGAGCGCCGAAGAAGTATTTCGCCGAGACGTTGAACGAGGTCTTCTCGCCAACCGAGACGTTGGCTTTCGGCGTCGTGACTTTTACTTTGAACTCCGGCTTCTTGTACTCCTGCACCTCGAAGTAACCGGAGGCCGAAGTCTCGCCGAGTTGCGCGTTGATGGTGTAGGAACCGAGCGGCGACTCTTCGGGCAGGTCAAGCTCGCCGCTGAAGGTGCCGCGCGTGGAGAGTTTTAATTCCTGCTCGAAGATGCGCCCGCCGCTGGGGTCTTCGACCGAGACGCTGACGGTCGAGTTGGCCGGAAGCTTGTAGCCCTGCTCGGTCAACTGGCGGAGAATGCCCTTGAAGTAGACCTTCTGTTCGGGGCGGTAGACGGGCCGGTCGGTGTAGACGTAGCTCGTCATCTCCGCGCCGCCCTCTTCGCCGCCGCCGCTCTCGAAGTAGTAAGAGTCGAGATCGGAGATGGCGAAGTTCTCGCCCTCGGTCGCCATGATGATGTACGAGTTATCCACCGGCTCTTCCGGCTCTTCCTCGCCTTCCGCCTCTTCGCTCTCCTCGCTCGCCGCCGGTTTCGGCTTGACGATCTGCGTTTGCCAGATGCCCTGCTTGTCGGTGGCGCCTTTCGTCACGTCCTGCTTGCCGCGGAAGACCTGCACGTTGACGCCCTCGCGCGGCGCGCCCGACTTGCGCTCGACGGCGTAGAGGAGCATCCGACCGTCGTTCGAGGTCTTCTCGACCATCGCCATGTCGGTGACGATGGTGATGCCGAAGGCGCGCAAATCGCCGTTGACGGCTTCGACGAGATAGACGCCCGGCTTCTGGCGACCGAGCGAAATCATGCGCCGGTCGTAGGCGTCTTCGAGCGGCGGCAGCTTCTCGCGCCAACTGTCAATCATCTGGTCGGGATTGAGGAGCGGCACGCGCGCCAGTTCGCTCTGGTTGAGCGGCGTGCGGTTGCTCTGCTCGTCCACCTCTTCCTCACCGGCGCGGAAACGCTGGTTGAAGCCCTTGCGCGATTGGTTCTGAAGCTGTGAGCGGACGTAACGCTTGATCGTCCCGTAGACGATGCTCTTGACCTGCCGGAGTTTTTCCAGAAACGTCGGCTTGCGCTTCGTCAACTCGCCGACCTTCCCCTCTTCATCCTCGCCGACCTGATGCGGGTTCTCCAGACTACGGAAGAACTTGACCGGGTCTTTCACCTTGTAGACGCGAAAGTCGAGACTCTCCACGCCGCGATAGTTGACGAAGACGCGCGCGCGATCCGTCGTCCCGTAGGTGCGGTTCGTCTGAAGCGAGAAGAAGGGCTTCGCGTGCGGGTCGGGCACCGTAATCTCGCGCCCGTACTCCGACAAAACGTCGGGCGCCGTCCGCGCCGCGAAGCGGTTCTGTGTCCGCACCCGCAGGACGGCGAAAGCGGCCACGAGCAGCATCAGGCCGAGATAACACGCGATGGTGGAAAGGACGATTCGACGAGTCATAAGCCCTCAAAGGCAGGGAGACAGAAGTCAGAAGTCAGAAGCCAGAATGGAAAAGCGGTCGGCGCTTTTCTTCTGACTCCTGTCTCCTGACATCTGACTCCTGTTGTTCATTGCAGAATTTTCAGCCGGTAGAATCCCAAAAAATTTCGGTTGCGTTCGATGGGACGCCAGCGCGGGTCGGGGTGGCGGTCGAGCGTGGCGAGGCGCAGCTTTCTGACCTCGCCGGGGTCTTCGGGCGACGCGCCCGTGTGGTAGACCACCCAATCGCTCGCGCCTTCCGAATCCACGCGCGCCGCGCCGAGATAGATCATCACGTGGTACGGATATTTCTGTACCCACGGTTGGTGGAAAAAGAGGAGATCACCGGCGCGGGCCTCGCGCCGGTCGCGGCTGATGAATTCGGCGTTGAAGTCCTTGAGCGTGCGCGCGTCGGCGAACTCGGAGAATTTTCCGGCGCTCAAATCCGTCTCCTGAAAACCGCCGAAGTCGGTGCGGAAGATTTTTTCGCCGAGCGGGCCGCGCTCCAAAGTGTAGGCGCGCACGTCGGGCGCGGGCGCGTCGTAGCCTTCGCCCATTCGCTGGAACCACGCGCGGTCGTGTCGGCGCAGAGACTCGCGCCACGCGAAGCGCACGAGGCCCGCACAGTCGCGCTGCGCGGCGTTCCACTCTCCGCTCACGCGGTAGAACTGCTGTTCGGCCAGCGCCGTGAACCAGCGGCGAAAGTTTTCGCGGTCGTTGAAGGAGCGTAGCTCCGCGCGGTCGGGCAGACCGTCCGCGTCGGAGTCTTCCCGGCCCGCCGCTTCGAGCGCGGGAGGCGCGGCGGGCGTCTTACCCTCGGCCCGGACGCGCGCCGGTTCGTGGCGTTGGCAGGCGGAGAGCGCGCAGGCCACGACGAGAAGCAGACAGTATGTGATGTGCATCTGGGGGCGCATCAACCGGAGAAATCTTTTGTTGTTTGCCGTCTTGAAGCCCGCCGCGCGGCGGGAAACACCCGACTCTCTGTCGGTCTCGGCGGACGCTTTGTAGTCGCCGCGTGCACGCCCTTCAATACGGGAAGTGGCGTGCGGAATGTTGTCCTTCGTGCCCGCTAAAGCTATCACGGCCTCGCGCTTCTTGTCTCGCATTTTTCGGCGCGCGCTTGTTGCCCCCTCTCATCCGCGTGAACGAAATCGGCTCCCGGCCCTGCTCCCTTAACGTTCCCACGGCACGCGCGGGAAGCCTTCAACAAACAACTCCCCGAACTGACCGTCGAGCCGGGAGCCTCGGCGCATTATTCCCCGCCGCGCGTAGAGGCGCGACGCGGGCACGAACAGCGGCGGGGCGTGCTGACCGCCGACGGCCTCCGCGCACGCCCCGCCGTGTGTCACTGTGGGAAACCACAGAGAAACGCGGAACGTTGAATGAGGAGTGAATGCTCGCGCGCGTTGAACCGCGGAGGCTACCTTCAATTGTCCGAATCGTCGGCGAAGGTGTCTTCGAGCAGGGTCATGGTTACTTGGACGCCTACGTTGATACGCCCGTCGCCGTAAGTGATGCCGTTGATGTCGCACTTATAGAGTGCGCCGGTCAGTTCATGGAAGGCGGCGAGCGCACCATCGTCGCCGCTGGCTTCTTCGTGGACATGCTCACCACCGCGCTCGAACCCGACGAAATCCTGCGCGAGATTCGCGTCCCGCTCCCGCCCGCCGGCACGGGCCAAGCTTACGCGAAGATGCCGCACCCGGCCTCCGGTTTCGCCGTCGTCGGCGTCGCCGTCTCCATCACGCGCGGCGCTTCGGGCGCGTGCGAGCGCGCCGC
>JBGTBQ010000355.1:0-6691 GCA_041749275.1 Pyrinomonadaceae bacterium | reverse complement strand
CCATGTGCCGCGGGCAACATGGCGTTGATATACTCGCGCAGGCGAGTGGGACAAGAGCTTTGAGTCATGGTAAACCCAATGCTCTCACGAGTCGCTAACTCGTGACCACTCGCTCATTTACAAAATGTGTCCCGACATCAGTACTTCCGTGTATTTTTTTCTAGAATATTGACGGCTCTCGAAACGTCTCTTACACTGAGCGCGCTCACCGGACGAAGTCGAAAAAGAGGATGGCCGAAGTCGGAGTCTCCATGCTTACTCACGAACAGTTGGCGGACTACGAAGAGTTGGGGTTTCTGCATTCGATCCCGATTCTTTTAGAACATGAAGTCGAGCTTTACCGCGCTGAGGTCGAAAAGACGTGGCAGGCTCTCGGCGGGCGGGTGACGCGGCTCGACGCGCCGCATCTCTTTTTTCGCTGGGCGTGGGAACTCAGCACGCACGCGCGTCTGCTGGATTGTCTCGAACAACTGCTCGGCCCCAACATCCTGCTCAAATCAACGCGGGTCTTTTACAAGTATGGGAGGAGCGAGTCTTTCGTCGGGTGGCATCAGGACGGCATCACGGAAGAGATTGAAGACGCGCAGGTGCCGGCGGTCTGGCTCGGTCTGACGGACGCCACCGTGGAGAACGGCTGCCTGCGCGTCGTCCCGCGCTCGCACCGAATGGGTCTCATCCCACACGCCGAACGCGCAGAGGCCGGCAACCTGACCACGCAGGGGATGACCGCGCAGGCGCGGATTGATGCGCCGCGCGATCTCGTGATGCGCGCCGGCGAGATGAGCCTGCATCATCCGCTCGTACTGCACGGCTCGAACCCGAACCACTCGGCGGCGTCGCGCATCGGCTTTTCCGCGACCTACGCCACCTCGGCGCTACGCGGCAGCCGCACCGCCGTCGCGTGGGTGCGCGGCGACGGCCCACGAGACTGCTTCGAGGTGATGGACACGCCGCCCACGGCTTCCATCGAAGAAGCGGTCGCCGCCTATCGCGCGCACGCGCATCAGATACTCTTCGCTGGTTCGACGCCGGCGGCGACGCGGCGCTATTGATTTTCAACTCACCGCCCCAAAATTTATTCACGAGACGAGCCTCGCCCGTGTCGTCCGCATCGTCAGTGAGAACTTGAGTGTGACCACCCCGCTTCTATCCGTCGTGATTCCGACGTGGAATCGTGCTCGCCTCGTCGGCGAGGCGATTGAGAGCGCGCTCGCGCAACATGCCGGGCGGATTGAGGTCGTCGTCGTTGACGACGGCTCGACCGACGACACGGCGGACGTGCTCGCGCGTGGCTTCGACTCGCGTATTTGTCTGCTGCGCCTGCCACGTCGCGGCGGAGCGGGCGCGGCGCGCAATGCCGGCGTCCGCGTGGCGAGCGGCGAGCTGCTCGCCTTTCTCGATTCCGACGATCTCTGGTTGCCGGGGAAACTAGATGCGGAACTCCGCGCCTTCGAGCGTTTCCCAAACGCCGAGGCCGTAGTCTCGGACAGCCTGAGCTATTTGGAAGGACGAGCCGACGCGCAGAGTCGTTTCGCGTCGAACGGTCTGCGCGCCGCCGCGCGAGGGCGCGTGCGTTGGATGAGTGACTGCCGTTGGTTGTGGACGAACAGCCAGAACGGAGTAGCGACGTGTTCGATCACTTTGCGCCGCGCGGCGCTGGCCCGCATCGGTGAGCCGCTGTTCGCCGAAGACATCGCGTCCTGCGAAGATTGGGAGTTCGAGATGCGTCTCTATCATCTGTGCCGCGTCGTCGTGTTGCCGGAAGTCTGGGCGCACGTCAGACGTTTCGACGACGGCACGCGACCGGGACGCGCGGCCCCCGGCACGCCTCGCACGCGCGAGCAGGAGGTCGGTCTGCTGCGCGACCGGCTCAAGGTCGTGGAGCGTTCGCACTGGCTCGGCGAACTCGACGCGCACTTGGCCGACGAGTTGGAACGCTTTCGCGTGGAGACTGCGAGTCAACTCGCGCGGTATGCAAAGGTCGAACAATAAACGCACGAGGGGCGAGGAGAGCGAAGACATGGAAGAGGTTCATCTCTGGCGCGGGTCGGCTGAACAGCGGGCGCTTCGTGCTCGACTGAGAAAGTCGGGCCAGTTCGCATACTTCAAACGTCAACTGGACTGGCTGGATTGGGACGACAAGACGGTGCTCGATTTCGGCGGCAACGCGGGGAATCTTCTTCTGGATGCCGACGGCGCGATGCGCCCCGAAAATTATTATTGCCTCGATGTCCTCCGCGAAGCTCTGGCGGAGGGAGGCCGGAAATTCCCGCGCGCCCACTGGATTCATTACGACCGTTACAACTGTTCCTTCAACCCCGAAGGCGTCGCCGGTCTGCCGGTTCCTGAACTGGATGTCGAATTCGACGCGATTCTGGCCTACTCGGTCTTCACGCACACCGGGCTTGAAGAGATGCGCGAGCTGGTCGGACAGTTAGAGACGCGCCTTAAGCCGGGCGGCGCGCTGGCCTTCACCTTCATTGACCCACACTTTAATTCCCATCCCGAAACCGGCGGGGGCAATAACCTCAAGTGGCGTCTTGAAAGAGCGCGCGAGACGAACCCCATGGTTGATGTCGAGAGCTTGTTGGCGCGGAGCCGCGGCGCGGCATGGTGCGCGCTGGTGGACGGGACGGAGCTATACATTGACGGCGACGGCGTCTGGGACGATGAAGCCCTGACGTGCATGACCTATCACGTCTACTACACCACGGAATTCATGCGGCGAGAGTTTCCGCGCGCGACGATTCGCCCTCCGCTCAACGGCGACATGCAACACTGCTGCATCATCCGTCGCGAGGTGTGAGGCAAACCGCGTCGAAATTGTGAATGAGCGCGCTTCATTTTTCCATCATCGAGAACATATTGACACCTCTCGAACAGTGACCTAGACTGACCGCCACTGGCGAACAGGATGGGAACGTTTTTGAAAGCCTCACACACCTCAATGGAATTGGAGCTAATCCGAAATGCTCACGCCGTTTCCGGAGACAGGCAGAATCAACGTTCCGCCCACGCTGGCCCGCGAACTGCTCGACGGCGCCGAGCGGCTCCCCCTGTACGATAACCGGGAATTTTACTCGCCTGCTTTGCAGACGCTCGTGCTTGAAAGCATTCGCGGAGATTGTCCGGACGGTTTCGACTGGCTCATCAATCTCATCAAAGAACGAATCGCGCGGCGTCCCTATTGCGGGTTGGTGGATGGCCTTCAATTCGACGACGGAAACAAATTGTTCGTCGCCATCAATCGCGCTTTCGGCGAGTTGGTGGCGCGTCCATATCAAAAGCCACGCGCTCAACTCGTCCATTACATCCAGCCCGCGACCGACATCCATTCGGCGCGGGGCGGCCACGAAAGCGAGCGGCTGCACACGGACGCGGCGGACTGGGAGACGCCGGTGGAATTTATCTCGATGGTCTGCGTCCGCGCGGACCCTTCGGGCGGCGGGCGCTCCCGCGTGCTCGACGTGGACGCGGTGCGGGACGAAGTGAAAAACCGTCTGGGAGCCACGACGCTCGAACTCTTAGAGACCGAGCCGACGCCGTGGCAACTGGCGGACTATTGCGGCGGCGGCGTGAAGTGGCGGACGGTGCTCAACGACGCCGGGATGTGCTGGCGTCGTTATACGATCAACCTCGCGCTCGATGCCGGCGGCGCGCGGCTTTCGGACGAGATGCTCGCCGCGCTCGCCGCCTTCGAGGAGACCATCAACGCGACCACGCGCACGCACGACTTTCTGATGCGCGAGGGCGAGCTACTGTTTTCAGACAACACGCGGACGATACACGCGCGCACGCCGCTGGCGGATGGCGTCGCCTCGAATCGTCTGATGATTCGCAGTTGGATCAGAGCCTCTGCAAACGGAGTGGAGAATGCGATTCGCTCAACTTTGTGATCGCGTCGAAACGGGCGGCGCGGCGGCGGGAACGTTAGACCTTGCCGCGCTCCCCGGAACGTGGGTCAACTCAAACCCCTCGACGAACGGCATCGCGCGGATGCTGGTGTCCGAGGCGGGCGGGCGTCTCGCGCTGCGCGTGTATGCGATTGGCCCGGACGCCTTAATGGATTGGGGCGAGGCGGAACTTCATCTCTTTACCTCTTCGCCGTCGTCGCGCGTCGCCGCCGGGTTTACGTGTCTCTATGACTTCGGCTTCGCCGAGACGCGGCTTCAGGGAATGATTATGAAGGGCCTGCTCGTCCTCTCACAATTTCATCGCTTCAAGGACGAGAGCCGCCGCGCCGACTACTTCGTGCGCGAATACTTCGCGTTGACCCACGGGCGATTCTAACGTCGCCGTTCGAGCCGGTCGGGAGCCGAACATGCCACAGTCCTTCGAGTTCAAACAGAGCGGCCATCTGAACCCCGCGCTCACAGACCCGTCGGCGAGAACGCCCAACGCCGCCGGGCTGCTTGGTCGTTGGCGCAACACCAACCGCGAGACGCGCGGGATCGCCGAGATCGTCATCGAACAAACCGGCGACAAGTTTATAGTCGGCGTCAACGGCGTCGGCGCGGACGGCCTCATCGCATGGCCGAAGACGGAGGCGAAAGCGCTGGCGAATCTGGAGGAGGAGGCGGGGCAGCGCACGTTCGCGCTGGCGGCCACTTTCGACTTCGGCTTCATGCGCGCCGAAACACACCTGCGGGTGAACAAAGGCGTCCTCGTCATCGTCGAGTTCAACACGTTCCTCGACGACAGCGGCAGGTCGGATTACGTGAACCGCGAGTTTTTTTCCCGCGCCGCGGTTGAAAGAACTTCTCCTTCCTGACACATGGCCTTTCTCTCGACGCGGACATGGCAGTTTACCTATTTCGCCTCGCAGCTTGGCGAACACGATTGGCATGGGAAGGACGTGCTGGATTTCGGCGGCAACATCGGCAATATCTTGCGCGACCCGCATTCCACGATTGATGTCGAGCGTTACTGGTGCATTGACGTGGACGCGGAAGCCGTCGAGGCGGGGAAGCGTTCATACCCGGAGGCGCACTGGCTCCAATACAATCGTTATTGCTTCTTCTTCAACCCGCACGGCGTCCCGCATCTGAAGCTCCCGCGCGTCGAGCAGCGGTTCGATTACATCGTCGCCTATTCGGTCTTCACAAACACGACGACGACCGACATGCTTGAGCTGGTCGGCGAGTTGCGAGAGCTGTTGAAAGATGGCGGGGAGCTGGCTTTCACGTTCATTGACCCGCATTACCATTCGTGGCCGGGCCGGTACGAAGGCGATAACCTGCGTTGGCGTCTCGAAAAACTAAGGGCCGACGAGAATCCGGAGATTGACATCGCCGCGATGACGAGCGCGGCGCGCAACGCGAGCCGGTGCATCGTGGTCAACGGCAGAGACTTGTATCTGGAGACCGAAGAGATCGCGCCGTGCGAACCCGAACGGCAGCGTTCGTGTTATGGGTTCCACACGGAGGAGTACATGCGACGCCTGTTCCCGGACGCCGCGATTCTGCCTCCGGTCAACGACGAAATGCAGCACTGCTGTATCATCAAACGCGCCTGAAGCGAATGAAGGGAGGCCGGCGTTGGAGTTCACACGCCTCGAAACGGAGCAGCGGCAGTCCTTTGCGAAGGACGGCTTTTTAGTCGTGCCCGATGCCCTCTCGACGGAGACACTAGAACGCCTCGTCGAGGCCGGCGACCGGCTGGCGGCGTCGCTGCTCAATAAACCGGAACTCAGCGGGCGTCCCGAATACAACCATCTCGATCTGCGTCCCGGCCTGCTCAGAGAAGAAGCCCTCTTCAATCTCATCACCAACAATTCGACCGTCCCGCTCGTCGTTCAGCTCCTCAGCCCCAACATCCACCTGCACTCGACGACGCTCATCTACAAGCGGCCCGAAAACCTGCACGACCCGCCCTTCCGTCGCGGGTGGCACCGCGACATACGCATCCCGCGCGACCTCGGACACGAGGGGCTACCGCTGGTCGGCATCAAGGTCTGCTACTGCCTGACCGATTTTGATCGTTCCGCGTGTGGCATGACTTTGATGGCGCGCGGCACGCATCTCAGAACCGAGCCGCTGACTATTCCAAAGGGAGAGGTTGACCCGTCGGGCGTGGAGGTCTGCGACCTCAGACTTAAGGCCGGCGACGCGCTGCTCTTTGAGAACCGCATCTTTCACACCGCCGCCCCGAATCGGAGCCAACGCACGTCGAAGGTGTTGATGTACGGCTACGCTTATCGCTGGATGAAGCAAGAGGTTTATCTCGAAGTCCCCGACAAAGAACAACTGGAAAGGGCCGACCCCGTGACGCGCCAACTGCTCGGCGGCTACCGCGACGTTGACACGCCGCCGTGGGCCTTACAGGACTGGGCCAAACGCCACGGCGTCGCGCCCGAACCGGCGCCGTGGACGGTGGAGGTTTAACGAATAGGGATGAAGGATGAAGGATGAAGGATGAGGGATGAGGGATGAGGGATGAGGGATGAAGGATGAGGGATGAGGGATGAGGGATGAAGGATGAGGGATGAAATGAAATCATTCGATGAGCGTTGAGCAGTTTCTGCTTCATCCCTCATCCCTCATCCCTCATCCTTTATTGTCCCCGTCGGGGAGGGTTAAAACCCTCGCCTTCAGGCGAAGGCTTTAGCAGGTTTTACGCCCCGTGCTAGATTGCGCTCCATGACAGAATATCGACACGGCGCGCATACAGTCTTTCGCATCCATCTGCACAT
>JBGTBQ010000354.1:0-11508 GCA_041749275.1 Pyrinomonadaceae bacterium | reverse complement strand
CCATGTGCCGCGGGCAACATGGCGTTGATATACTCGCGCAGGCGAGTGGGACAAGAGCTTTGAGTCATGGTAAACCCAATGCTCTCACGAGTCGCTAACTCGTGACCACTCGCTCATTTACAAAATGTGTCCCGACATCAGCATGCTCTAAGTGCGACTCAACCCACTTGACCTCACAGATCAGGAAGGGCGGCTTGCCCCCGCCGCTTCAGCGTGTGAGAGTCAACTACGCCTGCGCCCGCGCCCGCAGCCACGCGCGCACGTCCGCGCGCATCGGGGGCGCGAACTCGTGCCCCGCGTCGTAGGCTTTCACTTCAACGTCGCGCGCGCGCTCGCGCAGACGCTCGCCGTAAACGGCGACGCGCTCCGGCGGATAGAACTCGTCGCGCGTGCCGTGCAGGTAGAGGACTGATGTTTCGGTCGGGCCGTAAAGCGCGCTCGTCTCCCAGTCGCCGGGCAGGCCGCCGCAGATGCCGACGACGCCGCGCAAAACGTCGCGGTGCGTGAAGGCGAAGCGAAAGTTGAGCGCGCACGTCTGCGAGAAGCCCATGAGGAAAACGCGGTCGCGGCGCGCGATTGATTCCGAGACTAACGTTTCAATCAAATCGAGCAGCGCGCGATGATGAAGCGCGACCGAATCCTCCGGGTGAAAATTGGTCAGCCAGCCGAAGCCGTAGCGCAGCGGGCCGCCCTGCTCCTTCGGCTCCTTGATGTGCTGGTGCGGGCCTTGCAGCGCGGCGACGGCGAAATCGTCCGGCGCGTGCTCGCGCGCCTCGCGCATCATCCAACGCTTGCTGCTGCCGTAGCCGTGCAGCGCGACCAGCAGCGGCGCGGGAGTTTCAGGCGGCGCGTCGAGGTCGTAGTAGAGCCGGGTCTCGGCCCTGATGGTTCGATCCGTGTGCGGAGAGTTGTTCGGCGCCATGTTCGGATACTCTGACAAAGTTCCGCCTTACTTGCGGGCTTCAGTTTACGTAGCCGTCACCTTTTTTCGTTTCGCTATCGTTTTCCTCACCCTCTTCATCTTCATCCGCGCCCGCCGTGCCGGTTTTCAAAGCGGGGGGCGCTTCCAGCACGTGCTCTTCCTCAAGACTCCAGATTTCAAACAACTCCGGCGGGACTTCAGTGACGAAGCGCGAGGGGCGCTGGACGAGCGTCTGCCGGTTGTAGTCCGTGACCATGAGCGGGTAGGCGATGTGGAGTTGGTCGCGCGCGCGCGTGAGGGCGACGTACCAGAGACGACGCTCTTCGTCCTCGCCATCGGCGTCGCGCAGTGAGCGTGGGCTAGGGAACTTGCCATCCGCCGCCCAGAGGATAAAGACCGCGCGCCATTCGAGACCCTTCGCCTGATGCACGGAGGTCAGCGTCAAAAGCTCGTCCTCGTCGCCGCCCGACACCACGTCTTCGCCGGCGATGGCTTGCGGCGCGCCGTAGCGTTCGGTCGAAAGCAGCGCGAGTTCGGCTAAGAACTCTTCGGTCGAATTGTAGCGTGCGCTGTAGTGCGCGAGTTGGCGCAGGTCTTCGAGCCGCGCCTCGGCGTTCTCGTAATTTGCTTCCAGATAAGCCTCGTAGCCACGCGCGAGGATCATCTCGATCTGACGCGCCGGCGTGGCGCGCGTCTCGTCTTTGATTAACTCTTCGAGCAGCGCGCGAAACTCCGCCCAGCCCGTGCCGCGTTTCGATGCCGCCGCGTCCGCCTCACCCCTCACAATGAGCGCGAGCGGGTCGGGCGCAAATGCGATGCGTTCCCAGACGCGGTTGGCGGTGGCCGGGCCGACGTTCGGGATGAGACGCAAAACACGTTTCCACGCCAGCTCGTCGCGCGGGTTCGTGACGAGCCGGAGGTAGGAGATGACATCTTTGATGTGCGCCTGCTCGAAGAAGCGCACACCGCTGCGGACGCGGTAAGGGATGCCGCGGCGCGTCAGCTCAAGCTGAAGCTCAAGCGAGTGGAAGTGTGAGCGGTAGAGCACCGCCATCTCGTCGAGCGCGAGACCCTCATCCCTCAGTTCCAGCACGCGCGCGGCGGTGAAGACGGCCTGTTGATCGGCGTCGCGGCAGGGGACGAGCGCGGGCGGAAGACCTAAGCTTGCGCGCGCGGCGCGGAGGGTCTTCGGGAACTGCTTGCGGTTCGAGGCGATAGAGACGTTGGCGACGGCGAGTATCTCCGGCGTCGAGCGATAGTTGGTTTCGAGCCGGTACGTGCGCGCCTCCGGGTAGCGCTTGGGAAACTCGTAGATGTTCGACCACTCCGCGCCGCGAAAAGCGAAGATGCTCTGCGCGTCGTCGCCGACGACCATCACGTTGCGATGCTTCAACGCCAGCAGGTCAACGATCTCGGCTTGCAGCTTGTTCGTGTCCTGATATTCGTCAACCAGTATGTGCTCGAACTGCTCCTGATAGAGACGCGCGATCTCTTCCTTTTCTTCGAGCAGGCGCTTCCAGTTCAAGAGCAGGTCGTCGTAGTCCATCACGTTGCGCTCGCGCTTGCGCTCCGCGTAGAGGCGGTCAACGCGCGTGATCTCTTGCGCGAGCGGCTCAAAGTAGGGGTAGCGGCTGGCGATGACTTCCGTGATGGGGCGGTCGGTGTTGGTGGCGAAGCTGATGAGGTCGAGCAGTACCTCCGACTTCGGAAAGCGTCGCGCGCGCGTGTCCACGCCCGCTTCGTCCACGCAGACGGCGATAAAATCCTTCGCATCCTCGGCGTCGAGGATCGTGTAGTTCGACGAGTAGCCGAGCGATTCGGCGTGGCGGCGCAGAATCAGATTGGCGACGCGGTGGAACGTCCCGCCCCAGACGCGCCGCGCCACATCGCTCGCGCCGCCCGTCAACTGCTCGACGCGGCGGAGCATCTCGCGCGCCGCGCGGTTGGTAAAGGTCGCCAGCATGATGCGCGCGGGCGCGACGCCCTGCTCGACGAGGTACGCGACGCGATAAGTGATGGCGCGCGTCTTCCCGCTCCCCGCGCCCGCGATGACGAGCGACGCGCCCGCCGTGGCGGTTGCCACCGCGAACTGCTCTTCGTTCAGTTCCTCGCGGTAGCGCGTCAGACTGTCCGGCAGTTGCGACCCGGCGGGCCGCTTGATGACGTAACGCTTCATGGCCTCAGCAGGCTTATAGCACGCCGCGCGGGTCGGGCAAAACAATAAAGCGCGACCCGACGTGCAGCCGCGCGTCAACGGACAGTGTGCGGCATCTCTGACGCCGACATCCTTCATCGCGTCGCTTCATGGTGCGCTGAGGAAGGGTTTGATCTCGCCGTAAACGGTATCCGAAGCGGTGACGATGCTGTTGACACACGACTTGAAATCTTGCAGGTCGAGGAGCCTTGTCTTCAACTCCCAACGGACGAAGAGGTCTTCGTCGTCATCGAGTCCGATCTTCGCGTAGTCGGTGGAGTGCTCAAGGCGCAGGAGCTTGAACATGAAGTCGGTGCTCCGGTTAATATTTTTCTTCGGCGCGACGACCACGCCGACGACCACGAAGTCGCTGCCGGTTGCGACAAGGACGTACCATGGTTTGCGTCCCTGATTGTTGATGAGCCACGTGTTGTCGCCCGTCTTGCTGTAATCATAGCCGGCCTGACGCAGAAACCCTTCGATCTTCGCGGCGGCAGCCTGCCCGCTCCGCGCCGCGTGTGGCCGGCGAGAAGGGCGCGCAGATGTTCCTGTGGCGAGAGGGGCGATGAGCGCGAGCGCCAGCGCCAGCCCCTTCAGTCTCGAACTTTTATTCAAGTGGGTAATCTCCTTCGATGTTGGGGATGGACGAGGCGGCGCGAACATACCACCGCCCGACGCGTTCCACAATCCGCTCGCGCAGGTGAATACCGACAAGCGACTTGCCCTGCCAGCCGACCGGACTATTACTTTGGTCACTTTCGATTTAGGGTTTGACAATTAGCTCGTCTTGGAATATCTGAATCATCATTTGTCAGTGCGTTGAGGACAAACCACAGGCGCTCCAGCGGCTAGTGACCCGTCGTAGCGGATAAACTCAATCGAAAGAGAGAAGGACGGTACAGATATGATCTTTCGCGGCCCCTACGCACAGGTTGAGATTCCCGACATCTCATTTACCGAATTTGTCTTCAGCCACGCCGCCCTGCACGCGGACAAGCCAGCCCTCATTGACGGCGCGAGCGGGCGCGCTTACACCTACGCCGAGTTGACGGGCGCCGTAAAGCGTGTCGCCGCCGCGCTCGCCCGCCGCGGCTTTAAGAAAGGGGACGTGTTCGCCATCTTCAGCCCCAACGTTCCGGAGTTCGCCATCGTCTTTCACGCTGTCGCCACGCTCGGCGGCGCCTCGACGACCATCAATCCGCTCTACACCGAAGAAGAGATTGCCAAACAGTTGCACGACGCGGGCGCGAAGTTTCTCGTGACCGTTCCGCAACTGCTCGATAGAGCGCAAGAGGCGTGTGAAGGGACGCAGGTCGAAGAGATTTTCGTTTTCGGCGAGGCGGCAGGGGCGACGCCGTTCGCTTCGCTGCTGTCGGACGGCGCGGGACGCGCGCCACAAGTTTCCATCAACCCGCGTGAAGACATCGTGGCGCTTCCGTATTCGAGCGGCACGACCGGCGTGGCGAAGGGCGTGATGCTGACGCATCGCAACCTCGTCGCCAATCTGTGCCAGTTTGAAGGGGCGGGTTTCAAATGGGGCGACGACACGCTGATCTGCGTGTTGCCGATGTTCCATATCTATGGGCTGGTCGCCATCCTGAACTTCGGACTCTATTCCGGCTCGACCATCGTTACGCTGCCGCGCTTCGATCTCGAACAGGCGCTCGGCGTCATGCGTGACTACAAGGTGACGATAGCGCACCTCGTCCCGCCCATCGTGCTCGCGTTGTCGAAGCACCCGGTCGTTGACAGCTACGACCTCTCGTCCGTCAAGACCGTTTTCTCCGGCGCGGCTCCTTTGGGTGAACAACTCTCGCGCGCGTGTTGCGAACGCCTCGGCTGCGCTGTCATTCAGGGATACGGGATGACGGAGACCAGCCCCGTCACGCACCTGACGACGCACGAGCGGAGCAAGCACGGCTCGGTCGGCCTGCCGGTGTCGAATACGGAATGCAAAATTGTGCATCTTGAGACGGGCGCGGAACTAGACCACGGCGCGGAGGGGGAAATCTGCATTCGCGGCCCGCAGGTGATGAAAGGTTATCTCAACCGGCCCGACGCGACGGCGCGGACGATTGACGAAGATGGCTGGCTCCACACGGGCGACATCGGTTACGCCGACGAGGAGGGCTTCTTCTTTATCGTTGACCGCGCGAAGGAGCTAATCAAGTACAAGGGCTTTCAGGTCGCGCCCGCCGAACTCGAAGCGCTCCTGCTCACGCACCCAAAGATCGCCGACGCCGCCGTGATACCGAGTCCCGATGAAGAGGCCGGCGAGATTCCGAAAGCCTTCGTCGTATGTAAAGCAGGATGCGAGGTGTCGGCGGAAGAGATCATGTCCTTCGTCGCCGGGCACGTCTCACCGCATAAGAAAATCCGTCTCGTCGAGTTCATCGAGCAGATTCCCAAATCGCCCGCCGGGAAGATTTTGCGCCGCGTCCTCGTGCAGCGCGAACGCGCTCAACGCGAGAGCGCATGAGACGTTGGGAGAGGTCGGCGGCGTCCGCCACCACGCGCGCCGCCGACCTCTCTCAACATTGCCCTCACGTCCCGCAAAGCGTTACGCTGTCAGCGTTCGACCCGTCAATCATTCCATATCAAAGCAAAGGGTACGCGCATGAACAGGATCGCCTCGACCTTCCGCGTCGTCATCTTCGTCTTCGTCCTACAGTTCGTCTTCGCTCATTTTCTCTCGCCCGGTGCGCTCGCGCAGAGGCGTGGAGTTGCGCGAGGACGCACGCGCGGCGCGGCCACGGCCCGCCAGCCGGAGATTGCGCGTCTGCTCCGCGAGATTGATGCGCGCAACATCGAACGCACGATCCGCAAGCTCGTCTCGTTCGGCACGCGCAACACGCTCTCGGCTCAGGACAATCCGACTCGCGGCATCGGCGCGGCACGCGATTGGCTCCGCGACGAATTCGAGCGAGCAAGTAGCGCGTCGGGCGGGCGCCTCAAGGTCGAACTTCAGAGCTTCGAGCAACAGCCGGGCCGCTTCCCGCGCATCCAGAAGCCGACGCGCGTCACGAATGTCGTCGCCACGCTGCCGGGCACACAGACCGAATCGGAGAAGCGTGTCTACGTCGTCAGCGGCCACTACGATTCGATGTGCGCCAGCCCGACGGACGGCGAGTGCGACGCGCCGGGCGCGAACGATGATGCTTCGGGCGTCGCGGCGGTGCTGGAGATGGCGCGCGTGATGTCGAAGCGACAGTTCGACGCGACCATCATCTTCATGGCCGTCGCGGGCGAGGAGCAGGGACTCGTCGGCGCGACCTACTTCGCGGAGCAGGCGAAGAAGCAGGGTATGAACATCGAAGGGATGTTCACGAACGACATCGTCGGCAACACCACGGGCGGGAACGGCGTGCGCGACCCCCGCACTCTGCGCGTCTTCTCCGAGGGGGTATTGTCCGCCGAAACGGAAGAAGAGGCGCGGACGCGCCGCAGCGTCGGCGGCGAGAACGACTCGCCTTCGCGCCAGCTCGCGCGCTTCGTCGAGGAGACCGCCGAGAGCTATCTGCCCGGTTTCAACGTGCAGATGATTTACCGGCGCGACCGTTATCTTCGTGGCGGCGATCACATCCCGTTTCTCGAACAGGGCTACGCGGCGGTGCGTTTCACCGAGCCGCATGAGAACTACAACCATCAGCACCAGAACGTCCGCATCGAGAACGGCATTCAATACGGCGACCTGCCTGAGTTCGTTGACTTCGCCTATATCGCGCAGGTCGCGCGCGTCAACTGCGCGGCGCTCGCCACGCTCGCCCTCGCCCCCGCGCGTCCCGCGGACGTTCACATCCTCACGCGCCGTCTGACGAACGACACGGACTTGCAATGGGCCGCGAACAGAGAGCCTGACCTCGCCGGTTACGAGATCGTCTGGCGCGACACGACCTCGCCCACTTGGACGAACTCCGTCCGCGTCGGCAACGTCACGAACCACACGGTCAAAGGGATGTCGAAGGATAACTTCTTCTTCGGCGTGCGCGCCGTGGACAGGGTGGGGAACCGCAGCCCTGTGAGCTATCCACGCCCGCTCGGCAGATGAGGGTCGAGGCAACATTGTCTCTTAGATCAGATTTCACTTGGATGTACAGGTCAGAACCGCCTGCGGTAGCGGGCCGGCCAAACGCACGTCAGGCCCCCCCGCTACCCCAGGCGGGTCTGACCACACCGCCGTCCGTCCACTGATGTGTAAACCGATCTAAGAGCGTGTCTACAAAGCAAGGTGCCGTAGCTCCGTGAGGAGCGGAATGTTTATAGCCCGTGCCGTCCCCTTTCTCTCTCAAGCCCCGGAGGGGCGACCGACATTTATATGCCGCTCCTCACGGAGCTTGGAGACCTCGTCTCACCCGACGAGCGACAAACATTTCGCCCCTCACGGGGCTTTTTAGACATGCTCTAACCGCCAAACCTCCTTGGGTATCCCTTGTGCTTGATGTCGTTTCCCTCGGTGGATAAATTTTCCAACTATCAACTGTGGGTCTGCGTCTAAACAGTCGGCGGAAGTTCTTAACACCATACTTTGCCAACAATTTAAAGACCCTGATCGGGCCACATATCGGAGTTGCCATGAAAGTTTTTATGTCCGTCAATCGTCTCCGCTTCAGCCGTGCCTTCGCGCTCGTCGCCGTTGCGGCCCTGCTCTCGAATAGCCTTTTCGCCGTCGCGGTCGGCGCGCAAAAGAAGCAACCGACGGCGCAGCGCCTGACGGAAGAGCAGCAGATCATTCACGTGTTGAACCGCCTCGGCTTCGGCGCGCGGCCCGGCGACGTGGAGCGCGTCCGCCAGTTGGGCGTCGAGAAGTACGTTGAGCAGCAACTCGACCCGTCGAAGATTGACGACGCGGGCGTCGAAGGGAAGCTGAAGAATCTGCGGACGCTCACGATGAGCAACTCGGAACTTCTGGCAAAATTTCCGAACCCCGGATTACTGATCCGTCAGCTTCAGCGCAAAGGCGATCTGCCGCCCGACCTCGCCGAAGTTGTCCAGCAGCGCAATCAGGGCCAGCAGCCGAACCGTCGCCCGAACGTAGCGGCGAACGATGCGCCGGCGATGGAAGGCGAGAAGATGGAAGCGCCCGCGAGCGTGATGCCCGGCCCCGGCGAACCGGGGATGCCCGCCAATGACAACCCGGATCAGGCGAAGTACCGGCAGGCCATCGTGAAATACATGCGTGAGAACGGCATGGAGCCGCCGCAGCGCATCATGGCCGAGTTGCAGGCCGCGCGCATCCTGCGCGCCGTCTATAGTGAGCGGCAGTTGCAGGAGGTGATGGTTGACTTCTGGACGAACCACTTCAACGTCTTCGCCGCGAAGGGCGCCGACCGTTGGTTCCTCACTTCCTACGACCGCGATGTCATTCGCCCGAACGCGCTCGGCAACTTCCGCGACCTGTTGGAAGAGACCGCGAAAAGTCCGGCGATGCTCTTCTACCTCGACAACTTCCAGAGCGTCAGCCCGAACGCGGGCGGCGGGCGTCAGGGTTTGCGACGGTTGCTGAATGGTGAGGGCAACAACCGCCGCAACAATCGTCAGTTGAACAATCGCCGGATGCGCGACACCGACGGCGCAGGCATGACCGACGAGCAGCGACAGATGCAACAGCAACGCGCACAGCAGCAGAGGCCGCGCCGTGGCATCAACGAAAACTACGCGCGCGAACTGATGGAACTGCACACGCTCGGCGTGGACGGCGGTTACACGCAGAAGGACGTGCAGGAAGTCGCACGCGCCTTTACGGGCTGGACGATTGCTGACCCGCGCGGCTATGTCGGGATGGGGATGAGCGGCAACTTCGTCTTCAACGAGCGCGCACATGATTCCGGCGAGAAGACCGTCCTCGGCCAGAAGGTTTCTTCGGGCGGCGGCATCGAGGACGGTAAGCGCGTGCTCGACATCCTCGTCGCGCATCCTTCGACGGCGAAGTTCATCGCCACGAAACTCGCGCGCCGCTTCGTCACTGACAATCCTTCGCCGGCGCTCGTCGAGCGCGTCGCCGCGGCCTTCACGAAGAGCAAGGGCGACATCAAGACGACCTTGCGCGCCGTCTTCACATCACCCGAATTCAACTCCGCCGAGGCGCGGCGCGCGAAGATCAAGACGCCCTTCGAGCTGGCGGTGAGCGCCATCCGTTCGCTTGGCGCGGAGACGGACGCGCGGCCCGCGCTGCACCAGTGGATCGCGCGCATGGGCGAGCCGCTCTACATGTATCAGGCGCCCACGGGCTATCCCGACACCGCCGAGCACTGGGTCAACACGGGCGCGCTGCTCGAACGCCTGAACTTCTCGCTCGCGCTCGTCAGCAATCGCATACCGGGCACCCGCGTTGACCTCGCGCGTTTCGTCGGCGCGTCGGCCACGTCGAGCAGCGTCGTTGACCAGCGGAAGGTCGTTGACCAATTCCTCGAACTCGTCCTACAGGGCGACATCTCGCCCAAGAGCCGCGAAGTCTTGATGAAGCAGTTGAGCGATCAATCAGCCGCGCCCATCGCCGCTGCTCAGACGAACACCGCGCCCCCCGCGCGAACGCAGTCCGATGCCACGACCGACCCGACGCCGGGCGCGACGGCGCAACCCGCGAGCAACGAGTACGCCGGTCTCGGTCGTCGGGGTCAGCGGCGCAACATGCGCGACGATGCGGCGGGCACGGTCGGCAACCCTGAAGTCGCGCGCATCGCCGCGCTCATCATCGGCTCGCCGGAATTTCAGAGGCAGTAAGTGACGCCGAACGACCGGCATGGTTCACAGGTTTTTTTGAGGTGGAGAGCATGAATAACAGTCGTAGATTTTTTCTGAAGCAGAGTGGCATTGCGTTGGCGAGCATCGGGCTGGCGGCGAACGCGCCGTCGTTCCTGCAACGCGTGGCGCTGGCCGAAGGCTTGAGCGCCTCGCCGAGCGGACGCCGCAAGACCTTAATCACAATTTTCCAGCGCGGCGCCGTTGATGGTCTGAGCATGGTCGTGCCTTACGGCGAGGGCGGCGCGTACTACGATGCGCGGCCCGGCCTTGCGATTCAGCAACCCGGTCGCGGCGCGAGCGGCGAAGCGGTCGTCAAACTCGACGGCTATTTCGGCCTGCATCCGGCGCTCGCGCCATTGAAATCGCTGTGGGATGAGAAGCGTCTGGCGGTCGTTCATGCGGTTGGCTCACCCGATAGCACGCGCTCGCACTTCGACGCGCAGGATTATATGGAGTCGGGCACGCCGGGCAGGAAGTCCACGCCGGACGGCTGGCTCAATCGCTATCTGCAATCGAAGCCGGACGCGAAGGCGAACCCGTTCCGCGCCGTCGCGATGACGCAGAACCTGCCGCGCGCGCTGTACGGTCGCGCTCCGGCGCTCGCCATCCAGAATCTCAACGACTTCTCGATCCGCGCGGGCGCACAGACGGCGAACGTACAGGGCGGCTTCGAGGGCATCTACGAGCAGGGCGTCAACGACGTGTTGCGCGGCACCGGCAAGGAGACATTCGAGGCGGTCAAATTTCTGAAGCAGGTCAACCCCTCGCAGTACAAGTCGGAGAACGGCGCGCAGTACCCGCGCGGTCGTTATGGCGACGCGCTCTTGCAGATCGCGCAACTCATCAAGGCGGGCGTCGGTCTGGAAGTGGCCTTCACCGATTCGGGCGGCTGGGACACGCACCGCGGACAGGGCAACGCGCGCGGTCAGCTCTCCGGTCTCTTGCAGCAGTTCGGCGCGGGGATCAAGGCGCTCGTCACCGACCTCGGCCCCGAACGGATGCAGGACGTGGTTATCCTGACGATGACCGAGTTCGGGCGCACCGTTCGACAGAACGGCACCGCCGGCACGGATCACGGCCACGCGAGCGCGCTCTTCGTCGTCGGCGGTTCGGTGCGCGGAGGCCGAGTCTACGGCGACTGGCCGGGCCTCAGTCCCGACAAACTCCACGAAGGGCGCGACCTCGCCTTAACGACCGACTTCCGCGACGTGTTCGGCGAGGTCGCGGCGAAGCACTTCGGCGGAGTTGATTTGCGGAAGGTGTTCCCCGGTTACGCCGCAAACCAGTCGAAGTTTCGCGGCGTGATGGGCTGAAGCGAGATTCAAGTTAGAAGATGAAAAGGGGCGCGATTCACAGATGAATCGCGCCCTGTTTTTTTGGTCAGCTCGTCTGTGTTCATCGTGATGATTTCGGACGGGAGCGCGATATACAGCGGTTTGCAATTGGGTGCGACCGTTTAGAGGCGGGCAAAGCCCGCCGGTTCAACTTGAGACGGCGGGCATTGCCCGCCTCTAAGGAGTCATAAAAAAACAACTTCCCGTTTTCTCAGGTTGCTCCGGCAGGAACAACGACAACAGTTCGTGGTCTTATTGTGTAATTCCACTTTGGGCACACGGGATGTCGTTCTAGGTTGAGTTCTTTCATTTCAGCA
>JBGTBQ010000353.1:0-3787 GCA_041749275.1 Pyrinomonadaceae bacterium | reverse complement strand
GCGCACCTCCGTCACTTCGACGCGCGGCTCGTCGGGCGCGGCCTGTTCCGGCGCGGGCGCCGACTTGTCGCGCTCCGGGGAGGCGTCGCGCAGGTTCGGGTAGAGGTGGAAGTAGAGGACAGAGGTGGGGCCGCCTTCGCGGTTGACCCAGCGCACGCTCTCCATGCCGGAATAGCTCCGCGCGTCGAAGTCCAACGTGAGGTTGATGCGGTAGCGGATGCTCTCCGTCGCCGTGCTTTTACTTTTCTCCCGTGAGGTGGAACCACTTTGCGGCAGAGCCGCCGCGCGCAAGCCGAGAGAGACAAGGCACAAGACGAAAATCAAGAGCGGGCTGCGCCAACAGTTTGTGCTCTTCGTCTTGTGCCTTGTGCCTTGTGCCTTCATTACTTCCTTTTCGCCGGCGGCTTGACTTCCGTGATCGTCACGTTGCGGATTCGGTCGCCGCGCGCGATGGCGTCAACCACCCCCAGCCCTTCGACGACGCGACCGAAGACGGTGTAGCCGCCATCGAGGTGCGGCTGCGGCGAGTGGGTGATGAACCACTGCGAGCCGCCGGTATCCTTGCCCGACAGGGCCATGCCGACAGCGCCGCGATGGTACGGCTCCTCGTTGATCTCGCAGCGAATCTGATAGCCGGGGCCGCCGTTGCCGTCGCCGCGCGGGTCGCCTCCCTGTATGACGAAGTTCGGCACGACGCGGTGGAACACGATGCCGTTGAAGAACCCTCTGCGCGACAGTTCCACGAAGTTGTCCACGTTGAGCGGCGCGTCTTCGGGGAGCAGTTCGATGGTGAACGCGCCCTTATCCGTCTCGACGATGGCGCGCACCTGTTTGTCCACGCGCGCGAGTGCGCGGCGGTAGTCGGCCTCATGGTTGCGCGTGGCGACCGTCTCCACGCGCCGCGCGCCGCCCGCGCTCAAGAGGTCAGCGGCGCGGCGGCGCACGAGATAATCGGTCACTTCGAGCGCGCTCCGTATGGCCGCGGTCGCCTCCGGCCTTCTCTGTTTCGAGAGCGCGCTGAGAATCGAGAGCGCCGCGTCGTTCAACTCGTCGCGGAGAGCGCGGGGCAGCGCCTCGGCCAGCGCGCGCGACGTTTCCGGGTCGGGAGGCAAGTCGCCGAGCAGATCGGCGGCGGTGGCGCGCACGATCACATCATCGGCCTTGAGCTTTGCGCGCAGCAGCGTGGCGAGGTCGGCGGGGCGGAAGGCCACGAGCGCGCGGAGCAGGTCGGGCATGGCGAGCGCGGGCGTCGCGCCGTCGCTCACGATGTCACGGAGCGCAATCTGTGCGTCTGCCTGAAGACCGACGAAACTGTTGCCGCCCTGCGCGCTCGTCAGCCCCGCGATTTCGCCGATTCCCTGCCCGATGGCGGAGAATTTTTGCCACGTCAAATTTCTTCTGCCCGAAGCACGCAGGACGCCATCGAGATCGCGCACGTACTGCGCGGGGGCAATGCGCGCCAGCGCCATCTCGAATTCGGGCGCGCCCGCTTCGCGCAGGCGGCGGAGGAGTCCGCCCGCGCGTTCGTGGTTTGTGTTCTGAAGCAGGCGCCCCAGCGTGGCGGCAATCTCCAGCAACTCGTTCTGCTCGGAGGGCGGCGGGCCGGCAGTCGCCACCGCCATGTTCGAGACGGCGTATAACTCCGTTGCGCGCCGAATGAGCGGGTCGGCGGCGCGTGCGTCGTTCAAAAGCGCGAGCGAGCGAACGGCGCTCACGCGCACGCGCGCATCCGTGTCCGTGGTGGCGCGCGAGATCAAAGCTTCGAGAGCCGCCGTGTCTTCCGCCGCGCCGAGGGCGCGCGCGGCGTTCGCGCGGGCGACCGGATCGGTGTCGCCCGTAAGCATCTCGCGTAGACGCGGGAGCGCTTCTCGCGCACGCAGGCGCGTCAGCGTGTTCGCCGCGTCGCCGCGCACGCGCGCGTCCGGCGAAGTGAGAAAGAGCGCAACCGTTTTCGCGGCGTTCGCGGGCCTCGCGCGCAGTGCGGCGGTGATGCCCAGCAGGATGACCGAACGATTCGGCCTCGACAGTTTGTGCTCCGCTTCAAGCAGCGCGATGACGGCCTCGCCAAGTTGCTGTTTGCGCGAACTGTCGGCGTCCGCCAGCGCCGCCGCGATTTTGCCGAGGGCTTCGATAGCGCGCGCGCGCACCTCCGGCGACTTCGAGAGCCGCAGCGCTTCGAGCAGCACCTCCGCGCCCGCCGCTGACTCAATCTCGCCGAGAGCGAAGGCCGACGCCGCACGCACGCCCTGATCCTGATCAACGCGCAGCAACGTCGAGAGCCGCGGGATCGCTCCCTCGTCGCCGATGCGTCCGGCGGCGAGCGCCGCGCGAGCGCGCACCGCCGCGTTCTTATCGGCAAACAGCGCGCCAAGGTCTGAATCCTCCCAACGCCGTTCGTCCTCCGCGCGCACGACGCGCAGCAACACTTCAGCGGGGACGCGCGCCTTCGTCGGCTCTTTCGGCGACTTTTTTTTCTGCGCCGCGCTTTCCGCGACCGGCCAGAAGAGAAGAAGGAGGGCGAACGCCGCCGCGCACACGTGGCGGGCGGACGGACGGCGGGGCGTGGCTGTAGGCTTCATTGTCTGCATGGGATTCAAGGGGCGAAGCCTCCGTCCGACGGGCTAAAAGTTTTTATTCCGCCGGCAGAGGCGTGTCCGTGTTGGGGATAACGAATGTATGTATCGGCGAGACGCGCCCCGCGTGTCAAGGGGAAAAACAGTCGGCAGTTGGCAGCAGGCGGTTGGCGGTTGGTTGACTGAAGCGGGCGTTGCTGTTTTCACCGTGGCTATTCGACGAAAAAGGAATTTCACTCTCGCCTTATTTCAGTTGTCCGTAATAGACCTTCGTGTCGTACTCGATAGAGATTTGGCCGGCGCTTTGATGCTCGCTGAATATTCTTTGCAGTTCGTCTATCATCGGTTGAAAGTCCGGGTGGTCGGGTTCGGGCGTGTAAGAGGCGGAGAGCAGGCGGCCCTTCAACCCCTCGAAGTCGAAAACCTGTCGGTTATCGAAAATCTTCAGCGCGACTTCATGCTCGCCGAAGAAGGGTTGAACCATCTCGTTGCCGGTGTAGCGGTGCGCCACGCGCTCGTAGTCCGTCCCGTAAATCTTGAACAGACCTGCGTAGGCTTCCGAAAACGCCGACGCGCCGATACGCCGCTCGTTCCAGACGAGGACGACCCATCCGCCCGGCTTCAGGATGCGACGAAACTCCGCGCGCGTCTTCTCGCCGTCGAACCAGTGGAACGCCTGCCCGGCGACGATGAAATCCACGCTCCTGTCATCGAGCGTCGTCGCCTCGGCCCTGCCGTCAACGCTCACGAAGTTGGCATCATCTTTCAACAGACGCGCGCCCGCCTCACGCATCTCGCGGTTCGGCTCGACGCCATAGACGCGGTTGCCGTTCTTCAGGAACAACTCCGACAGCAGTCCCGTCCCCGAACCCACGTCCGCGACGAGGGCATCGCGTGTCAACCCGCACTCGTCTTTAAGCACCTCGACGACCGCCGGCGGGTACGTCGGCCTGTACTTAACATAATTTTCGACCCTGCTTGAGAAGCGTTGTGTCGGATCAGCGCCCATTTGTTTGTCTCCACGCTCTCGATCATGTTTAGCAAAGACAAGATGAGGGCTTTCGCCCTTTTTTCTTAGAGCGTGTCTAAAAAGCCCCGTGAGGGGCGAAATGTGTGTCGCCCGCGCCGCTCTCCCCTTGTTCTTTCAAGCCCCGGAGGGGCGGCAGCGCCTACCATGTCGCTCCTCACGGAGCTTCAGCGACCTCATGTCACGC
>JBGTBQ010000352.1:0-8622 GCA_041749275.1 Pyrinomonadaceae bacterium | reverse complement strand
GCAGCAACTCGCCGCGCAGACGCCGCGGCAGCAGTCTGCCGAGCTGCAATCCAGAAACGAGCGTCGCCCACGCCAACGGCGGGTTGCGCCACACGCTCGTTTGCAGCGACCCATCCGGGTTCACCAGCCGCGGGCCGCACGCGCCCGTGCGCGCGTCCTCTTCAAGCGTAGCAATCAACGTGTCGCACGCGCCCGCCCTCAACTCGGCGTCGGCATTCAAGAGAAACAGCAGCCGCGCCTTCGTGAAGGCGAACGCCTGATTGTTCGCCTTGCCGAACCCTAAGTTCTCCGCGTTGGCGATGAGATGGAGTTTGACGCCGCCGAGACGCGCCTTTAGTTCGTCCGAGCCGAGCCAGTCGAGCGAGGCGTCGGTCGAGGCATTGTCAACGACGATGATGTCGTAAGCGACAGCGGGCGGGAACTCAAGGACGCTCTCGACGGCGCGGCGCAGCAGCTCGCCGCCGTTCCAGTTGACGATGACGAAAGAAAGCTCCGGCCCTGTCTCCTGCTCCACGTCCATCAACACCCCACGCCGGCCCTCGCGGCTGCCCACGCGCGCGTGCCGGCGCGCGTGGGCAGCCGACCGGCCACGAAAAATTCAAAGCTGGCAGATGTTTGAAAACATAGCACGGCGGCAGGGATGAAAACAAAGAGGGCTTCGGCGTAAAAGAACGCCCGCGCTCCCAGCCGCCGCGCGCCGCGTTTCGGGACACAGGATCAGTGGTGGAGCACGACCAACTCCGTATAGAGCGTGTCAATCCGTGTCTCGTCCAGCGCGTTTGAGCCGGTCTTGAAATACGCGCGGCGTTGGTGCGGATAGCGGACGCTTCTTTTCAGCTCGCGGCCACGCAAATATCTCTCGTCAACCATCACGCCGCACACGCGCAGACGCAGACAGATTTTCGCGGCCATGCGCTCGACGCACGCGGCGAAAACGTCGGCGCGGCTGAGGTAATGAACCTTGACGAAGGGCAAATGTTTGCGCCACGTCTTTTTGACGATGATGTAGCAATCCCCTTCGTCCGAACTCAGAAGCAGGTGCTCGCAACCGAGTTGTTGGTGGTCGTCGAAGATGGCCCGGTCGCTCTCGCCGAGCCGCGCCCTGATCTTCTCCGGCTCGAACACGCAAGCGCAACCGCGCCCGCTCAAGCGCAGCGTGGGAAGCGGAAGGACGACCTGCTGATGCACTGCAAACTCACGGAAGCCGAGCCGGCTCAAGATGGCGGCCACGGTCGGCGAGGCCGTGAAGTTTGTAAACGTATAGCCGCGCAGTTTCAACGCCGCGAGCAGCATGGACAAGCTCTGTCCGCGACACTCTTCGCTCACGCACCAAGAGGTCATGTTGCAAAATTTTTCAACCCTGCCGTCGAGCGTCCGGCGGCTGAAGATGAGGCCGAGAAAGCCTTTCACCTCTCCGTCCTTGAGCAGCATGTAGCCGCGGAACTCTTCGGGGCTGTCCCATCGTGTGACGAAAAGCTTTCTCCACTCCGCTTCAGCCATCGCATCGCCGAAGCACTCTCGCAACTGCGGATAGATTCGCTCGAAGTCTTCAACGGTCGCCTTCTCAATCGTGAACATGGATATTCGGCTGGGCAGAATTTTCTTTTATATCAATCCGCGGTTGCGTGTGTCAGGAAGTTAGAGTTTAACGCAGAGGGCGCAGAGAAAGCGCAGAGACGCGGAGAAGAATTTGAAATCGCAAAGTTGAAATCGGTTTTCTCTGCGTTCCGCGGCGTCAACTCTCTGCGTCCTCTGCGTTAAATCCTGACTGTCGAACAAACTCGACCGCGGATGCTCTAAAGCCGCGCGCCGGTCAGCGCCACGGTCTGCCCCGACACGAAGGCCGCCTCCTGCGACAGCAGATAGCGAATCAGTCCCGCCACGTCGCCGGGGCCGCAGACGCGCCCCAGAGGCGTCGCCGCGCTCTCCAACATGACCTGCCGTTCAGTCGCCTGCCGGTTGATGCCGACCGGCACGAACGACGGGCAGACGGCGTTGGCCGTAATCTTCCGCCGCGCCAACTCCGGCGCGAGCAGCTTCACCGTCTGTTCCAGACACGCCTTGCCGAGCGAATAGACGCCCATCTGAAGATACGGCTTAAGGGTTCCGGCGGTGGAGCCGACGGCGACGAAGCGCCCGCCCTCCGCGTCGGCGTGGTTGAAGAGCGTGCGCGCCAGCCGGATGGTGATGTTCGCGCCGAAGGCGAGCTGATTGGTGATGGCTTCGTCGTCCGCCTGTAAGAGACTCCCGCGCGGAGCGCCCGGCCACGCCGCGTGGACGACGCCGTAAACCGGACGCCCCCCGATGATTGATGAAAGCTGTTCTTCCAAAGCCGGGCCGTTGAGATCGGCTTGAGCTTCAAGGACGTTGGGCAGCTCGCGCAATTCCTTGTCGAGCGGTCGCCGGTTGACGACGGCTAGCACTTCATACTCTTCGGCGAGCGCCGCAAGAATGTGCGCGCCGAGTCCGCCCGCCGCGCCTGTCAACAAGACGAGCTTTTCGCGTCGCCCCGCGTGCGAACTCTCTTCGCCGTGCGTGGGCCGCGCGTCTTCCTCAATCGTCGCCGCGCGTCTCTGTTCATGGAGCGTGAAGCCCATGAAGATTTCGGCGGTCACGTTGGAAGAGGCGGCTTCCTGTATGACGACGCGGAGCTGACCGCCGAGCGTTTGCAGGTTCCAAGCGGTAATCTCCCCCGTGATGCGGACGCGCGCAGGGAAATAGAGCGGCGCGGGGAAACGGCTGTTGATCGAGCCGAGCAGAACGCGCTGCCCCGGCAGACGCATGCCGAGCAGCGCCGAAGCCAGCCCCACTTGAAAAGCCCCGTGGACGATGCGCCCCGCGTAGTTGCTCGCACGCGCGTAATCGGCGTCAACGTGCAGAGGGTTGTGGTCACCCGTCAGCCGCGCAAACGCCAGCACGTCCTCTTCCGCGACCTCCTGCTCGTAGGCGGTCTTCAAACCGGCGTGCAGGTCTTCCGCCGTGTAAACGTGCGCGTCAGGCATGGGCGGTCTTACCTTCGAGGCATTCACGCACCAGCGCGAAAGAGACGAACGACTCGTACTCTTCCGCCGAGATGGTGACGCCGAACTCTTCTTCGACGACGGAGACGAGCGTGACGGTGGCGAGCGAGTCCCACGCGGCGACCGAAGCGCTGCCGGCGCGCGGGATTTCGTCGGCGCTGAGGTCTGGAAAGACGACGCTGAAGCAGTTAATCAATCGTTGCTGGATGTCGGACATGGCTCACACTGTTGACCTTTTGAAAGAGCGCGGGTTTGCGGCTCATAAAAATCTTGCGCCGGATGCGGCACGCGCCGTCCGGCCCCTCGTCTAAAAACTGTGCGAGGAACTCACGCGCCGGCCCGTTCCTCGGCGTCGGACTGTAAGCGACTTCAATCTCGGACACTTTCAAGTTCTCGAACAGATATTCGAGACATCGAAACTCGATGTGGCGGCTGAACGCCCTGCAACTCATCACCCACGTCTCAACCTTGACGGTGGAATTTTCCACGCGCCCCAGCAGGACGGCGATCTTGCCCAGCGGCCCGAACTTGTCCCTGTACGAGACGACGAGCGAGACGGCGCCGGGCCGCCGCAATGCCGCGCGGAATTCCGACTCGCCGAGACGCGCGCCGTTGAGGTTGAACTGGTTCGTCTTGTTAATCAGCTCGAAGGCCCGCGCTTCGGTTGCGGCGTCAACGGGGGCGAAAGTAATCTCCGCTTCGACGTGCGCGAGAAAATCTTCGAGCGCGCCCGACGGCGCGTCTTGAGCGCGGCTCTCAAACTCCGCGGCGCGGCGCAGGCTCTCGGCGCGAAGCGCGTCCTCTTCGAGTAGCTCCTGCTTGCCGAAGAGGTCGCGCAAAGTTATGAAGAGCTGATAAGCGGCCTGCTCGTCGTCCTTCGGAAAGAGCAGACACTCCATCTCCGGGTGCAGCGCCTTCACTTCCGCCAGCTCTATCGGGCTATCGTCAACGAAGACGACCGCGTCGGCGCTGACGTTCCACGCGCGAAGAATCTTTTCGACCGACTGCGATTTTTGCCCCCAGTTGACTTCGAGCGGGAAGAGTTCTTCTTTCCGCACGAGCAGGTCTTCGCGCCCCAACGCTTCGAGCGCGAGGGCGTGGTCGTTTTTGCTGGCGACGCCGACCAGCGCGCCCGACTCCGCGAGCGCGGCGAGTAGTTGTTGGTAGAGCGCATGGATGTGCGTGCGCCGGTCGAGTTCCCACGTCAGCCCCCCGACGCCGTCCTCGCCCAGAATCCCGCGCCAGAGCGTGTCATCGAGGTCTGTAATCAAGCCCTTCTTTGGCGGTCGCGGTTGGACGAGCCGCGCCAGCAACTCGGCGACGCGCGCGGCGTGCTCAAGACGATACGGAAAACCCGTCGTCAGTTCTGATTTGACATCGAGCCGCACGGCCAACGGCGAGCTTTCATTGAGACGCTGTTGACTTGTCACTCTGACGCCGGGCACGGCGGCGGCCTTCAACGCGAAATCCTGCGCGGCTCTTTGCAACGCCAACTCGTGCGCCCCCGCCTGCGCGGACGGCAGGTGCGAGAGCGGCGGGAGCGGGAGCGTCGGCAAACAGAGCGCCACGGGCGCAGCTTGCGCGGCCTCTTCGATGAGACGCAGGAGCCGACTGGCGGACGCCGCGACGTTCGTTTCAATGTCCTCTAAAATCTTCGGCCCCCACCCGCCGAGACTCCGCAGCCCCAGCCGCGGGTCGAGGTCTGACCATTCGACTACCACCGCCCCCGCGTCGCACCGCGACTCGCCGAGCCGCGCCAGATTGCCGCGCAGGTCGCCGTAGCTGCCGGTCTGAATCTCCACGTCGCGCTCCGGCGAGAGCTGGCAAAGGTGCGCCGCCAAAAAAGTTTCAAGGTGCAAGGGAGTAAACCCGCACGCCAGATAAACCTTGAGCTTCCCCGCGCCGGCGGGCGGCTTCGTCCGCGCAATCTTTAGTGCCTCCGAGAGCTTCATCAACGAAACGGCCAACCTTTTGAAGCGCGCATAAAACTGACGCGCATAAAGTGGCGCGCATAAAGTGGCGCGCATAGTGGCGCGCATAAACCTGACGCGCCGCCGAGTCACGCCGAGTCACGCCGCGTAGCGGCGATTGAATTTAGCCCGGCCTTTCAAGGCCGGGGAAAAACGACGACGAGTTCCCGCGTCGCGTCAGCGACGCCTGAACCGGGCGCGGGCGTGTCCGTTCAAGCGTCGCTGACGCGACGCCGCGCGGCCTCCGCTTCCTTTCCCGGCCTCCGCTTCCTTTCCCGGCCTTGAAAGGCCGGGCTAAATTCACCTCGCCGCTACGCGGCGGAAAGGCCGGGCTTCAATTACTTCGTTCCGGGCTTCAATTACTCCGCCCCTGCGTCGCCCTCAGATGTCTATCGTCTTCAAGAGCGGCCTGTTGATGTAGAAGAGCATCTCTTCCTTCGACTCGTTGAGAAAGGTCACGCGCGGAATCGGTCTGCGCGCGGACGACGGATGCGCGCCGATGAAATAGGTCGGGTTGGTCGTGTAGATGTAGTCGTGCCCGACCGAGTAGCAGAACCGCAGCACGCGCTCGTCGTAGTGCTCCCGCTTGCCGAACGGGAGGGCGAGGTGCTTGGCCTCGCCGCCGATGAGACTTTCTACGTAGACCTTGTTCTCCAAAACCTCTTCGCGCAGCTCTTCATCGCCGCACGCGGACAAAACCCTGTGCGTGGACGAGTGGCTGCCGATACAAACTCCGCGACCGGCGAGATGTTTTACGTCCTCCTCATCGAGAAAGACCTTGCGGTCATAGCTCCGGTTGATGTCCGGCGTCTCGGCCCCGTAGAAGAGGCGATTGTCGTTGACCGCCGCGCGGTTGATGAAGACGGCGAACGGAATGCCTCTGGACGACAGAAAGGGCAGCGCCTCTTCCCGGACGGAGAGAAACCCGTCGTCGAAGGTCAGGCTCGCCAGCCGTTCCGTGCCGTCGCGCGTCTGTGTCACGATCTCGTCGAGCGAGACCAGCTTGAAATGCCGAGCCAAGAGTTCGACCTGTTGGCGGAATCCGCGGACGCGCGTCGAGTACAACGCCGAGTGCTGCGGGGCGTCGGGGTCTGAAATGTCGTGGTAGAGAAAGATGAACCGCTTGCCGGGGCCGGCAAGCACCGTCCGCGACAGACCTTTCGTCAAAACTTTTTTGAGTAGGCTCATGTGTTCGGTGAAACGTGAACGGTGATCTCGGCAAGTCGTTCGGGCTTTTTCACTTGGGGCCGGATTATAGACTCCCCGTCGGAGCCAGTCAAAAACGCCCCTCAGCCGGCCCGCCGCGGGAAGCCGAGCGCCCCCGGTTGAAGCTTCGCGCACTTTGTACTAATGTTGTCTCGCATCCCATTTATGACTGACATGCAACCCACTCAAGGCGCATTCACGGGCCTGCTCAAGAAGATTCTTTTCAGACCGGCGGTTAAGCACCCACGCTTTCAGCAAGTGTGGGGCCGTCTGCACACGCTCGCCGTCTATGCGATGAACTATGGCGGCGGCGGCCTCGTCGAGACGAGCGGCGAAGCGTGGGCGCTGGCTAACATCGTGCGCCGGGAGTGCGAGCACACGCCCGCGCCCGTCGTCTTCGACGTGGGCGCCAACATCGGCGACTACGCCTTGCTCGTCCGGCGACACTTACCGCGAGCCGTCGTTTACGCCTTCGAGCCGGCGAAAGCTGTTTATGAAGAACTCTCGGAGCACGTGCGCGCCGAGGGCGAGAGCGTGAGACCATTCAACCTTGGTTTCTCGGACACCGAAAAGACAGTCGAGTTGTACTCGTACACGGTCGAGGGGCAAGCGGTCTCGCTCATCTCTTCGATTGACCTGCGGCTCCCGACGCAGGCCGTCGAGGTGAAGACGCAGGCCAGCGAGCGCGTGCGGGTCGAGACCCTTGACCGCTTCTGCGAGCGAGAGGGCGTCGAGCTGATAGATTTTCTCAAGCTCGATGTGGAGGGGCACGAACTTTCCGTGCTCAAAGGCGCACGCCGCCTGCTCTCCGAAGGGCGCGTCTCCGTCATCCAGTTCGAGTTCGGCCCCGCCAACATCTACTCGCGCACTTTCTTCTACGACTTCTGGTCGCTGCTCGGGGACGATTACCGCATCTACCGCATCGTCCCCGAAGGCATCGCGCCGATCACCTTCTACGGCGAACACCACGAAATCTTTTTGACCACCAACTACCTTGCCGTTAGAAAGCGCAAGCCCTGAGACACTCGCCAGCCCAGACGATGACGAGCCGCACTCCAACGCCGACCGCGGGAACAATCCTTTGCGAAGGGCAACTGTCGAGACGCAAGGCGCCCGTCAACCTCCGAGCGGAAGACGCCGTCCTCTTCAGCCACGAGATGGAGCGCGACATCCCCTCGACACGGCTCCTTGAGTTGCGCGACGTGTGGGCCAGCGCCGACGGCTTTTTGTTCAAAGGCGGTCGGCTGCTGCCTGAATCCTTCGCCTTCCCCGCCAACCGCGCGCAGTGGAAGACGCGGAGCGTCGTCAAGTTTCTCGCCGGCAACTACCTGCTCCGCCGGCGCCGGCGGCTCCGCCGGCCCGCCGCGTGGATCATAGACGATTGGTCTTTCGGTTACTTCCACTGGCTGGCCGACGCGCTCTCGCGGCTCTACACGATCAGGCATCTCCTCGGCGAGATGCCCTTGCTGCTCCCGCGCAAGTATGAAGGGCTGGAATTCGTCCGCTCGTCGCTTGAGGCATTCGGTGTCCGCGAAGTCGAGTACATCGGTGAGGGCGAAGTCGTCCAGTGCGAACGGTTGTTTGTGCCGACGCAGACGGCCCCGTCGGGCCACTACAATGAAGAGGTCATCAGGGATATCGGCGAAATCGTCGGCGCGGCTTACGGCGACGAAGCGGCGGATGATGGGAGAATCTATATCAGCCGCGCGCGCGCGCCGAAGCGCCGGATCGTGAACGAGGACGAAATTATCGGCGCGCTTGGCGAGTTTGGTTTCCGCGTCGTTTATGCCGAAGAGCATTCGTTCGCGGAGCAGGTGCGGATGGCGCGGGCGGCGCGCTTTCTAGTGTCGAATCACGGGGCGGGGCTGACGAACATGATTTTCATGCGTCCGGGCGGGCGAGTGCTTGAGCTGCGCCACCACACGGACCGCATCAACAACTGCTACTTCACACTGGCCTCGGCTCTCGGTCTCGACTTTTACTACCAGCCCTGTGAACCGGAGCGCCCCGGCGAAGACGCGCACACCGCGAACCTGCTCGTCAAAGATAGTGAACTCAGAGCCAATCTTGAATTGATGCTCGGCCAGTAAAGGCGGCGGCGATGCAAATCTTCGGCGGCGATGCAAATCTTCATCCGCTCATCGCTTTCACGGCCCGCCCTCATCACTCGTCGAACAACAGTCGCTCGACCGTCTCGCACATGACATGCTCGATGGTGAGGTGGCACTCCTGCACTCTCTGTGTGTCGTCTGACGGAACGGTGATGCAGATGTCGGCGGCGCGTTGGAGTTCGCCCCCGTCGCGCCCGCTAAGACCGATGACCGCCATCCCGCGCGCGCGCGCCTCGACCACTCCGGCCAGCACGTTCGGCGAGCGCCCGCTCGTGCTGATCGCCACCGCCACATCCCCGGCGCGCCCGAGCGCCG
>JBGTBQ010000351.1:0-2540 GCA_041749275.1 Pyrinomonadaceae bacterium | reverse complement strand
CGCGATGCCGCGCCGCAGCAGCAGCACCGCTTCGTCCAGCCGTCCTTGCCGGAGGCGCAACGCGCCGAGACTGACGTGCGCCGCCGCGAGCCGCGCATCCGCTTCGAGCGCGCGCCGGAGGTAAGCTTCCGCATCCTCTTCGCGTCCGGCGTGCATGAGCATGTCGCCGAGGTGGGCTGTGACCTCGGCGTTAGAGAGCGTCGTGCCGCGCGGCGTCGCGTCGAAGCCGGCCCCTCTCTCAAAAGTCTCGACGTGCTCCGGATATGAAGGGCGGCTGACGTAGGCCGCCAGTTCCCGCTCGATCTCTTGTGTGTTCGGCCCGAAAACTTCGCGGAAACTCGACGCGGCGTCCGCGCCCGAAGCGAGCAGGTCGAGATAATGCGTGAACTGCGCGCGCCGCGCGGCGTTGCCGCCGTTCAGCAGATAGTGGGTGAGCGCCCACGATTCGGCGTAGAAAGCCGTGCGCCGCGCGTCCTCGCGGTAGAGCGGCGAATACTCGTCAACGGCGAGGAGCGTTTCGAGCGGGATGGTGAGTCCGCCGCGCCGCAGCAGTTGTTGACGTGGTTTGATGGGAGCGCCGAGCGTGACGCGCCCGCCGGAGACTCTGGCCGTGCTGTAGAATTCGGCCAGCCCTTCCTTGAGCCACGTGGGCGTCGCGCGGAAGTAACTGTTGAGGAGAAGATGGACATACTCGTGGAGCAGCGTCGAGGAGGAATCTTCCGCGCGTTCGCCCGCGAGCGAGAGGGCGATGTAGTTCACTTCCGGACTCGATTGGAAGTGGCCGGCGACGCCGCCCGCGACGCGCCCGCCGAAGACGGGCTTGAAGGGCGCGTAAGCCGCGTCGTCCGGGAAGAGAATGACGGTCGTCGGCGCCCGCGGCCCGGCTCGCACGCCGCCGACGAGGCGCGCGAAGACCGTCGAGAGAATCAGGTGGAATTGTTCGAGCCGCTCCGCCTCGCGCCGCACGTCGCGCTCGCGCCCGCGCCCCACGACAGTAAAGTTCTCCGTGCGGATGCTCACCCACTCCGCCCCGCCCGCGCGCGCCGGCGACGCGATGCACGCGAGGGCCAAGAGGATAAGGAAGATGCGTTGAGGGGTACGCGCGTTCATCTTTTACAACGGGCGCGCGCGGAGGAGACCGCGCGCGTCACTTTCGGGACAGCCGGAAGGCTTATAAAAGAGACCAGACCAGATAAACGATGCCCACCACCGCGCCGACGAGGCCGACGAGCGCGAGCAGGGCGCAGCCGTAGAAGACGAGCCTCACTTTACGCGCGGTCTTCTCGTCGCCGGGCGACAACGCGGCCTGCGGGAAATATGGCGGCGGGGTCTCGGTCGGCACTTCGTTCGGTTCCCTTCTTCGGTCGCGGGTTGTCGCAGGTTCCGACGCCGGTCGGCGTCGCGCACATAAAATACCACTCCGCCGCCCTCGTCCGCACCCTCGCTCGCCGCCCGGCGGCCGAGTGTAACCGGAAATAGTCGGTAACGAAAAAAGAGGCAATGTCTTTGAACCTCTGTAAACTGATGTTGCGAAAGACAATCAGTTAGAGGAGGACATTGCCGTGCCAGAAATTTACACCGAGTTTATCCGACAAGCCAGCCGAGAACTTGCCACATTGCTTTTATCGGATTTGCCCGCCGAGCAGTTAGAGCAAGTGCAGTACAAAGACCAAGAGGCCAAAGCGGTCTTGAGGATGGTCGGGCAAGAAGCGATGAGGTTGGTCTTTACCGCCTTAGCCGAGAGAGTGACCGCCGAGGCCACCAGCGAAGGCTTTACCGTGGAGCGTCGCCCGCGCATCAGGATTGACCTCTTATTCGGCGCCATCGAGATTGAGTCGCCTTATCTGTGGCGCCAAGGCGAGGGCCGTCGCCCGGTCAAAGAGCGTCTCCACGTGACGCCTGCCACGCGCACCCCGGCGGTGGAAAGAGCGTTAGCCGATTTTGGTGCCGAAGAAAGCTTTGCCCACGCGGCCGAGAGGTTTCAAGAGCACTATGGTTTCCGTGTCGGCGCGAGCACTCTGGGGCGCGTGGTCGAAGCGATAGCCACAGAAGCAGAGAGTTATCTCGCAGAGAAGCTCAGTCGCGCCGAACGAGAGTATGAAAGGCCCTTGGCGGTGCGTCGTGGTCTCGCTGAACTGTTGGTTGAATTGGACGGGTGCGAGATCCGCACGGTCACGTGTCAGACGGTCAAAGATGAGCAAACAAAGAAGATAATCAAACGAGTCAGAGAATTAGAGTGGCGGGAAGTGCGAGTCGGATTGGCCGGGCGGCTGGCGAGCGCCAAGCGAACTTATGTGGCGCGGCTGGGGAGTTACGCGAAAGTCGGGAAAGAATTGTTTCGCGCCGCCATTATCGAAGGCTTGTCGCCTCTGACGAAGGTGATCGGGGTCGCCGATGGTGGTCAGGGCTTACGCGAAGAATTAGCCGTCCACTTCCCCAACTTGCAATTCATCCTGGACAAAGCGCATCTGGTCTCGCATCTCTACGAGACGGGGGAAGCCTTACAGTACGCAGGGAGAAAACGAGAGAAGTGGGTGAGC
>JBGTBQ010000350.1:0-4795 GCA_041749275.1 Pyrinomonadaceae bacterium | reverse complement strand
CCGCCGCTATCCGCGGGTTGGCCGCATTCGCTTTAGAGTATGTCTAAAAAGCCCCGTGAGGGGCGAAATGTTTGTCGCTCGTCGGGTGCGCCGAAGTCTCCAAGCTCCGTGAGGAGCGGCATATAAATGTCTGTCGCCCCTCCGGGGCTTGAGAGAGAAAGGGGGCGGGCACGGGCTATAAACATTCCGCTCCTCACGGAGCTACGGCGCATGGCTTTTTAGACACGCTCTTAGAGCTTCCAAATACCGAGCGCCTTGTTCGTCGCGGCGCGGCGCTCCGCCAACCCGACTTTGAGAGGGCCATTGATCTTTCCGGTCACGCCTTCGACATTGCCGGCATCTGCCAAGGGAGAACAATTACGCGCCTCCCAAAAAGCGAACGCTATGCCAGCGGCGGCTTTTGGCTCACGCGCAAGCTCAGGATCGCTTTCTATATCTATGCCGACGATATTTCCTATCTCTCGATAGTTTGAACGGCCCGTGAGCTGTTTATAACCAGAGCCTCGATACCGCCATCCATCCCCGCTGGCTTCGTTGCCGTTGCCGAGCCGATTGGCGTAGACGCGGTTGGCAATGGCCTCTGCTCCGAGCTGAATCAAAGCGCGCGCATCCTCGACCCCACGCACCGCCTTGAAAAGCGCGTCGAGACGTTTCGGGTCTCTGTAATTCAAATTCTCGACCATGCTCGCAAACCCGCCTGTCTCAACGAAGATTTGACCCATGAAGTGACAAAGCCGCCGCGCCGTCGTCACCGAGCTGGTCTTTCGCGCCTCCTCTAATGCGCTCGCATGAATCTCCGGGTCTTTGATTCTGGGAGCAAATTTGCGAAGCGTTTCTGCTGTTATCATGTGTTTCCTCCTCAAGATGTCGAAGCCTAACGCTCGAACGACCCGCGCCGAGCGAAGAGCCTCCAAGACTCGACGCAAGCTGTGTTACCGGGTCGCATGTTCAGGTACGCCTATTTCTTTCAACACACAATTCTCAATTGGCCCAACAACAGCGGCTCACTCTTTTGTCACTTTTAGGGTGTAGCGAGCCTGTGGGTGCGCGGTGACGGAAATAAAATACACACCCGTTTGCGGGATCGTGCCCGTCCAAGCCCGTCCCCCCTCCGTTTCCCTTCCAAAGCTGACTGGCTCACCGAATTCAGAGGCGCTGACACCGAATCCCGCGCGGTTGCCGCGAGAAGTTATTCGCACGGTCACTTTTCGTCCGGCTTTAACGTGAAACGCATAACTATCGTGAGCTTCACCGCCAATGAATCCTCGGACAGTCGCGGTTTTACCCCCTTGCGCGAAACAAATCCCTTCGGCTTCTTGCTCTGGTTGAGCCTGAGCCACGCTCGTTAAAACGAACATGGCAGTTACGCACGCGAGTAGTCGAGCGATTTGCTTGAAACTCCGCACCATGTTTGTGCTCATCACTTTTGCTCTCCTCTTCAATCGCATTGATTACTGCCACCCAAGTGTTTATGTAGAACTGAGGCCAAACATTTCATGAGGCGACCTGTAGCTCGATGAATATGCGGGCGCGCGTTTCGTTCTTTTTTCAATTCCCCTTTTGAACGACAGTCAGGGCTTTTGTAGAAACAAGCTATTCCTTAAACGGCAGGACTTTGTGCGGGACTGAGACTTGACGCAGAGTTGATTGCCGCCGCACACGACCGCGCGGCGCGTGCGGCCTAATGCTCGTCACGGTCGGTGGAAGCCGCGCTCGATGTCGCGTTTCGTGAGCCGCAGGATGATGGGGCGACCGTGCGGGCAGGTGGTCGGTGAGGAGGTGATGAGCAGGCGGTCAATGAGCCAGCGCATCTTCTCGGTGGTGAGCGGCATATTGATCTTGATGGCGGCGCGGCAGGCGAGCGAGGCGGCGATCTCGTCGCGCAAGGTGTCGCGCGCGCGCCCGCGTTTTTCGGCGTCCACGGTGTCGAGGATTTCGGCGAGCAGGTTGCGCGCCTCGCCCGCCGGGAGGTCGGCGGGGACGGCGCGCACGGCCACGGTGCGGCCCGACAGACGCATCAGAGAGAAACCGTAATGCTCAAGCTCTTCCGAGATTGCATCGAAAGCGGTGGCCTGCGCCGGTGTGAGGTCGAATGTCTCCGGCACGAGCAGGTTCTGCGATTCGGGCGTGCGCGCGCCTTCGAGCCGGCGATACTTATCGAACAGAATGCGCTCGTGCGCGACGTGCTGGTCAATCAGGAGTAGCCCCTCCGGATCGGTGGCGATGATGAAGCTCTCGTCGAGTTGGCCCAAAGGACGGATGTCCGTCGAGAGCGATTCGACCGCCATCTCGCGCACAAGACCGGCGGCGGAGTTGAGCGGCGGGAGCGGAACGCCCGTCCCGCGTGGTTGAAACGCGGATGAGTTAGGGGCGTCCGGCGCCGCGTCATCGGGCGCGGGCGTCGCGACAGATGAACGCGCGCCGGTCACCGCGTCGTCGTTTGAAAATTCTCGCGCGTCGAAGTGCGCGGCGTGGCGTGCGACGGCATCGAGGGCAGAGGCGGTGGCAGGCGGCTCTAGCGGCTCCGCAGCCGAATCATCGCGCCAGAGCGATTCATCAGGCGCGGGCGGCGTCCAGCCGAACTCGATGCTCTCCTGCCTTGCCGGCGTCTCCGCCACGGCGAACGGCGCGCGGCGGAGAGGCTGAAAAGCATCAACCGAGTCGGTAGATGAGGGCTGCTCGCCCGGCGTCGCGTCGTTGTGTTGGGGCGCGTGCGTCGTGCCGTGACTGCTCGCGCCGTCGTTGGGAGAGGGGCGCAACTCGTCATCACCCGCGTCTGACTCTTCGGCGGCGCGCAGGTATCCGCCCGTGGCGAGCGCGCCGCGCACGGCGTCACGCACTGTATCGGCGACCGCCGCCGCGCGGCGGAAACGCACCTCGGTCTTGGCCGGGTGGACGTTTACGTCAACCTCTTCGGGCGGCACGTCGAGGAAGATCAACGCCGCCGGGTAGACGCCATATGGGAGCACCGAGCGGTAGCCTTCGGCGAGCGCACGCCCGACCAGCCGGTCGCGCACGAAGCGACCGTTGACGAAGAGGTACTGCGCGTCGCGCGACGTGCGCCGCTCGCGCGGGGCCGAGATATAGCCGCCGACACGCGCTAGATGCGGCTGTCCGCCGCTGACCTCCAACAAACTCTCTAAAAAGTCCGCGCCGAAAATCTGATACGCACGCTCGCGCAAATCCGCCGCCGTGCCGGCGCGCAACACCTCGCGCCCGTTGTTCGTCAGCGTGAATGCGATTTCGGGATGCGCGAGCGCGTAGTGGGTGACCAGGTTCGTGAGATGAAAACTTTCGGTCGCCTCCGAGCGCAAAAATTTACGGCGCGCGGGGACGTTGAAGAAGAGGTCGCGCACGGAGATGGTCGTCCCGCGTGGTCGCGCCGCCGGGGTCACGTCGCGCATCTTGCCGCCTTCGATGATGACGCGCGTGCCTTCCGCTTCGCCTTCAATCTGCGTGACCAGCTCGACGCGCGCGACCGAGGCGATGGAGGCGAGCGCCTCGCCGCGAAAACCGAGCGTGCTGATGCGCGTGAGGTCTTCCGTCGAAGTGATCTTCGACGTGGCGTGGCGCTCGAAGGCGAGCACCGCGTCGTCGCGCGTCATCCCGTCGCCATCGTCCGCGACGCGCAGGAGCCGGCGCCCGCCCGCCTCCACGTCAACCTCGACGCGACGCGCGCCCGCGTCAATCGCGTTTTCGACCAACTCCTTGGCGACCGACGCCGGACGCTCGACCACTTCGCCGGCGGCGATCTGGTTGGCGACGTGGTCGGAAAGGACACGAATCTTGGACATGGAAAATTAATCGGTGGTCAACGGTCAGCGATCAGTAATCAGCGATCAGCCATCAAGCCGGATGATTATTGCAGCTTTCATCTTACCGGGCGCGTCGCCTCGGAGACAAAAGCTGAGTGCTGAAAGCTGAGGGCTGGCCGCTCTATAAATAAACGACCTGATGGTCATTCGTGCCGATGTTGATGGCGTCGTGTATCCACTCGACGGCGTAGCGACCGTGGCGTGCGAGCAGGGTGGTGATGTTGAGGTGGCGTTCCTGCAAAGCCTTTTCGGGGTAGAGGGCCGTGGCCGCGCGCTCAAGCTGGCGAAACAGCGCGCGGTCGCGCGCCATCTGCGCGCGGTGGAAGCGCGAGCGCAAGCCTTGAATCTGGTACTCGATCTTGTGCCGTCCGGTGTTGAGAGCGTCCGCCAGCGTCGGGTCGAAAGTCCTGAGCCGCTCGCGCAGACCGTCGAGCGCGTGGTTGATCGCCTCGTCGGTCTCGTTAAAAGCACGCGCCACGTCGGCGCCGAGAAATTCTTCGACGACGCGGGCCGTGATGGAGTCGAGGCCGGCGAAGAAGTCTTCCGCGCCGAGTCCGTAGCGTTCGAGCGTGCGGCCCGTTCGCCGCTCCACGATGGTGAGGCTCGCGCGGTGCAGGATGGGCGTCGCCGGGCGTTCGAGCAGGCGGTAAACTTCCGCCGTCTGCGCGAAGTAGGCGATCTCCGCCGCGCCGCCGTAATAGGCAATGGTGGGGAGCATGAAGTCTTGCACGACCGAGCGCAAGGTGACGTTCGGGCTGAAACGCTCCGGCTCGCGCGCGGCCATGTCGGCGAGTTCCCGCGTCGTCCATTCCTGTCCCGCGCCCTTCGATGCGTAGCGCCCTTCCGCCGTGCGCGTGAGAGCGTGGCGCGCGCCGCTCTCGTCGTGGATGAAGAGCGGGAAGGCGTCCGCCGAAGTATGCACCTGCGCGTGGTAGCCCGCCGCTTCGAGTTCACTCGAACGCGCGACGAGCGCGGCGGCG
>JBGTBQ010000349.1:0-4060 GCA_041749275.1 Pyrinomonadaceae bacterium | reverse complement strand
CGCCTGCCCGCGCGCCAGCATGTCGGCGCAACGCGCCGGCGCGGCGTCGGTCAACAGACGCACCTCGCGCCGGCGCGAGCCGTGCAGAAAACTCCACACGAGCGGCGCGCTGTTCAAATAGTACGAAGCGGCGATGCGCGGCGCACCACTCTTCTGCGCGTCGGATGTTCGGTTATCTTTCTCCAATTTTCTGCCGACCTCGCGGCGTCGTCACGAGCAAGATGCTAACGCACCCTCACGCGCACCCGCAAGAAGCATCGCGCCGCTCCCTCGTCGTTGATTTGACAGCTTTTTGAAACCGCCAGTACCATTGAGCAAGTAATGCGTCTGAGGTTTGGAGTTTAAAGTCGGAACATCTTCTATTTTTGACTTCGGCTCCGGCCCGCGGACTTCAGACTTCAGACGCCAGACTTCAGACGCCAGACTCTTCTATGCATATTCACGACATCAGCGCGACAATCACTCCCGGCGAGACGCCGACTTATCCGGGCGACCCCGGCATCGAGGTCACGGCGTGGGCGGCCATTAGCAAAGGCGACGCGGCGAATGTCTCGATGCTCCACTTCGGCGCGCACACGGGGACGCACATTGATGCTCCGACGCACTTCATCGAAGGCGCGCCGGGCATGGATTCAATCTCGCTCGAGACGCTCGTCGGCGTGGCGCGCGTCGTCGAAGTGCCCGGCGACGCGCTCGTCGTTGACGAAGACCACGTCGCTTCGCTCGTGCCGGAAGGGACGGCGCGCATTCTCTTCAAAACGCGCAACTCCGCGTTCTGGAATAACCCGCGCGGCATCTTCCGCGAGGATTTCACTTACATTAGCCCGGCGGCGGCGCGTGCGCTGGTCGCGCGCGGCGTGCGGCTCGTCGGGTTCGATTACCTGTCAATCGAGAAGTTCAAATCCGAAGACTTCGAGACGCACCGCGTCCTTTTATCCAAAGGCGTCGTCATCGTCGAGGGACTCGATTTGCGCGAGGTCGGCGCCGGAAGTTATGAGTTGGTCTGCCTGCCACTTAAAATCGTGGCCGGCAGCGGCGACGGCGCTCCGGCCCGCGCCATCCTGCGCGCGCTCGATTGAGGCGCGCGCACCTGCTTGTCATCGCCAAACAAAATGTCCGCACAACCCACGATTGAGAAGGTCAACCTCGCTGAGAAATTCGCTCTCTTTCAGGAACACTGGAGTCCGAAGATCGCCGGAGAGATCAACGACTCTTACGTGAAGCTCGTCAAGTTCACGGGCGAGTTCGTCTGGCATCACCACGAGACCGAGGACGAGATGTTCCTCGTCGTCAAAGGTAAGATGACGATGAAGCTCCGCGACCGCGACATCGAGATTGGCGAAGGAGAGTTCATCATCATCCCGCGCGGCGTCGAGCACATGCCGGTCGCGGATGAGGAGGCGCACGTCATGCTCTTCGAGCCAAGGACGGTTCTAAACACCGGCAATGTCATCAACGAACGCACGGTCGCCGACCTCGGACACGTCTAATGAGCCAGCCGAACGAAAGAGTGTCGGACGTTGACTCGCCGCGCTACCGCGAGCGCGTCTACGAGATCGTGCGCCGCATCCCGGCGGGCCGCGTCATGAACTATGGTCAGCTCGCGGAGATGCTCGGCGAGGGCTACACGGCGCGCACCGTCGGCTTTTGCATGCACGCGGCCCCGGAGGGTATCCCGTGGCACCGCGTCGTCAACGCGCAGGGCGCGTGCTCGACCGGCAAAGTGGTGCTCCCGCCCGACAAGCAGCAGCGCCTGCTCGAAGCCGAGGGCGTCGTCTTCGACGCGCGGGGTCGCTGCGACCTCGGTCGCTACCGCTTTACGCCGGAGGGGTTCGAGGAGCCGGAGGGCGGCGACAATGCTTCACAGCCGAGCCTCTTCGCCGATTAAAATCAGCTTCCCTCCGAGGAATTCTCCCGATGAGTAACGAGCTACAAAAACTTGCGCCCTACGACATCAGCGAGCCGCGCTATTCCGTCTCGCCGCAGATGGTGACGACCGCCTTCGAGTTGCCGGGCTATCGCATCCATCGGAGCCTCGGCGTCGTGCGCGGCATCGTCGTCCGCTCGCGCAACCTCTTCGTCAACATCGGCGCGGTGTTCAACTCGATGGTCGGCGGCAACATTACCGCATGGACTAACCTCTGTGAGACGACACGCCGCGATGCCTTTGAGATCATGATTCAGCACGCCACCGAACTCGGCGCGAACGCCATCATCGGCGCTCGCTACGACGCGACCGAAGTCGCCAGTGGCGCCTCTGAAGTTCTCGCCTACGGCACCGCCGTCATCGTCGAGCCTCTCGACGGCGCCGGACTCTACAACTCATGAGCGACAGCACACTGACGGAAGAGGAACTTTCGCGCATCCAGCAAGCTTTCGCGCTCGTCCCCTACGCACGCCTGCTGGGGATGGAGTTCGTCAGCGCGGAGCGCGGGGCAGCCGTTTACAGCTTGAACGTGCGCGAGGAACTGACGCGCATGCAGGGCATTCTGCACGGTGGCGCTGTCGCCTCGCTCATGGACACCGCGGCGGCCTTCGCTGTCCATACACTCCTCGAACCGGGCCACGGAACGGTCACGGTTGACTTCACCATCCACTTCCTCCGCCCCGCAAGCTCCGGCCAAATCAGAGCCTTTGCCCGCGTCGTCCGCAACGGTCGCCGGCTCGTCACTCTTACGGTCGAGGCGCGAAGCCAAGCCAACGAAATTATCGCAATAGCTTCAACAACTTACACCAAGCAAAGTTGACCCACTCACCTCCCGCCAGACCTCAAAAACCAGACCGTATAAAGCCTGAGAATCATATTCCGGCTGAGGTGAAAAAAAGTTGAGGAGATTGAAGCGATTTTTCCTCCGAGCGAGCGGTTTTGCGGCTTCTCATACCGCTAAGTCTTTTGTTTCCAGTGGCAATCTGCTTAATTGCAAACCAGCCGCGTATTAGCAAGACCCTACTTTAATTATAGACAAACAGTGTTGGCCTGTGCCAAAATGTGACTGTCGCCACTGGCTTCCGACTTCAGTGGCGCCCCAAGTCGGCTTTTAAAACTGCGGGCCTATTTTCAGCCCTTCCCATCGCCGCTCATGCTCACGCTCTACAGCGCACTTCTCGCTCAACACCCACGCCAGCTCACGCCCGTGCGCTGCGCGGAGCAGACGATTGCACAGTTGCATCGCTATTTCGAGGATGTGGTGCTGGAGAACAATCTATCGGCGCTCGTCGTGGAAGGATTGTTGCCGGAGGCGCAGCGTTCGTTACGCGATTTGGCGCGCGTGCGCGAGGTGGGGCGCTCCGCGCGTCATTCCTTCTTCTTCGTGTCGCCCGACGACGCACTGAACAATCTGTCCCTCAGCGCGCATCATGGTCGCGCGCCCGTCCTGATGAAGAAGGCGGTGAACGCGGCCTTCGACGAGCGCTTCGTCGTCATCGCGGACGCGCGCTTCTCGGCCCTGATCGCGTCGGTGCGCGAGCACGATCACGAGGGACAGGATGCCGGAGGCGTCGAAGTCATCTGGACGTTCGAGCCTGATATCGTCTATTCAGCGCTCGAATACCTGATGGCGCGGGTGACCGCCGAGCATCCTTTTCAGGCGTCCGCCTTCTCGAAGGCCGTCGGCACCTCCATGCCGAAGACGACCTCGCTCCAACTCACCGTCTCGGTAACGACGAAACTCGCGCGCCTCCTGCAAGAGCAGGCGGGCCGAGAGATCGCCGTCAACCGCATCGCCACTGCGATCAGGAGTTCGCTGGAGTTGCCGAGCGTCTTGCAGACGACGGTGGACGAAGTGGGCCGCGCCCTCGGCGCACACCACAGCGCGTTGAGCGTCGCGGGCGACCACGGGCAGCCTTCGCTCACAACCTTCTACTTCCGCGACGGCGAGGAGGATGAGGTATTCCGCACCGAGATGCGGAGCGACCTGCACGCTTATGCCGTGCGTCTGCGCGGACAGGTCAAGACTTACGTGCAGGACGGCGCGGCGGGCGCGGCGGGCGCGGCGGGCGCGGCGGGCGTGGACGAACCGGGCGCACGGCCCGTGGCGGTCGTGCCCGTCATTTACGGCGA
>JBGTBQ010000348.1:0-5341 GCA_041749275.1 Pyrinomonadaceae bacterium | reverse complement strand
ATACTTGATCGTGAACCACGCCCCCAAGACCAGCAACGGAAACGACGCCCACCAGACCAGCATCTCCGGCAAGGTGATGCTCTGCCGCAGGTTGGCGATCTGCCACGGAAATGGCGCGAACAACAGATAGACCATCCCGATGGGAATCGCCGTCAACGCCCCCTCCGTCGTCGAAACGTCTATGTCTTTGCCGAATCCGGACTGCGCCGAACCCGCCAAGTCGGCGCGCGAAACCTGGATTCGATCAAGATCGGCGAAAGTATCAAGCTGGCTGCTCGCCGTCCGCAACACGCCGAGGTACGTCATGACCAACCCGACACCGATGATGACGGCGAACTGGCGGAAGAGTGATTGCGCGGAACGCGCGCGCATACCGATGAAGAACGCCCCGGTGACGGCGGCGACCGCCATGTAGAAAATGTAAAAACGCAGGGTCAGAATCGAGAACAACGCCAGCGCGAGCATTGCGAAATACTTGCCCGTCAGCCGCTCGCCCAACTTCAGCGTCGCCAGCATGATGACCGCCAGCAAAAACACAATCGGCCCGTCCTTCAACCCCTGCGACGACCACAAAATCAGACTCGGATAAAACGCTACGAACAAGGCCGCAATCCGCGCCACCCGCAGGCTCCCGAAAATGTGCTGCGCGCACAGAAAGATGACCGGCGCCGTCGCCGCGCCCAACACCGCGTTGAAGTACTGCACGGCCAGCATGTTCCGCCCCACCACCGCATAAATCGCTCCCACCACGTACAACATGCCCCAGTTCCGGCTGAGGAACGGGCCGAGCACTTCGTTGTAGCTGATGTAGTTCATCTCTCCAGTCCAAAACTTCAACAGCAAATGACCAAGCTCATCGTAGGTGATGGCGTCGCCGCCGAAGAATTCCTGGAGCCTGAAGGAGTAGATGATGGTTCCGAGCAGCAGTCTCAGCAACAGCGCCGCCAGAAAGACCCGGAGCAGAAAGGTCTTGTTCTCGCCGCCGCTTTGACCGATGAAGGCAGCGGCCACGGCGGCCATGACGGCGCAGATGAGCATGGCGGGCGCCCCGTCCGGGTACGCGAGAAAGGAAACGCCGAGCGACAGGGCGAGGGCGCAGATGACGAGAAGAGCATTCATGAATTTAGGAGGCCGGAGCCGATGGCAGGATCAGGAAGCAGATAAAAACTCTCGAAGGTGAGATATGAGACGTGAGATTTCGAGCAATCAAAGCGAACTCACTTGACCTGCCGTCTGCTCCTGCCGTCTGCCTCTAAATATCGTCCGGCAGATCAGGGCGCGTTTTGTACTCGATCAGGAAGCGGTCTTCTTCGTTAAGCGACCTGATCGGCTTGGCCGGGACGCCGGCGATGAGATGGTTCTCTCCCTCTAGTGGTTTCGTGATGACGGAACCGATTCCGACGATGCAGCGCGATGGTATCACGCCGCCGGGCGCCACGCGAATCTCCGAACCGAGGTAGCTCAACTCGCCGATCAGGATAGGCCGCGTGCGCTGGCGGTTGTGCGTCCACAGTGATGAGTTGCGCCCGCCGAGGATGGTGCGCCGCCCGATTTCGACGCGGTCGGTGAAGTCTATTTTGTGGCCGGCGGTGATGATGCCGCCGTCGCCGAGGTAGAACTTCGGTTCAACCGGGTTGACGACGACCGGATCGGGGATCGCATTAATCTCATTCATGCGGATAATCTCCGCGTAGCGCCCGATTCGCACTTCGTCGCCCCCGCGGATGATGTTGAGGTGGCCGATCCGCGCATAGTCGCCGACGACCAACTTCCCGACGCCAATGACGATGTTCAGGTGGCCGAAGCTCACGCCGTCCGCGATCTCGCACTCGCGCGCGTCAATGATACTCAGGCCAAAGCGCACTCCCTTCCCGATGCGGTAGCCGAAAAAGGCGCGGTAACACGCGCGCTTAAGCGGCGAAGGGAGGAGTGCGATGAGGGCCAACGAGGCCAACCGGAATTTGCTCGGCGTGTGCGTTCGCATCATGCGTCTGGCGACGTAACCTATCAGAGTTCGACCCGAAAGTGAAAGAGGCCGCGCGTGCGGCGGACGGCGTCGCCCCGGCGGGAGAGTTGGCCGGCGACAAGGCGACCGCCTAAACATTCATCCGAGTTCCGAATCTACCCCTGCCGGCCCGAGCGCGACCGACTCGATAATTTCGCGGACGCGGGGCGCCTGCACCTCGGCGCTGTATCTCTCTTCGACGGTCGCGCGCCCCGCGTGACCGAGCTGCTCGCGCAAGTCAGGCGCGCGCAAAAGCTGTGCGAGTTTCTCCACCCATTCGTCCTCGGTCGAAGCCAACATTCCATTCACGCCATCGCGGATAATGTCGGAGTTGACCCCGACCGGCGAGCAGACGGTCGGGATGGCGAGGGCCATGTATTGCAACGCCTTCATGCCGCACTTGCCACGGCTCCAGCGGTCATCCGGCAGCGGCATCACGCCGATGTCGAGCGGGCGCAGGTCAGCCACTTCCGTCTCGGAGCGCCATGGCAGCACCTCCGTCTCAATCTCTCCCAACCCTTCCAAACGAAAGCCCGGCGCGCCGATGACGCGCAGGCGAAACCGCTCGCGCGCGGCGAGGCGGTTGAGCGCGCCCGCCAGCGTTTGCAGATGCTGCGCCGTACTGTAACTTCCCGTCCAGCCGATGACCGGCACGTCGTTCGGCGCTCTCGGCTCGACCGTATAAGCTGCCGTGTCTACAGTGGTCGGGATAACGGTCACGTGCTCGTTGACAGCCCGCGCGTAGTCGGCGAGGTACTCGTTGCCGGCCATGACGTGCGCCGCGAGACGGCAGACCGTGCGCGTCTTGCCGGGGAATTTCAGATAGCTCAGATAGCCGTTCGAAGGGCTGACGTAGCGCTCGAAAACCGCATCATCGAAGTCGAAGATGAAGGGGATACGGGAGCGCCCGATGAGCCACTCGAAGATCGGCGGGCCGAGGAGCGCCGCCTCGCGCAAGATGTAGACGGCGTCGAAATCTCCGACGGCGCGCAAGCCACCGGCGCGGCGCGTGAACGCCTTCAGAATCAACCCCACCTTGCGCGGCATCTGGCCGGGTTGGTAAAGCACGCGGTTCAGCTCCGCGTCCTCGAAGGGCTGGTAGGTGATCTCCACGCCCATCCGACGCAGGTGCGGCTCCCACTGCTCGATGCGGTAGCGCTGGCTCGGGTTGCGGTCGTAGATGCTTGGGACTATGGCGAGTAGACGCATGGCCGGTCGCGGCCCTCCGGATTTTAAACCCATGTGAACTTTAAAGACTCTCCCGACGAACCGCGCCCGCTTCGTTCTCCGCGCCGCGCGCGCGCCGCAAGACGTGGCGGTAAAGATTCCAATACCTCTCGCCGCCGACGCTCTCCAAATCAAAGCGCCCGTGCGCGCTCGCGCGGCAACGTCCCGCCGTCTCCGGGTCGCGCCGCAGCGCTTCAATCGCGCGTAAGGCTTCCTCGTATGCCGCGTCGTTCATCTCTCGCACGATGACGCCCACGCCGTCGCTCTCAACCACTTCGTCCACGTCGCCGACGCCCGCGTTGCAGACCACCGGCAACCCGCTCGCCAGATATTCGGCGAGCTTGGTCGGCGACGAAGAGAGCTTCGAATAGCAGGGTTTGATGAATGAGAGCGCGAGGTCGGCGGCGGCAAGGTATCGCGGCACTTCAGCGGGAGAGACCTTGCTGATTAAAAAATCTTTCTCCGCCACCCCGCGCGCACTGAGAAGCGGGCCGATCATTTCGGGCGGACTCTGCGTGAGGACGAGCGAGAAGGTTTCGCCGTCCTGACGGTGCGCGGCGGCGAGAAAGTCCGCCATCTCCTCCGTCATGTACCATCCGCCGAGCGCGCCGACGTAGACCACGACGCGGCGGCCCTCCACGTTCAACTCATGGCGCACGCGCTCGCGCGCCGCGGCGTCCGCGCCCGCGAAACGTTTCAGGTCAACGCAGCACGGGATGACTTCGACGGGGCGGGCCTCTCCGTCCATGCCCGCCGCGCCGGGGAAGAGGATGTCGCGGGCCTTCTCGGTCAGCACCACAAAGCCATCGGCGGCGGCAAGCAGACGCCGCTCCGCCGCTTTGACCAGACGGTACAGAAATCCTCCGGCGGGCCACACGCCCGCGTCAACATACTCTTCGGGAAAGAAGCCACGGATGTCGAAAATGAATTGCCTGCCCGTCAGACGCTTCGCCGCCGCGCCCATCGCCGCCGCGACGTGGCTGCGCGCGTGGATGATGTCTATGTCATGTTCGCGCACGAGCCGCGCCGCGCGTCGCGCACCGGCGGCGATGTCATACAGCGTCGCGGGCAGACTGGGCCGCTTATGATATATCAGCGACTCCCAGCGTATTCCCTCGGCGGCAAGCTGCGACCGGCGTCTCTCAACTTCGCCTTCCGGCCACGTGCGAAACGGCTCCGGCTCGAAGGTCAACAGAAAGACCTCCACCCCGGCGGCGACCAGTTGCCGCAGGTACGGCAGCACCTGTGTCTGCACGAGCGGCTCGCGCAGACCGAAGTAACAGAGATAGAGCGTCCGGGTCGTCATAAACATTTGGAAGGCAGCGGACAGCGGGCGGTTAAAAGCATTTTGAAATCCTATTTTTCTTAACCGCCGTCTGCCGTCTGCCGGCTGCCCGCGCTTATCGCCTGCGCCCAGCCGATGAAGGTCGCCAGATCAATCGTCAAGATAATCACGCCGACTCCCGCGAGTCGCGCCGGGTTGAGCGCCCACGCGATGGGGCGTCCTTCGCGTCGCCGCCAGACGCTTTTGAAGACGCGGGCCGCGAGCCAGAGCGCGACGCCCGCGAACCACCACCCGCTGTGCAGGAACGCAAGTAGCACGAACAGCGCCACGACTGCATACTGCCGCGCGATGCCGTAGTGCCAGTCCCATTGACGCCCCGCCCAGACGTTATGCTTCGAGTAGAGCACGAACTTGCGGAAGGTGCGAGCGAGGTCAGGCTGCAACTGCCACCACACGGTCGCTCGCGGCGCCCACGCGATTTTATATCCGCCGCGCTCGATGCGGCCCATAAAGATGAGGTCTTCCGCCGCGCGCATATCTGGGAAGCCGCCGACCTTTCGCCACACCTCACGGCGCAGCATCAGCGAGGCGGTCGAGGGGCCGCGCATTCGCCCGCCTGCCCGCTCCACCTTCGGCGGCGGGTAGGCGAGCGCCGCCGCGCGCTCGAAGAAAGTGTTTTCCAACGGCTCGAAATTTCCATAGACGACCTCCGCCGCGGGGTCTCGCGCCGCCGCCTCGACGAGACGTTCGAGCCAATCCGGTTCGGGCCGCGTGCCGGCGTCTGTAAACGCCACCCACTCGCCGCGCGCCGCCTCCGCGCCGAG
>JBGTBQ010000347.1:0-23906 GCA_041749275.1 Pyrinomonadaceae bacterium | reverse complement strand
CACGCGCCTTCCCAATAAACGATCATCGTCGTGCCGCGCGTGTCGAGTTCCTGATCCTTGATGACAGGCGTGATATTTAAATCAACGCCGAAGCGCGCGACACGCAGTCGCCAGCCGCTCGGATACGTGGCGCCGGTGTGCGGGCTGCGCCAGTGTTCCGTGGCTTCCAACTCGAAGTCGGAGCGCGCGAGATGTGTCCAGTTTCCGGCGGCGTCAACGTGGGTGCCGCTCGAAAAATCGCTCGGACGCCCACGGCGGTCACGGATGTGGTAGACCATCACCTCCGCGCCGTCGTCGAGCTGCACGCTGAACCAGTCCCAGCCCTTCTGGTCTTCGGTCGTCTTCCACGTCCCGAACTCTCGATCCATCCACGCCGACCCCGTAAAGTGTTCGGTGCGCCCGTGCCACGTGATGTCGCCCTCGGCCTCCATGCGTGTGTAGGAGAAGTAACGCGAAGCCTCGCCGCGATCTTTAAAGTTGACGCCGATGCCGGCGTGGCCATTCAGGGCCGCGGGCTTCACCGGCTTGAGCGCCGCCTCGAAGACGAGATCGTCGCCGAGCGTCGCGCGCAGCAAATGAAGTCCGTGCGCTTCACGTACCGACCAGTTGCCAAGTCTCAGATAGTAATGCTTTGCGCTCATGCGCGCGGGCGGGTCGAGCGGCCCGTTGGCGCTCTTGCGGTGTTCATAACGAAAGTCGCCGCGCGACTCGTCCGTCACGGCGAAGTGCGCGAGGTAGAGCGGATTGGCGATCAGTCGCAGCGGCACAACGCCGAAGCGGTCGAGGTCAGTGCGGCGCTTGAAAAAGACCAGTTCAAAACCAAAGCGGCGACCTGTTTGCGTCCGCAGGTGGCCCGTGTAATACCACCATTCGGTTTGTGTGGCGTCGTGCGCGTACAGGTCGCGGGGCAATTCGACGCCCGCGTGCTCCGTCCCATCGCGCAAAGTGGAAGCTTTGCCGACGACCGCATCAGCGATGTCATCCAGCACACTTGCCGCCGTCTTCCCAAACGATTCGATAAAATTTGTGCTCATCAATAACCCCCCTCAGTTTGTTGGAAATAAAATAACTACAAAGACGGGAAAAGAACAGCAGACGGCAGGCGGCGGATAGTAGGCGGAAAAGCACCCTCGGATTTCAAATTAATTGCTTGAACTACCTACTGCCTGCTGCTCACTGATCTTGTTCACAGCCGCTCCAACTCCTCGCGCGGCTCGACAAGCAGCGTGCGGAAAGATGAGAGACGGACGAGGCCGGGCGCGGCGGCCTTCGGCTTCGAGACAAACTTGCGCTGCGTGTAGTTGACGGCGACCTTCGAATCCTTGCGCGCCCCGCTGAAGTGCGCGGCGAGTTGAGCCGCTTCGATGATGGTGCGGTGCGGCACGTCGCGGTCGCGCTGGCGATTGCGGACGACGACGTGCGAGCCGGGATAGTCGGCGGCGTGGAGCCACGTGTCCAGAGAACGCGCGACGCGGAAAGTGAGGTGGTCGTTGTCGCGTGCGCCGCGACCGACGAGGATTTCGTAGCCGTCCGTCGAACGATAACGACGCACGCCGGGAATCTTCTCGGAATCTTTAACAGTTGATTTCGCGTGCGCGGCCCTCTCGCGCCGGGAGCGTGTTTTACCACCCGCCGCTTCGTTGAAAGAGTCGAGCGCCGCCTCGTCGCGCGCGGCGATGATCGCGTCCAGTTCAGCCCGCCGCTCATCAAGCCCGGAGAGTTCTTTCTCGATTGTCTCGATCCGCCGCGTCACTTCCTGAGCAGCGCGTTTCGCCTTCGCATAGAGGGTGAAGCGGTGCGAGGCTTCTTCCTGCAAGCTCCTGCTCTCGTCAATCGCAAGCTCGATGAGAGGAGCGCCTTCGGCATAGAAGTCCATGAGACGGACGGTAGCGCCGCTCCGCTCGGCATTGGCGAGATTGGCAAGCAGCAGGTCGCCCGCGCGCTTATGCTCTTCGGCGTCGCCGTGTCCGGCGAGGTCGCGCGCGAGATTGGCGACAAGCTTACGCCGTTTCGCCATCTCCTGCCGGAGCTTGGTCGCCTCCGCCGTAGCACGCGAGTCGAACGCGCCTTCATGTAGCAGCCGGCGGTAGTAGTCGTCCGCTGCTTCTGACAGGGAAGCGAATTCGGCGCGTGTGAATGGCGGCTCCTTCAACGCCGGCGGAGGCGCCGCGTCATGCCGCTCTGGCGGCTGATAAACGTCGCCGACCTCCTGCCCCGTGTTCTTCGACGCACGCATCTGGTCGAGGATGCGACCTGCCTCGTCGAGCAGAAACAGGTTCGCGGCGCGTCCGGTCAACTGCGCGATGAGAGAGCGTGGGTGGGCTTCGCCAAAGGCATCCGTCGAGTCGAAAAGAAAACGCACGACGCGGTCGCCCTCGTCTTTTAACACGGAGACGAGCGCGGCTCCGCCGAGCGACTTGCGTAGCGTGAGGACGAAGTGAGTGGGCGGGAGGGAAGCCTTTTCAAGCTCGCGCACCGTCCGCGCGATCAAGTGCAGGCGCGGCTGGTGCGGCTCAACGGAGATATAAAGATAGCGGCCTCCGCCGGGCCGGAAGTCAACGGCGAGCGAGGCGCGCGAGAGCAGAAAGAGCTTGCCCCATGCGCGTCCGACGAGCGCTTGGGAAAGCTCTTCGACAATCTCCTTGATGGTCTCGTCATTCATGTCTCGGCTACAAAGTCCCGCAGCCTCTCGCGTCTGCTGCCCGATACCATAGCGCACATCGCACTGACCCAATCTATAAGCGCGGCACAAGGCTAACAAACTTTCGCACGCACGCAAAAAGAAGAGGCGCCCGAAAATTTCCGGGCGCCTCTTCTCAAGGGTTAATGCGAGGGCTTGGCCCCGTCCTATTCCTTCACAACGCTTGTCCGCGAAAGCAGATCGTGCGCGGTGCGCCCCTGTGCGTCGAAGAGCGCGTAGAGCAGACCGATGCCGAAGGTGGCGAGCGAAAGCATGTAGACGATTGTGCGCCGGACGCACTGGCCGGTTGTCGGCGCGAGGGCTGAGTCGGCGTCAACCGTCTGGAGCGAATAGAGCGACATGCCCCAAGTGCGCCCGGCGAGCGCGGTCGAGCAGGTCAGGTAGAGGAACATCACCACGATGACGATGCCGCCCATCGAAGACTGCACGCGTGGGTCGCCCCAGTTGCTGATAGTCAACTCGATGATCGCCGCGAATGGGGCGGAGAGGAAGGCGACGACGAGGAGATCAATAAAGGCGCCGGCGAAGCGTATGACCAGCGGCGCGCGGTCGTCGTGAACCACATCAGCCGTCACGACCTTCGGCAGCGAGTCGGCGCCGCGCCGTTCGAGCCAATGGTCGTCAATGACGCCCTCGATGCGGCGCGGTTCTGGCTTGTCCGTGGCGGCAGCCGGAGCGGCGGCTGCCGCCGTCGCGTTCGTTGCCTTTCGCGCCTCGGGTTCGACCAACGGAGGCGGCGCGGTAATGATCGGCTTGGACGCGGAGAGATGCGCGGTCGTGACCTCGACGGATTTCTCCGTCGCGGGTTTCGCGGACATCTCAGCCGGTTTTTCGCCGACAGGTTGTTTCGGAGGCACCGCGACGAGGTTCGGCAGGCGCGATGAATCAGGATTCGGTTCCGACTTCTCATTTACAGGAGTCGTCTCCGGCGATGGGAGCGTGGTCATGCGGCTCTCGCGCGGGACTGGTTTTGTACCGGCGGGAGGAGCCTCTGCCTTCGGCTCGTAGTGCTCTTCGATGACGCGCGCGGCGGCAGTTGCGGTCTGCGTCGCGCGCGTCGCCCTGCCGCGCGGAGGGGCGGATGTCCGCGCCCGCTCGATCCGTTTCAAAGCGGCGGCGACAATCGGATTCATCTCCGGCATGTCGAGCGGAGGCGGTACGAGACCGAGTTGCTTGGCCCGCTCCTCTGCTTTCGTCGCTTTGACTGAAGGAGTGTCTTCGGTGAAGGCGGCTTGCTCCCGCGCGGCTTGCTCGCGTGCCGCCTCCTCAGCTTCGAGCGCGCGCCGTTGCTGGATTTCGCGCACGCGCTCGCTCAAAGCTTTGCGCCATGCCGGGCGATGCGGGCGGGCGCCGGGAAATTCGAGCAAGGTCGAGGCGGATATGCTCGCCGCCGTGTCCGCGGTTGCGCCCGCGTCGCTCATTTCCGTAGCGACGGGGGGAGAATCAAGTTGCTGTAAGGGAAGGGGGGTGTCTGCCTGTCTGTTTTTCAAATCTAAAGTATTCATCGAGTTCGGTCTCTGTCGCCTTGAGCGTGCGCGGGGCCATGCGCGAAAAGCGGCGCGACACACCACACACAGCCGTTTTGAGGGGCCTCTATCTTTGAACAACCTTTGGTCATTCGCGTTCTCACAGGACGACGGGCCGTATTGGTAAACCTAAGCCCTCAGCGGAGTCGGGGCGGATGCTATCAGAAGTTACTTTAAGTCGTCAATCAGAAAATATACAAGGCGCTGTATTTGAACAACGAGGGGGTACTATATGCCAGGCACACCAAGATGCCGACGAGGTGGGCGCAGGCGGTTCTGACAACACTTCCACTTCTTGGTGTTTGCAGGCTTGCCGAGGACGTTTCAAATCTCACATTTCAAATCCGATCCTACCTGCCCGCGGCCCCTGCCGTCTGCCTCCGGTTCTACCTGACGAGCGTTCCGATGCGACTCCATCGCGTGTTTCGCAGAAAATCCTCTACGAAGTTGAACGGAGGGATGAGGTCGCTCCGAGGCTGACTCTCGTCGTAAGACCAAATGACGAACAGCGCGCGTCCGACGACCAGTTCGCGCGGCACGAACCCCCAGACGCGGCTGTCGGCGCTGTCGTCGCGATTATCGCCCATGACGAAGTATTGGCCTTCGGGGATGCGGCACGGTTGGGCGACGCAATAGCGAAAGTCGGAGTGTCCGCGCGCATTCGGCGGAGCGGTGAAAGTCTCCGGCAAATAGTAGACGGTATAAGGTTCGTCTTTTTTTGGCTGCGGTGCGGAAGTCTTTGTGAACTCCGCGTTGGTTCTACCGTTTCTGTCGAGTCTCCGGTCGAGCACGGCGAGGCGGTGTTCAGGCAGAGGCTTGCCGTTGATGAGGACTTCGTAGCCGCGCACCTGCACCGTCTCACCGGGTAGACCGATCACGCGCTTAATAAAGTAGGTTTTGTATTGAACGACTTCAGGGTCGGGGTTTTCGGCAGCCGGATATCTGAAGACGATAACGTCGCTGCGTTGGACATCACGTTGCGGCAGGAAGGGGGCTTGCGGCCCCGGCGCGAAGATGAACTTGTTGATGAGGAAACGGTCGCCGACATAGATCGTGTTCTGCATCGAGGCGGAAGGCACCCCCGCCGCCTGCGCGACGAAGGTCATAAAGAACAGCGCCATGATGAAGGTGACGATGGCCGATTCGAAATACTCACGAAACAGAGTCCGGGACGCTCCTTTCTGTTCGTCGCCCTCCGCCGTCTCGTCCTGTCCCTGTTTTTCTTTTATCTCAGTCACCGAAACCATCCTGAATCAATATCTGAACGACGCCGTCGCCTCGACCGGCGAAAAAAAACGCGCACCCCACGGCGATTCGATCTCGCCGGCACGCATTCATCCTTCATCCTGCCGCCTTCATCCGTTTACAGCGGCTGTCTCCCACCGAATCCCGTTTCGAGGTCGTGCCACCATTCAATCTGATCGCCCTCGCCGAGTTGCCAGCAGAGCAGCACCACGCGCCCATCCCGCATCGAGGGAAAATCAATCAGCCCGCGCGCATAATCCTTAATCTGCACACCTAACTCTTCGAGTTGGCCGGAGCTTTCGGCAAGGCCCACCAGCGCCTCGATATAACGGCCCCCGCCGCTCATTCCGCCGCCTGCCTGAGCACATGCGGCGGCGGCGCGCGCTTCATCCTGCCTTGCGACCAGACGACCGTGGTCGCGCCGCACAGCCTCGACGATCCGCCGCGCGGTCGGTAACGTCGCGTTCGCTTCCTCGATGGTGAAAAGCTTCATAAAGAAGTCGTCAGATGTTAGAGATTGGATGTCGGTAGACGCCAATCTCTAACATCTGTTTTTACGAAGAACTCTGAGAATGCCCCATCCGCTTGCGGTGGGGATGAATCAGTCCTTATCAACTGGGTTTCCAAAGGGGCGTAGCACCCTTTGGTCAAGGGTGGGGTGAATGCCCCACCCGCGAAGGCGAGACGTGCGGCGCGTGTTCCGCCGCCGTCGAGTTTACTTTTACCTTCTTGTTACTGGCCGAACCGTTGCCGGTATTCGATGGAAGAGATGAAGGCTTTGACCATCTCGGCGTTGACGAAGTTGCCGTTGAACTGGTTAAGCTTGTCGAGCCAGGATTTCCATCCGGCGAAGTTCGTGTCTTGCGGGTCGTCCGGGTTACGGCGCAGGTAGCCATAATACTGCATGAGTACAAAAGCGCGATTCAACTCCGCGCGACGCAGGTCGGCGTCCTCGGCCACGGCGCGAACCACTTGCGCTCTCTTCGCAGCGTCCGAGGGCGTCGAGCCAAGCATTGAGACGAGTTGCGCCTTCTCATCAGCCGAGAGTACACCGCCCGCATTCTGGTCGAGCCTCATGACGAACGCATCGGCGGTCATGGCCGAAGGGTGCGCGGTCAGGAAACGCTGCCGCTGCACGAACTCCAGCGCGTAAGCGTTCTTGTTATCTTCGAGCTGCTGCTGCCAATTGCCTATCCCGACCTGAACGCCCTGTCCCATGCGTTGCGAGTCGGTCAAAAACTCTCTCAGACGTATGACAGGGACTGTGCCGGACACGCCCGGCGACGTGGCATCGCTGTATGCGGTTTTGTACGCGCGGTAGGCGAAGTAGCCGGTCTCTTGGAATTCTATCGAGAGGAAGAAGGCCGCCGAAACGTTGTCCCGCTTGGCCTCGCGGCACTGAACATTCGAGCCGCATGAGGTGATCTCGTTCGTCCAGAATTGGAGGCCAGCGGTGTCTGGGTCACGGTTGAGGAAGTCGCGGTAGTGCTGCCGGACGAAGAACTGTGAGTCGTCCACGGGGTTCGCGGTGGGCATGGGCGGTGTGGTGTCTTCGCTGTTGATCGTCAGGATCGCCGTATGCGGCGTGGCGAGTGAGGCGCCCATGGGATTGCTGAGTGTCAAATCAACCGTTTCCGCGTCCTCAACAAATGCGTCATTAGTGATGAAGATAGTGAAGGTCTTGCTTGATTCACCTGCGGCAAAGCGCAACGTGCCGAGCGAGGCAGTATAATCCGAAGTATCGGTGGCCGTGCCGTTTGTGGTGGCATAGTCTACGGTTGCCGCGCCCGAGGTGTTGCCGACGCGCGTGACAGTGATCACGGCGATGCCCGTACCTTCGCTAGAGGTAAAATTGGACGTGCTGAATTGGACGGTCGCAAACGTCGGATCCGTTGAAAGGCACTTGCCTGCCGCGCCCGTGGTTGCTGTTCCTGCGTTGTAAACCGCTTGTATGTCAGAAGCAGAAAGCGCGCGATTATAAACCGACAGTTCATCGGTTATTCCGTTTACATTACCAACGTTAATTTTCGCTCCGGATATGATATTCGGACGTTGAGTTATCGTATGTTGGCGGACGAGACTTCCATTGATATACATTTTTATCTGCCCTGTCACATCGTCAAGCGATGCTGCAAAGTGAACGAATTCACCGAGCGGTAAAGGGTTGGGGCTAATGATTCCTGTGCCTTGATTACTGTTAGACCAAACGGTGAAAAATAATTCTCCACTGGATAAAATCCAAACTTCATAAGAAAGTATGGAAGGAAAATCGGTAGTTCGCCTTTCAATAATCGTCCCGCCATAAGAGTCAACCTTCAACCAACCTTCAAAGGTCATTGAACGGTTCAACGCTAGAGACGAAGAATCCGGCACTTCTACTATTCCAGCGTTGTTAGTGTAATTACCTAAGAATCCACCGCCTACTCTGCCGCCGCCAAAGGTCATATTATTTATGAGGGTTCCATTATTGACCTCGGTTTGATCCAGCGCATTGCCTTCGCCTCGCCACCACGCAACTTGTCCCGATGGCGACGCCACGCAGGCGGTTGTTGCCGCACCCTGCTGAACGTTAAAGGTTTGATTGGCGACGGTGATAGTTCCTACGCGCGGTTGCGAGCTGTAATTAGCCGCAACTATGTACCGTGCCGCGCCCATATCGGTTGTTTCAGCATAGAGCCAACTGTCGTTACTTATCGCCTGCGGCCTGCACCCGCTTTGAGTATTAACTGTGATAATGCCTTCGCCGCCAATCGCCGAGAAGCTTTGTGTTGTTTGTCCCAAACTGAAACTACACCCGACATTGAGTTCGACTCTAACGTCGAGGCTTTCCGGCGCTGTATTTCCTTTGCCTAACACCGTCAGTCGGATTCGATTTTCGTTATCATTGAAACTTTGACCTATTAAAAGCGGCGCATCAAAGGTGTTTCCTGATGTTGTCGGAGTCATATCTAAAAGTTGCGTCCGCCGCAAACTTCCGCTGGGATACTCCCAGCGAATAGTTGCGCCGTTCTGGACGTTTGGATTACCGGTAAATAGCTGTCTAAATTCAATCCAATAATGTTTCACGCCATCTTTCTTGATCTTCAGAGCGCGAATTCCGGCTGATGTAGATACGTCTTGCGCGAAGATGCGATAAACCCCATCGGTCGTCACGGTTTGCACGTTGGCATCTATCAACCAATCCAAAGTCCGCTTGTAACGAGTGTTAAAATGAAATTGAGAGCCGTCACCAAAGCCCATCATGTCATAAGAATCTCCGTATTCGATGTCATTTCCCTGACCGATCACTGTACCGTCGGTAGTGCGCCAAAGATTCGCATGATGAAGCCCGTAATTATGTCCCAATTCGTGAGCGGTTACCCTCAAATCAAAATAGCCATTTAACCAAGTTCCTTTACCTCCAAGTGAACCTAAGCCGGCCCAATTGAAATTTTGTGAATAGCTGAAAGCAAAGATGTCCAAGTTATAATTGTTTGTCTCGAACCCTGCTTCACGAGCCGCATTTCGCGCATCCATCTCCATAATTGCGTAGTTGTTATCCTGTTCGTAAAAAGCTAATGGTTGCGGTAAACGCACGACCGATGTGACGGCCACTTGCAGCGAAGTTTTGTTGTATGAACTGTTCACATAAAACGGATTTACTTCGTTAACGAATAAATTTTGAGCACGTACTGTTGTAAGCGGCTGGTTGTTTGCATCCAACGGTTCACCCGGTCTATCTGGAAAATCAACGCGAATTAAGAGAACTGTTTTCGGACCTTCCGTCCACGGCGAAGCTAGTTCTTCCGGCGCAAGTCTTTCTTTCGGGCGCGCGGGTCCAATTTTCGCTTCCCACTCGATTTGTTCACGAACAAAATTTTCAAGTTCCGACTGATTCGAGAAATGGACCACTTTGCCGCCGACTTCAGCAGGAATGCCGTATTCACCGAGTTTGCTCAAATCAACGCCGCGAGATTCATACTCCGTCGGTTCCAACTTCCGCACAACATTTTCATCAACCGCTATCATCCCGTCCAAAACGATTCCTTGAAGTGGAATATCGAGTTTGGTTGTCATTGCTTCGCGCCTGCCGTAGACAAAAGCTGTGTATTTGGAATCACCAATAACGACTTCGCGTTCCGTGCGCGACCCTGTCATCTTTCCCGTCGAGTGGTCAACTTCGTCCACCACATAAACGAGCAGGTCGCCGTAATCACTAACGCGCCGCTCCAGGTTTTCGCTGATTGAAGCGGGCAGACGCTTATAAGTCTCGGCGGAAATAGCGCGTTCAAGGGCTGCTTTGGGAGAGAGCCTGATTAACTCTTTGAATAGCTCGCGACGTTTGGCGGCAAGGTTTTCTCCTCGTTTAAGCTGTTCGCTGCCTCCGCCGAAATTTCCTTCAAGATATTGTTTACCCCAAGCATCAAACTCGGAGAAAACCGGCGATTCGATGAGGTACCTTATTTTTTCGTCTTGCAGTTCAAGATTTGAATCGAACCGCACTCCCTGATCTGTTGCTCTGACTTCTTGCTCGGTTGTGCTGGCAGAAACTTTGGTGTGGAGTGTTAACGTTGAGGTACTCAGCAACAACACCAAACCAAATACTGTTATCTTCAGAAGACTTTTGCGCGAGTGGTATTTCCTCACAACATAACCAACGCGGCGTGGATTATAATTCCGGCAGGCATAAAGCATGAGGGACTCCTTAATTTATCTGGTGAATCTACCCCCATTTATTAGACATCGAGATAAGACTACCTTCAAGCCTCACGCGGCCTCTTTCAACTGCGCTCGGTAGCGCGCCTCATACTCCGCCGGCGCGAAGTATTCACTTGCCGAATGAATCCTCATCCGGTTGTAAAAGACTTCAATGTAATCGAAGATTTTATCCTTTTTTCCGGGTAAGGTTCATGCTTCACGCAGCCGCCGCGCGAGCCGGCGCGGTAGGTGAGCGTCAACGAGAAATTTCACGTCAGTGCCGGCTCGATGCGCTCAATCCGGCTGAGACGCGCGGCGAAGGACAGTGCCGCGAGGATGTCTTCATGTTCGAGGTCTTCGTAGTCGGTCAGAATTTCCTCCGCCGTCATCCCCGAACTGAGCAACTCAAGAATCATCTCGACCGGGTAACGCAGCCCGCGAATGCAGGGCTTGCCGTGGCAAATTTCGGGGTCCATCGTAATCCGTTCGGCAAGGTTCATAAAGCGCCTCCGATCAGAATCATGCTACGAGACCTGTTAAATCTTAGAGCATGTCTAAAAAGCCCCGTGAGGGGCGAAATGTTTATAGCTCGTCGGGTGAGCCGAGGTCTCCAAGCTCCGTGAGGAGCGGCAGGTAAATGTCTGTCGCCCCTTCGGGGCTTGAGAGAGAAGGGGGCGGGCACGGGCTATAAACATTCCGCTCCTCACGGAGCTACGGCGCATGGCTTTGTAGACACGCTCTGAGAGCGGTTTGCTTTTGAATGTGTGGCAGACTGTGAGTCTGCCGCATGGTGTTGAGCAGGCGGCAGACTCACAGTCTGCCGTACACCCAATCGCAAATTGCTCTAAGGTCTACACTGGAAGGCGTGTGCATCTCATTGGCCCGGCGGCGCGTGTCACAGGCGGATAGGTTTTCAATCGCCCACAGCTTGTAATCGTATCGCGCGCGCGCTGGTGACGGGGAGCGTGATGCGGAAGGTGGTGCCGCGACCGGGGGCGCTCGCAACGGCGATGTGGCCGGAGTGCTCCTGCACGATGCCGTAGGAGACGGCGAGGCCGAGGCCGGTGCCGCGCCCGACGCCTTTCGTGGTGAAGAACGGGTCGTAGATGCGCGCGACGTTTTCGGGCGCGATGCCGATGCCGTCGTCGGCGACCTCGACAGTGATGGTGCCGTCTTCGGCGTCCGCCGCCGTGCGGAGCGTGACGTGACCGCCGTCGGGGATGGCGTCGCGCGCGTTCAGGAGGAGGTTCGTGAAGACCTGTTGGAGCTTGCCGGCGTTGCCGAAGACGCGCGGCAGCGCGTCGCCGAACTCGCGCTCTATCTGGACACGGCTGTGGCGGAGCTGCGGCTCTAAAAGTTGGAGCGTGTCTTCGAGAACGCGGTTGACATCCACGTCGGCGAAGTCCGTGACGCCGCCCGTGCGCGAGAAGTTCAAGAGGTTGTTGACGATGCCGGTGGCGCGGTCGGCCTGACGGCTGATCTTTTGCAACAATGCGTGCTTCGGGTCGGTGTCGGCGAGCATACCGAGGAGCATCTGCGTGTAGGAGGAGACGCCCGTGAGCGGCGTGTTGATCTCGTGCGCGACGCCCGCCGCCAAAAGACCAATTGAAGAAAGTTTCTCACGCTGCTGCAACTGCTCTTCGAGACGCACGCGGCCCGTGACATCTTCGAGGACGACGAGCGCGCCGGTGTGGTCGGGCGAGTCCGCCCGCTTGAGTGGCGCGAGGGCGATGTTGAGGATGAGGGACTTTCCGCCGCGCGTCGCCGTGTGGAGCTTGTAGATATGGCGCAGTTCCGAAAGTTTCCACGCGGCGCTGCCGAGCACCTGCTCCAGTGTCTCGGCAAAGTCGTCCTCGAAAAGCTCTTCGACCTTGCGCCCCACCGCCTCGCCCCTGTCCACGCCGAGCAACTCTTCGAGCGCCGTGTTGCAGGCCGTCACCCGCCCGGCGGTGTTCACGGCCAGCAGGCCGACGTTGATGGATTCGACGATGGACTCGTTGAACTCCTTCAGGAGTTCCAGTTCCTGCGCGCGCGCGCGTTGCTCTTGATAGAGCAGGCTGTTCTCGATGGCGACGGCGACATAGCCGGAGATAGTGCGAAGGATTTCGAGGTCTTCCGAGGAGAGGAGCGCGCCGCCCGTCGAACGGCCCAGACCGATGACGGCGACCATCCGGTCGCGCACGACGCAGGGCACGTAATAGTGGAGCGTGCGGCGCACAAAGCCGTTCGTGTCGGGCGGCAGGTCAATGTCATCGGCGCGGACGATGCCCTCCCCCGCCGCGCGCGTGCGAATCATATCGCGGAAGTCCGCGGGGACGATCACCTCGTTCGACAACCCTTGTGCGCGCGCGACGCGATAACCCGCCGGGACGCGCGCGTCCTCGATAAAGATGGCGATGCGCTCGACGCCGAGCACCTGTTGCAGCCGCGCGACCAGCGCGTTCAGGAGCGGGTCGAGCGAGGTCGTCGCCGAGAGCGTGCGCCCGAAGTCCAACAGGCCGTGACGCAAATCGTAACTCTCGCCGTAAAAGAAGCGGTCGGTCTGCTCCTGCAAGAAGTTCTTCAGGGGCGCGGCGGTCATCACGATAATCGCCATCGCCACGACCGCGATGATGACGCGCATCGAGATCACGCCCGGCGTGAGGACGGCGCCGCCAAAGGCGTAGAGGCCCGCGACGTAGACGACCGTGCCAAGCATCAGCGCGATTGCGAGCGTCGTCAGCGCGTAGACGGCGGTGCGGCGCACGACCATGTCCACGTCCATCAGGCGATAGCGCACTACGGAGTTGCCGAACGTGAGCGGGATTAGCGCGAGCGGCAGGATGGCCGCGCCCGTCAGCCAGCGCCGCGCCGTCTCGCTGACGTAAATGTTCGCCGCGTCGCCAAACAGGTAGCCCGCCGCATAGAAAAGTGTGAAGGGCGTGACGGCCAGCGCGGAACCCCACACGACCCACTTGAGTTGCTGCCGCACTATCGCCGACTCGCTCTTCCAGAAGCGCCGCACCAGCAGGAGCGCGCCCGCCGCGAGCGCGAGCGTCAGGCACGCGACCTCGGCGAGCCAGAGCCGCGAGCTGAAGTCGTCGGGGAAGAGACGAGACAAAAAGGCGAAGCGCGGCGCGACGACCGGCAGCAGGAAGAGCGCGTCGAGTGCGACGAGTGCGAGCGCCGGCGCGTAGAGCAGATAGACCGCACGGGGCCGGCGCTCCGACAAGCGCCGGCGGACTGGGTAGAGAGCGCAGAAGTGCAAAAAGAGCGGCGCAAAGAACGTCAGCGCCGTCTCGTCGAGAAATGAGATGAAGAGGTCGAAATCTTCGTAGGCGCCGTAAGGCTTGTAGAAGTGGAAGACGAAGGCCGCGAGGCAGAGCGCCATGAAGTGGCGGACAAAGGGCGCGCTCGGCCCCTGCTTGAAGAGCACGAAGAGGCCGACCAGCAGGTAGACGACGCCGATGAGGTTGACGTAAAGGTCGCGCGAAGACCACGTCGGCACAGGCGTCAGATTGTCGAGGTAAAGGTGATAGTAGCGCGTCTCCGTGGGATTCGCTGGTCGCTCAATCAGGTAGCGGACGCGCCCGCCAACGCCGGCCACTTCGAGGTCGGCCTGAATGTCGGAGAGCTTTTCGATCTCCTCATCCGTCTTTTCGTCGAGACTGATGGCGACGAGGCGGTCGCCCGGCATGATACCGAAGACGCCTTTTCGACCGACGGGCGAGTCCGGGTTGATGGAACGCGCGATGAAGTTACGCGGGCCGGACTCGACCCAATCCACGCCGTCCGTCGGCGGTGGTGTCTTGTTGAGGCGCTGCGCGAAATTCAGTGTGCCGGCAGCGACGAGCAGCGCCGCCAGAATCAGCAGCGCCCAAGCTCTCGTTGTCAGCACGGAACCTTTCATCGCATGTACATCTCAACGGTCAGGGACGCGGCGACGGCTTTTCTTGACGGAGTTGAATTGCGGATTGATGGGAAGGATTCATTTTCAAATCCGAAATCCGCAAGCCGAATATCCGAAATCCGCAATTTCGTGTGTTACCCGCCGACGCTGATTGCATTGAGCTATCGGCTACTCCCACCGGGCGGCTCTGAAACTTTGAGCCTCGCTTAAATCCAAAAGACAGAAGCAAGCACTATTCCAATCTTTTTATAGTCGTTCTGGAGCGTTGCGCGCCGCCGTGCTTGCCGCCTTCACTACTTACATCACTTGTTCTCCCCGCGATTTACGTCGCGGGCCGGAGCTTTTGCCGCCGCGATAGGACGCAGTGGCGCTATCCAGTTTTTCGTATTCTCTCCAAAAATTCGTAGACGCCCCGAATATGGAAAAACCCCGCGCCGCCATGTGCTTTCATAGAGAAAGCGGCGCAGGGATCGAGACGAGAGGATAGCGAACGGTCGTGGGCCGTCTTCAGCCGGGGTCGTGCGTGCGGGGTTTAGAACCGGACGGAGATGCCGCCGCGCACGGTACGACGAAGGACGTTGACGGAGAGCTGGCTCTCGCCGTCCTCGACGCCCGTCAGCACGTCGAACAAATTCCGCGCGTCTATCGTTGCGCGCGCGCGCAAGGGGAGTCCGAAGCTCGGCAGCTCTTGCGTGACCAGAATGCTCAAGCTGGGGTCGTAGACCGCGAGCCGCCCGGCGAACGGGTCAATGGCGAAAACGGCGGCGCGCGGTGAGAAGCGCAACACCGTGCGGACGTTGGTACCGTCGAGGATGCTGGCGTCGAGTTGCGCGGCGGCGGTCTGGAAGAAGCCGCTGTTGAAAAGGTGATCGGGACTGCTCAACCCTTCGGTTGAGAGCTGCTGGCCGCGCCCGAAGGCGTAGCCCGCGGAAGCCCGCAGGTGCGACGAGACGCGCCGCGTATAGACGACGCGCAATCCGCGCGCGCCGCCCTGCTGGTTGGCGATGTCCAAGAGCGCCGTGCTTCCGGCCTCCGACAGGGCGTCGAGCGGCGTGCTCAACAGGCCGACGCCGCGGTTGTCAATCGTGTCGAAGAAGGCGGTCGCCTCAACCGTGGAATGCTCGCCGAGCACGCGCTCGACGCCGAATTCGAGGCGGCGGCTGCGCTCCATGACCGCCCGCCCGTCCACGAGCGCGAGGGCGCGTCCGGGCATCTCTTTGAAAAGCACCGTGCCGTCTTCGAGGTTGAAGCTCTCGATTGATTCGGCCACGTCCGCGCCGGGCGCGTAAGCGGCGCGCAGGCGCGTCCGCGCGTCCGCGTCGAACGCGAAGCCGAAGCGCGGGCTGAGAGAGTCGGCATCGCCCGCGCCGACGAAGCGCGAGTAGTCGAGACCGAGCACGACCACGACGCCTTCGCGCACGATCCACTCATCCGTCGCGCGCATGGAAACTTGCCCGAGCTTTGCCGATCCGAACTCTTCGGCGGCCTTCGGCGCGAGCGGCAGCCGCGCGCCGCCGAGCGTGGCGCTCAGACGATGGCGTGCGCCCGCGTTGAAACGCGCGGTCGCTTCGAGCCGCTCAAATTCGCCGAGCTGCCCGGAGAAGACAAGATCAATCTCCCGGTTGACGGGCGCGGTAAGCGCGAAGTTGACGCCGGCGTAGTTGCCCACGCGCGGGTTGGCGGAAGACGCGAAGTAGGTCTCGACGTATCCTTGCGTGCGTGTGCGCCGCGTCCTCGCGTCGTCCCCATCAACGGCGACGGCGGCATCATCGCCGAGCGCCTCGCCATGCTCCTGCGCCTCCTCGGCTGCCTCGATTGCTTCGATGGCGGCCTCGACGGTTTCGTCGGAGCCTTCACCAGCATGGAAGATGGAGCGGCGCGCGTGTTGTGAGCGGAGTTTGAATTTGGGGTCGTTGCGGTCGGTGCGGCGTTCGGCGGTGGTGCGCCCCTCGCCCGCGGGCTGGAGGTTGAAGCGGTAGACGAGTTCCGTCGAAGGGCCGATTTCGACCGCCGTGAAGGTCGCTGGGTTGAAACCCTCGGCGAGCGCGCGCAGCAGATAGCGGCCCGGCGCGACGCGCGCGATAAAACTCCCATCCGCCGCGCTCTTCGACTCCGAGACGATCTGACCCACGCCGTCCCTGACGACCTTCACCGCCGCGCCCGCGAGCGGGTTGCCACGGCTGTCGAGCACGGTGCCGGTGATGATGCCGTAGGGGCGTCGGCTGCCACGGTTCGCGGCGGAAGCATCGAGTGCTCCGGCTTCGGCCACGGTAAACGCCGCGACGAGCAGCAGGCTAACGCGCCAGAAAGATTTTCTCATGGAAGTTGAAACCTCCGGGTGCGACTCCGGGAGAACCCCTTGCTGCAAAGCGCTCTCAAGGTTCGGACGCCGCTCAATGACCCGGCCTCTTCGGAGATCGGGGGCGGCGTTGCGGGGCGAGGGGCTTGGGCCACGTCGGCGGCCCACTGTGTCCCGATTGTCGTCAATGAGTGGTACGCATGCTTGTTAAATCGTTCGTGTCCAACCCACTTCCGGCGGAGAGGGCATTTTCCGCCATCAGTGCGAAGAGTGTCAAGCCGCTTGAAACTCTGAGTATCCCTTCGATGCGGTGTCGGCGCAGGTTGGTTTGCCCCGTCTTTTTCGGCGTGTTAGGATGCCGTGTGCCGCAAAAATTCATACTTTTACGGTTTTCCGGCCAGAAGTTTTTCCAAAGAAGCATTCCAAAATAATGATAGATCAGGTTCGAGCAACGAGATTTCCCAGTGGCCTCACGGTCTTAACCGAACACATGCCCTCGCTGCGCTCCGCGACTGTCGGCGTCTGGGTCAAACGCGGGTCGCGCCACGAGCGCCCCGAGATGAACGGCATCTGCCATTTCATCGAGCATACGCTGTTCAAGGGCACACGCCGGCGCACGGCCCTCGACATCGCGGTCGAATCCGACCGTCTCGGCGGCCACCTCGACGCCTATACGACGCACGAGTTGACCGGTTTTGCCATGAAGGTCGTGGACACGGCGCTCGTGCAGGCGTTCGATCTGCTGTCGGACATGCTCGCGCGTCCGCGCTTCGACGTAGACGATCTGGAACGCGAGCGGCGCGTCATCATCGAAGAGATGAAGATGGTCGAGGACACGCCCGACGAGTATCTGGTCGAGCTGTTCTCCGCTCAATACTTTCCCGGCCACAGTCTCGGTCGCCCCATCGAAGGGACGGAGGAGACGGTCTCGTCCTTCGACCAAGAGCGAACGGCTCTCTTCCACGCGCACGCCTACGCGCCGCGCAACCTCGTCATTGCCGCCGCCGGGAACGTCGAGCACGAGCAACTGGTTGAGCTGGCCGCGCGCGTGTTTGCGGAGAAGACGGGCGCCGGGTCATCTCAAACGGACGCCGACGAGGGCGTCGGCGACTATGGAGAGCCGCCCACGCACGCCACGCCCATTCTCATCCGTCGCAAGAAGGAACTCGAACAGGCTCATCTGCTCCTTGCCGCGCCGTGGCCTTCGGCGCGCGACGAAGACCGTTACGCGGCTTCCTTACTCGGCTCGATCATCGGCGGCGGCACCAGTTCGCGCCTGTGGCAGCGCGTGCGCGAAGAGCGCGGCCTCGCCTATTCAGTCGGCGCGGCGGCGAGCCAGTTCACCGACGCGGGCGTCTTTCAGATTTACGCCGGCACCTCGCCCGAACATCTCGGTGAAGTACTCGACCTCTCCATCGAAGAACTGCGTCGCGCCGCGCGTGAACGGGTGGGCGACGAAGAGCTGCGGCTCGTCAAGGATCAGGCCGTCGCCTCCATCCTGCTCTCGCTGGAATCCACCAGCGCGCGCGCCGGGGCGCTGGCGCGACAGGAGATCGTCCACGGCCACCGCATCACGCCCGACGAGATCATCGCCAGCTACGAGGCCGTCACGCCCGACGATATGCTGCGCCTCGCGCGCCAGTACTTCCGCACCGACGCGCTCGCCCTCGGCGCCCTCGGCGACCTCAACGGTTTCAAGGTTGACCGCGCGCGGCTGGAGATTTGAAAAGCAATGATGAATGCGGAATGATGAATGATGAATTTAATGAGAGCGCACGGGTTTTAATTCATCATTCCGCATTCATCGTTCATCATTTTCTTCCATGAGACTCACCGTCTTAGGCAGCGGCTCCACGGGCAACGCCGTGCTCATCTGCGCGGGGCAAACGCGCGTGCTGGTGGACGCGGGGATGAGCGCGAAGGAGACGGCGCGGCGGCTCGCGCTCGTCGGCGAGGACGTGATGCGGCTCGATGGCGTCATCATCACGCACGAGCATGGCGACCACGCGGGCGGTCTGCGCGTGCTGCTCAAGAGCTTGGCGTGTCCCGTCTACATCTCCGGCGAGACGCGCGACGCCTACATCCGCGAAAAGTCGCGCGGCAACGACGAGCCGCGCAAGCGCGCGGATGCCCTGCGCGACCGCGTCGAAGAGATTTCGTCGAGCCGCGACTTCCGCATCGGCGAGATAGACTTTCACCCCTTCACCATCCCGCACGACGCCGCCGACAACTTCGGCTTCACGGCGACGCATGACGGCGTGCGCGTCGCCACGTTGATGGACTTCGGCCACGTCACAACGCTCATCACCGAACAACTGAAGAGCTGCGCGGCCATCATCATCGAGTCGAACCACAGCCGCGATATGCTCAAGGCGTGCGACGTGTACCCGTGGGAGTTGAAGCAGCGTATCCTGTCGCGCACCGGGCATTTGTCGAACGAGGACGTGGGCGTGTGGCTGCGCGACGGCTTCGACGGCGCCGCCGAGCACATCGTCCTCGCGCATCTCTCGCAGCGCGCCAACAACCCGCACGTCGCCAAACTCACCGCCGAGATGGCGCTCAAAGAGCGCGGCGGCCTCTTTCAACCGACAACGAAAATCACGCTCTCGCACCACAAAGAGCCGACGCCGTGGATCGAGCTATGAAATTCAAGGCAAAAGTAAAAAGGCAAAAGGCAAAAGTGAAGGGGCGCTGTCTCCTGACGTTTGCCTTTTTACTTTTGCCTTTTTACCTCTCCTGTGCGGTTGACGAGCGGCGCTCGATTCCGGCGGCGGCACAAGAGACCGTTGACCGCGTGACCGAAGACATCGCCGCCGGGCGCGACGAGAAAGTCTACGAGGAGGCCGCGCCGGAGTGGCGCGACCAAGTGAGCGCCGACGAGAACCGGAAGCGGCTTGCGCGCGTGCGCGAACGTCTGGGGCGCGTCGGCGCGCGCACGCTCCGTTCGGGCCGCGAGCAGCAGAGCGCGAGCGCCCCGCTTTCGGGCCACGCGCTCGAACTCATCTATCAAACCACCTTCGAGCGCGGCGACGCCGTCGAGCAGTTCACGCTCCTTGAGCGCGACGGGCGCTGGCTGCTCGCAAGATATTCGGTCAGTTCGGACGCGCTCAAATGAAGCGCAAAAGCAATCCTGACGTGGTCTACGGTGGATTTGAACTCATGTTACACAGCAGCGCAACTTCAAATGAAGCGTCAACGAGTCCGCGCGAGCGGACGGCAGAATAAAGCCCCGGACGCAGTCCGGGGTCGCAGGTTGAAAAATATCGCAAGCCCGCGAAGCGGGCGGCAGAGGCTGCACGGATCAGCTTCTGTCGCCTGCTCCGCAGGCTCTGGCGTGTGTGGGGTGGCGGTGTCCCCGCGTTCCGCTACGCTCCACGCGGGGCTTTATTCTGCCGTCCGCTCGCGCGGACTCGTTGAACAATTATCTTCGGGCTGCTGCGCGTAACATCGGTTTGAATGGGATCCTAACGAAAGCATTGCGTCAATTTTTACTCGCTGCGATTGAAAAGAGCCGAACCGCTGGGATGCTGCCGGAAGAAGGTTGGAACTTTATCAATTTTACAGATAAGTGATGGTGGCCGCGCCCAACTATGATTGAACGCTACACACTGCCCGAAATGGGCGCGCTCTGGTCGGAGCGAAACAAGTTTCAGAAGTGGCTCGACGTGGAGATCGCGGTGTGCGAAGTCCACGCCGAGATGGGGACGATCCCGCACGAGGCGGTCGCGGAGATTAAAAGCAAAGCTGCCTTCACGGTCGAGCGCATCAACGAGATCGAGAAGACGACCGACCACGACGTAATCGCGTTCACGACGGCGCTGGCGGAAAAGATCGGCGAGGCGTCGCGGTTCGTCCATTACGGGCTGACCTCTTCGGACGTGGTGGACACGGCGAACGCGCTGCTGCTGCGCGACGCGTGCGACCTGCTCTTGAAGAAGATTGACGCGCTTGCGGAAATCCTGAAGCGGCGCGCGTTCGAGTTCAAACACACGCCGCAGGTGGGGCGCACGCACGGCGTCCACGCCGAGCCGACCTCGTTCGGGCTGACCTTCGCGCTGTGGTTCGACGAGATGCGGCGCAACCGCGAGAGATTGGAACGCGCGCGTGAAGCGGTCGCCACGGGCAAGATCAGCGGCGCGGTCGGCGCGTTCGCGCACCTCGACCCGGTGGTGGAAGAGAAAGTGTGCGGGCGTCTCGGCTTGAAAGCCGCGCCCGTCTCGACGCAGGTCATTCAGCGCGACATCTATGCGGAATATTTGACGACGCTCGCCATCATCGGCGCGTCCATCGAGAAGTTCGCGTTGCAGGTTCGACACTGGCAGCGCACCGAAGTACGCGAGGCCGAGGAGCGTTTCAAGAAGGGGCAGAAGGGTTCGTCCGCGATGCCGCACAAGCGCAACCCGATCTTGTCGGAGCGTCTGTGCGGGATGGCGCGTTTGATGCGCGGTTACGCGGTGGCGGGTCTGGAGTCGGTCGCGCTCTGGCACGAGCGCGACATCTCGCACTCTTCCGCCGAGCGCGTCACGTTGCCGGACGCCTCCATCACGCTCGACTACATGCTGGCAAAGGCCGCGTCGCTCATCGAAAACCTCGTCGTCCACACTGGACGCATGTTGGAGAATTTGAACGCGACGCGCGGGCTGGTCTACAGCGGACAGCTCCTGCTCGCGCTGACGCGCGCGGGCATCTCGCGCGAGGAGGCTTACGAGTGGGCGCAGCGCAACGCCATGCGCGCGTGGGATGAGGGTGAAGACTTCCGCGCGCTCGTTCTCGCGGACACGGACATCGCCGCGCGGCTCTCGCGCGAAGAGATTGAGCGCGTCTTCGCGCCCGGCACTTACATGCGGAACGTGGATGCGGTTTTCGCGCGCGTCTTCGGATAAAGACGGAGGAGAGGGGAAGCCTTGATAAAAAAGATCGTCGTGCTGCTCGTCATCGGATTGTTGCTGTTGGGGCTGCTCTTGCCGCTCGCGTCGTGCGTCGCGCCTGAACAGAAGGGCGAGCTGCGCGGGCCGGATTTCGATGTCATCATCAAAGGCGGCACGGTGTACGACGGGACGGGCGGCGAGCCTCTGCGCGCGGATGTCGGAATCAGCGGCGATCAAATCATGGCGGTCGGCGACTTGTCGTCGGCGCGGGCGAAGACGGTGGTGGACGCGAGCGGACTCGCGGTCGCGCCCGGCTTTATCAACATGCTGTCTTGGTCAACCGAGTCGCTGATTGTGGACGGGCGCTCGCAGGGCGAGTTGCGGCAGGGCGTGACGACGCAAATCATGGGCGAGGGGTCTTCGATGGGGCCGCTCAACGATCAGATGAAATTACGCATCGCCTCGGAGCAGGGCGATGTCAAATACGAGATTCAATGGACGACGCTCGCCGAATACCTCAGCTATCTTGAGAAGCGCGGCGTCTCGCAAAACGTCGCTTCCTACATCGGGGCGACCACCCTCCGCGAGCACGTCATCGGCCTCGAAGACAAACAACCGACGCCCGCACAGCTCGAAGAGATGCGCGCGCTCGTCCGCCGCGAGATGGAAGCGGGCGCTCTCGGCATCGGCTCGTCTTTGATCTACGCGCCGGCCTTCTACGCGAAGACCGAAGAGCTGATCGAGCTATGCAAAGTCGCCGCCGAATATAAGGGCAAGTACATTTCACACATGCGGAGCGAGGGCGGAAGATTGACCGAGGCGGTCGAGGAACTCATCCGCATCAGCCGCGAGGCAAAAATTCCGGCGGAGATTTATCACCTCAAGGCGGCGGGCCAGAGTAACTGGCCGAAGATGGATCGCGTCATCGAGATGGTCGAGGCCGCGCGCCGCGAAGGTCTGAAAATAACCGCCGATATGTACAACTACGAGGCGGGCGCGACCGGCCTGAATGCATCGCTCCCGCCGTCGGCCTTGAGCGGTGGTTACGAAGCTCTCTTCAAACGCATCGCCGACCCGGCGGAGCGCGCGAAAATCAAACAGGCGATGGAGACGCCCACCGACGAATGGGAGAGCCTCTACCACGCCGCCGGCTCGCCCGAAAAAATCCTGCTCGTCGGCTTCAAGTCCGAAAAGCTCAAACCGCTGACGGGCAAGTCGCTCGCGGCGGTTGCCGCGGAGCGCGGCACGGACCCGTTCGATACCATCCTCGATCTCATGCTCGAAGACCGCTCGCGCGTGGACACCATCTACTTCCTGATGTCCGAGGAGAATATCAAAAAGCAGATCAAGCTGCCGTGGGTCTCGTTCGGCTCGGACGAGGCATCGCAGGCGCCCGAAGGCGTCTTCCTGAAGTCGAACCCGCACCCGCGCGCCTACGGCAACTTCGCGCGGCTCTTGGGCAAATACGTCCGCGACGAGAAGGTGATTACACTCGCCGAGGCGGTGCGCCGTCTGTCGGGCCTGCCTGCGGAGAACCTCGGCCTCGAACGCAGGGGCCTGCTCAAACAGGGGATGTTCGCCGACGTGGTCGTCTTCGACCCCGGAACAATCGCCGACCGCGCGACCTTCGAGCAACCGCATCAGTACGCCGTCGGAGTCCGCCACGTCTTCGTCAACGGCACGCAGGTCTTGAAGGACGGCGAGCATACGAACGCGAAGCCGGGCCGCGCGTTGTGGGGGCCGGGCAAGGTAAAATAGGATTTTCGATTGAAAGTTAGAAATCGAAAGTCATTTGCTATTCTCAAACGGAGCGAAACAGAGTGAAAGCAAAAGTCTACGTCACATTGAAACCCGGCGTGCTCGACCCGCAGGGCGCGGCCATCGGGCATGCGCTTCACGCTCTGGGATTCGAAGGCATAGGCGCGGTTCGGCAGGGCAAGGTGATCGAGCTCGATCTGGCCGAGACCGATGCCGGGGCCGCCCGCGCGCAGGTCGCCGCGATGTGCGAGAAGCTGCTCGCCAACACGGTGATCGAGGATTACCGGGTGGAGATCGAATGATCCGGGCAGGTGGGGGCATCATGGCATGAGCCTGCGCGTGGGCATCGTCGTGACCCCCGGTGCCAATTGCGACCGTGATCTCGCGGTTGCGTTCAGGCTGGCCGGCGCACAGGTCGAGATGCTCTGGCACAAGGAGACCGTCCTGCCCCGCGGGCTCGATCTCGTGGCGGTGCCGGGCGGGTTTTCTTTCGGCGATTACCTGAGGTGCGGCGCGATCGCGGCCCGTGCGCCGCTCATGCGTGCGGTGGCTGATCACGCCAGGGCCGGCGGCTACGTCCTCGGCGTCTGCAACGGATTCCAGGTCCTGATCGAGGCGGGCATGCTGCCCGGGGCTTTGATGCGCAACGCGGGGTTGAAGTTCATCTGCGCGCAAGCCGACCTGCGGGTCGAGACCAGCGAGAGCGTCTTCACGCGTGGCTATGCGCGCGGCGGCACCGTGCGCTATCCGATCGCGCACCATGACGGCAATTATCTTGCCGACGCCGCGACCCTCGACCGGCTCGAGGGGGACGCGCGCGTGGCGTTTCGATACATCCGCAACCCGAACGGATCGCGGGCCGATATTGCGGGGATCCTGTCCGAAAACCGCCGCGTGCTCGGCCTGATGCCGCACCCCGAACGCGCCGTCGATGCGGCGCATG
>JBGTBQ010000346.1:0-11032 GCA_041749275.1 Pyrinomonadaceae bacterium | reverse complement strand
GGACTGTCCCTGACCGCCCGCGCCCGGAGCGCCGCCGCCCGGCCCACCCGGTCCGCCGCCCATGCGCGCCCCGAACTCGGCGGGTAATTGTTTGAGGACGGTGTCCTTGCCGACGACGATGGTGAGCGGCGCGTTGCCCTGCATCTGCGTGATGACGACCTCGTTCTTCTCAGCGTTGACGGCGGTGACATTGCCGACGGTCGTTTGGAACGATCCCGAAACGACCTCTTCCGGTGTGAAACGCGCGCCGTCGGCGCTCTTCTCGCCCTTGGCGCGAAGCTGATCGCCGACCTTCAACTCCTCGAAGGTCGAGGGCTTGGCGTCGGCGAACTTAATCGAGTCGGGCGCATAGCGGCGAAACTTGATCGCGTCGCCCGTCGCGGCGATGACCACCGGTTGCGGGGCAGCGCCACGTGTCTGGATGGTGATCTCTTTGCTCTGCGGGTTGAGCGCGGAGACGACGCCGACGATGCCGCGTGCGCGCCACTCCGCGCGTTCAGCCTCCTGCTTCGCCGCGATGTCGGCCTTCGTGTTGACGATGACGCGGCGCGACACGAGGGAGCGACGGTCTTCCGAGGGGCGTCCCAACGCGAACACGCGGTCGCCCTGCGCGACCTCCGGGAAGGTCATCGGCTTGGCCTCTTTAACGTCCTTGGCGTTGGGAGGGTTTTTAAGGAAGACAGTGTTCTCGAACACGGTGACGATGACGACCGAGCCGGCGTCCGTCCTGACGAACAACTGGCGGTTGGCCTGATCCACGGCCATGATTTCGCCGAGCACGCCGTTGGCATTGATGCTCGGGTCGTTGCTGGCCTGCTGCTGCGTGGCGGGCGTGGCGAACGCCTGCGCCGCGGTTCCAATGCCGCCCACGAGGACGGCAGCCGACAGGGCGAGAGCAGTAAGATTCTTTCTCATTTAATGAACCTCGAACGGTTAAATGGAAAACGCCGCGTGCGCGGTCTCAAGCCTGACTCAGTGTGTATTGTTCGCCCTTCGGATAACTGAAGCGACATCGTTAATACGACCGAGCGGCGTGATTGTTCCCGCTTCATGGCGCGACAGACGCACCCGCCTCCGGCCCGACAAACGCATATAGTAATGACGGCTCGCAGGGCGAACCCGTTAACTACTTTTTGTATTTCGCCGGGCTTGTGGGAAAGTTCCACACTTTGCGGGGGATGCGCGGACTCGACAGGTTTTAGACGCGCACCGGGGCGGTCGGGTTGGTACATTTCGACGGCTGAAATCCATTATCATGGATAGAAAAATTCAGGCCGTCGGCTCGCGGGCCGACGGCTTGAACGCTTCTCAGCCGCGCTGCTATTTTTTCGTCGGATTTTTGAGCGCGGTCTCGATGGCTGCCTTCAAACTTTCGTAGGTTGCGTTCGAGACGCGCCTGCCGTTGACGAACAGTGAGGGCGTGCCGCTGACGCCGAGCTTTTCACCGTCGAGGATGTCGCGCCGGACATGCCCGACGAACTTGCCACCGTCGAGCGCCGCGTCGAAGCGCGCGCGGTCGAGGCCGAGGGCCGTCGCGTACTGCTTGAGGTTGGCGACTTCGAGCGCCGACTGATTGCGAAAGAGGAGCGCCGTGTACTCCCAGTATTTGCCCTGCTCGCGCGCGGCCTCGGCGGCTTCGGCGGCCTTGAAGGCGTTGGCGTGCTGCGCGAGCGGATAGTCGCGCACGACGAGGCGGACGCGGTCGCTCATTTCGCTCATAATGCGTTCGAGCACGGGATGCATCTGCGCGCAACTCGGACACTGGTAATCGGTGAACTCGACAATCGTCACCGTCGCGTTCGCCGCGCCCTTCGCGGGCTGGTCATCCGTCGCAATCTCGTAGACGGGAGACACCGGTTCGATGAGGAACGTCTGAATCGCGGCGGCGGCGCGGAGCCGGCCCGCGAAGTCGGCGCTCGCTTTCTGTTTCGCCTGATCTTCAAGGAACTCGATAATCTGGTACTTGACCTGCGCGAAATCCGCGTTGATGCGCTCCTTGTTTTCGTTGTAGAACTTCTGCGCGTTCGCCTCGGTGATGATGGACGGCTTAGAGCTGATCTCCTGATCGAGCAGAGCGCGAGTGGTGAGCTTTCTCTTCTGCGCTTCGGCTTCAAGCAGGATGTCGTTGATCTTTAGATCGAGGTCGCGCTTGCGTAAAGTGTAGACCTGCTCCTGCACGGCGAAGACGAGCGGGCGCAGCGAGTCTTCGACATCGCCCGAAGTGATGTTCTTGCCGTTGACGGTGGCGAAGACGCGGGCGCGGTCTGCCGGCGAGGCGGGCGGCGTTACGTCGGGCGCGAGGATTTTCACCTCGGCGGCGGCGCGCAACTGCGCGGAGAATTTTTTGGCCTGCTCCTGTTCCCGTTCTCCGCGCAGGAAGGCGATGACGTTCTCTTTAATCTCGGAAAACTCAACGCGGCGACCGGCCTGCGTTTCGATCTGCGTGCGGTTCCGGTTGAAGTAGTCGAGCGCCTCCGCCTCGGTCGGGTTCACCGTCTTGGCGACGACTTCGTCTTCGAGGAGTTTGGCGGCGGCGACGCCGCGCTTCTTCGCCTCCGCTTCGAGCAGGATGCTGTTGACTTGCAGATTCACCTCGTTCTTGCGCGCTTGAACGACCTCATCCTGTAACCGCGCCACCTGCGCCCGCGTCTGCTCGCTCAGGTCGGCGGGGGCGACGTTCACGCCGTTGACGACCGCGAGCACGGCGGGCAGCGGCTTGTCCTCGCAGCCGCAAGGGTGCGGGGCCGTGGCGACGGAGGCGACGGCGCCCGGTCGGGTGGAGGCGGGATTCCGCGTCGGGCCGGGGGTCGGCGTCGGCGTCGGCGTGGGCTTGGTCGTCGCACTGTTTTGAGTTCTGGCGCGGCCCGTGCCGCTCCGCGTCTGCCGCGTTTGCGCGGCCACCGATGCGGATAGGATGAGCGAGGTTAAAAGAATGAAAGACAGTCTGTTCATCAACCCTCCGAAGACACTCGTTCGTTAAATTCCGTCCATCTTAAAACAGCCGCTCGAAGCCAACGTGGCGTGCAGGATTGCTACTTCGCCGTGGCGCCTTTGTCGTTCGCCGTCTCTTCGACAAGCTTAATCAGTTCGTCGGCCTTCGCCAGCCCGAAGGCTTTCTTCCAGAGACCGGTCGTCTCGTTGCCGATGATGATGATGGTCTTGTGGTCGTCCCTGCTCTCGACGTACTGGCCGAGTTTGTACAAGGCCCAGTCAACGTTCTCTTTCTTCCCGGTCAGAAAAGTCCAACCGGCCCGTGCGTTAAATTTGCGCGCGTACTCCTTGAGCCGCGCGGGCGTATCGGTCACGGGGTCAACCGTGATTGAGATGAGAAAGATGTCCTTGCCGATGCGTTCGCCGAGCGCCTCCTGAACTTTCTCCAGGTTGCGGTTCATCGGCGGGCAGACCCCGGTGCAGGTAGTGAAGAAGGCATTGACGACGACCGTCTTGCCCTTGAGCAGGTCACTGTAAAAGCGCACGGTCTGTCCGTCCTGATTGACGAGTTCGACATCGGAGAAATATTTCCGCGCGGCGGTCGGCTGCTCCGGAGCCGGCTCGTGTTGATGCGCGGCGTGCGGGTCTTTCGGCGCCTGCGGCCCGCCGCTTTGATCTTGCCCGCGCGCCGCCACGGCGGACAGGCAGACGAACACGGCGAGTAAGAATCTTTTCATCAACTGCTTGACTCCATCACTGGAATTTCGAGGCGCCAACGGTCAGCGCCGTCGGTTTGAATGAGCCGCGCGGGTCTGCCGGATTATATCAGGGGACGGTGCGTCGGCGTGAGTTCGGCTCAGGCGCGCTTCCGGTTTAGCGAGTAGCGCGCCGTGAGCGAGAGGCCGAGACTGACGATGACCAACCCGGTCACGACGAGCGGCCACAGGTAAGGCAACGCGAGCACCACCGACCAGAAGGCCGCGCCCAGAAGCAACGCGATGGACTCGGAGCGGCGCTCCTCCGCCAGTAGCACGCGCTGAAGCCAGCGGCCCGTGGCTGCGTGAATGACGACGCGCCCGAAAATATATGAGAAGAGCAACAGCAGCAGCCCCGTGAAGTAGAGCAATAGGCCGACGACGGGCGGCAGATAATGGAGCGCCGCGATGACTCCCGGCCCGACCACAATCGCGCCGAGCAGGCCGATGACGGCTACGCGCAGCGAGGTCAGTTGCAGGCGCGCGGCGCCGCGACTGACCGCGCCGGGCGAGATGGCTGTCAGGCCGAGCGAGACGACGAACCAGAAGAGGATAGCCAGCAATCGAAAGCCCAAAAAGGCCAGCGAGAACTTTGGCGCCAGCAGCACCGAGGGGTCGCGCGCGAGGCTCCGCAGCTCATCCTCGTAGCCCGCGAACATGATCGTCTTGCTGGCGGGGTTGCGACCGGGCGCGGCCTTGCCATGGTGATACGTTCCGCCGAGGATGATGACATCGCCGCCGATGTATGAACCCTGTTGCTGAAAGACCGAACCGCCGATGGCGGCTACATCGCCTTCGACGCGCCCCTCGACGATGACATCCCCGCCAAACGCGATGACCCCATGGCCGTGGCTGACGTTACCGCGCACACGCACCGAGCGCCCCATGCCGAACACGTCGCCCACGTAATCGCCCTCGATGACGAGTTCGTCGCCCGTGGGCGCGCGCCCGTCCTGCGCGAAGACTGCCGCCGCGAAGAGGAGAAGGAGGAGGAAGCTGATCGTCGCTTTCGCCGGCGACGAGAGGATGCGACTTGGCGAGCTATCGTTAGCCTGTGTCCGCGCGAAAGGATGATTCCCCATCGAGACACGGAGAGAGCACGGAGATGAGAAAAAACTCTGTGCAACCCCTGTGCTCTCTGCGTCTCTGTGGTAAACGTCCAGCCGCATTAGACTCGCTTAATCACCGTGCTCCCAACTCTCATAACTTGACCAACCCCGAACGGCGAAGCGGCCAGCCCTCAACCTTCGCCGACGCGAGAGAGGTCGGGAGCCGACCGATATTTTAAGAAGCGTTCTTCAGTCGTTGACGCGCGCGCGGTGATACCTTCCGATCAGACGCAGCAGGAGCGCGAGCGCGCACGCGAAAAGCACCCACTGGAGGAATGCGTGCGTGTTTGAATCGGCGACGAAGCGCCCGCTCACCGCGCGCGCGATGACCAGCGCGCCCGCGCCCGCGTCCGCCGCCGCGTGAGCGGCAATTCCGGCGACGCTCACCAACGCACGCGCGGCGTCCATGACGGGCGACAGCGCGTCGAAGGCCGGCGTTCCGAGCAGCACGAAGATGGCGCAGACCAGTGTGAGACAGATTTTGAGCGAGATGGCACGCTCGCGGCGCGCGCGGACGCCGCTCATGTCGGTCTGCGCGCGCGCCTTCACGACACGCGTGAAGTCGGAGGGGAGCGTCACTTTCTTGTTGAAGGTTTCGTCGAAGGCGTTATCGAGCAGACAGAGCAGACGGCGCTGTTCGCCGAGAGAGCGCGTGCAGGCTTTACATGCTTTGGCGTGGGCCTCGAAGATAGCGGCGGTGGCGTGCTCAAGCTCGCCGTCGAGATAGGTCGCCGCCGCGTGCTCCCACTCGCATTGCCCTCCGTGTCTATGTGCCGCGTCGCTCATCGGAAAAGATTCACCGCGCTACATGCTCGTGATCCCGCGTTCGAGCAGCAGGGCGCGCATCGCTTCACGCGCGCGAAAGATTCTGTTCTTGACCGTGCCTAAGGGGAGGCCCGTCACCTCGGCGATCTCGTCATAGCTCAGGTCGTGTGCGTGGCGAAGCACGATCAGTTCGCGGTAGGCGGGCGCAAGATTCAGCACGATGCTCTCAATCTCGGCGCGACGCTCCTCGCGCTCGCTCTCCTGTTCGGGCGAGGGCGCGCCGCTCGCTAGCGGCTTCTCGTAAGTCTGCCCGTCGCCGGTTTCGAGCTTCAAATCTTCGGTGCGCGAGTTGTCGCAGCGGCGCAGGTGGTCAATCGCCGCGTTGTGCGCGATGCGGTAAATCCACGTCGAGAACTTGAACTCGGAGCGGTAGCGCGCGAGCGACCCGTAGACGCGGATGAAGACCTCCTGCGTGAGGTCGAGCGCCGAGTCGTAATCGCCGACCATCCGGTAGACGTAGGCCGCAATCGGACGCTGGTAGCGGCGCACCAACTCCTCGAAGCTCTCCTCGCGCCCCGCTATCGCCCGCGTCACCAACTCGCTGTCGGCCACGGAAATCGTTGATTTTAAAGAGACAGCCCGTGCACTCATGATGCCAAGATGTTACGTCCCGTCAGGAAAGAAAGTTTCACCGGGCGTCTGCCCGTCCGCATAAGCGCCGTTGCCAATGACGAGCGCGACGCGGCGCTCGGAGCCGGGGCTTGACACTCTCATCCCGCGCTCTTGGGCGTAGACAGTGAGGAGCGAAAGGCCGAGCATGAAGGGGGCAATTAACTTCTTCATGTTTTAACTCTCATGCACGCTGGGGAAGATTGATTTTTACGCCACGATTTTCAGAGCCTCGCCCTGGTTATGAAGGATGACCAATTGCTCGGCGCGTAGGGCGAGCGTCGCATACGTTCTGCCTTCGTCGTCACAAAATTCGACTTCGTAGGCATCAGGCGGGAGGATTTCAACGACCGTGCCTACTTCGCCCCGCCTGAGCTTGCGCTCCGGTAAGTTTTCGAGCAGGGCTACCGTGTCGAGTAGTTTAATCTTTCTCTTCGACATTACCGCTTCCTCTTCATGACATAGCAGGTTGTCAGCCGTGGCGCTGATTCGCCGTGCAAGATGATCCATCCGCTTCGCACGACGGCCTCACCGAGTGCCGTCACCATCTCGAAGTCAACAGTGTAGCGTTGCCCATACATGTCGAGTTCGCCGAGTTTCGCCTCGCCCGTGCGCGCCGCTTCCAACAACGCCTCGCGTAACTCTTTGGCATCCACCGCCGTCAGGCCGAGGGCCGCCGCGAACACTCGCGCTTTATTACCGCCTCGTGGGCTATCCGGGTTGAGACAATAATCACGCAGCTTTCTTATATCAACAATGGCCCGGCTGCCGTCAGGCAGTAACATGGAGTGAATTATAGCCGCGGCACGCTTCTTCGCAACTCTTAGGCCGGGGTTGAAGTCTCGCGCCTCATGCCCACGCGAGGGCAGCGAGGCCGGCGGGCGCGGCGAGGTGGCGGAAGTCTATCTCGTTCGAGGGGAACGAGAGGCGCACGTCCGCCGCGCCAATCGTGCGCGGCGAAACTTGCAGGGTCTCGGCGATGATGTCGTAGGCCGCCCCTTCATCAAGGCCGGGGCCGGCGACGAGCAGACGCTCGATGGTCTCCGCGGGCGGAGCCGAAGCGATGGCCTCGTGTCCCTCTCCGGCAGCCGTTGCGTTGCGGTCGCGGTAAAAAAGGAGGAAGCGGTAGAGTTCGTCGGCCCGGTCTTCCATGTCACAAATGACGTTGCGGACGAGCAAGGGTTGTGCGCCGCGCAGGATGACGCCGGTAAAGCCCTCGTTGTGCGAACTGACGAGGAGCGAGTCCTCTTGCGGGCCGCGCGCGGCGTCGCGCATCAGCCACCACGCCTCGCCCATGTGGCGCGGCAGGATGAGACCGGCGTGCCAGCCGAGTTGTTGAAACGCCGCTTCGTATTCGGCGAGCACGCCGAGGCGCACGGCGGAGACGAGGTAACGCGGACGACCGGCGGCGTCCACCGGCAGACGTTCGCGCGAGACGCGCAACTCGTCGAGCGGCGCGGCCAGCGTGCGCTCGATCTTCCAGCGCACCATCTCCTCTGATTCGCCGCGCGAGGCGGCTTCGCCTTCCATCGTTATAATCGCGGTGCGCGTCGCCGCTTCGGGAAGCGCCACCGACCAGCGCCGACGTTTCGACAGCCCGACGTTTGACACCAGTTCGGCCAGCACGTTCGCCAACTCCGCGGGTTCAGCGACGTTGCTCTCGTCGAAGTTAGGCTGGAGCAGGCCCGCCGGAAGCTGGACAAAGGCGGCGCGCTTGACGGCGAACAGATCGCGGCGGCGGTCGAGCGAGACGGCGCACGCGCCTTCGCCCGCGAGGCCGATAGCCGCGTGCGGGAGCATGGGAGTGACGAGACTTTTAAGCGGATTCATATAAAACTTTTTCGACAGAGGCCGGCGTTACTTTTACTGTCAGAACCGCCTGCGCCCACCTCGTCGGCAGCTTGGAGTGCCCGGCATATAACTGCTTTTTTTCACCAATCGCTGTAGCGCGAGCCGTCGGAAGCGGTCTCGCCCGACGCGCTGCGGATTTGGACGATGCCCTGATCGCCCTCGGTCGAGTTGGGGTCTTCGCCAAACTCGGTCAGCCAGTCCTTCTCGCCCGTGAGCGGGTCAACGGGGACTTCCTGAATGTAGCCGGCCTCGACGAGCTGGTCGAGCGATTCGGGGAGCTTTCCCTTATCGGCGGCGTACTGGTCGAGCATCTTCCGCATCTGGAAAAGATTCTCGCGCATCGTCGTCTCTTTCGCGGAGAGCACCGTCTTCTGATATTGCGCGACGGCGATCATGGCGAGGATGACGAGAATCGAGATGACGATCATCAGTTCGAGGAGCGTGAAGCCGCGCGCTTTGCGTGAGGAGACAGACGGCGGACGACGGACGGCGGTTAAAAGCTTTTTGATTCCAATTCCGAGATTCATAAACGGAAACCCGTAATTACGATAGCCGCTCCCTGCCTTCTCCTGCCTCCCGCTCCCGCCAACTGCCGCCACTGTTTCACCAGTCACTATACTTCTCTCCATTCAGCGCCTCGCCCTCGGCCTTCGAGCGCACGTCGAAGAGGTTTTCGGGGTTGGACGAGCAGTCGTCGTCCGCCGAGTCGTAGCCGGAGCGCAGGCACCAGTCCTCCTTGCCCGTAATCGGATCAACGGGGATGGCGCGCAGGTAGATTTTCTTTTTAGTCGAGAGAGGCTTGCTGTCGGTCGCCTGCACCCCGCCCGGCCCGCCCACCAGTACCGCGCCGCGCGGAACGACGCCGACGCCGTCCACGAGCGTCTGCAAGTCCGGCGGGAAGCGGTCGGGGTTGTCCACGCCGAAGATGGTGCAATCGCTGATGACGACCTTGCTGCGCGGGTCTATGTAAATCTGTTGCTGGTTATTTGCACCGGGAACGGACGCCCCGCCGCACGCCGTCATGCCGACGGTGTCGCGCTTGAACTCGTCTATGGCCTCGCGCATTTCGCGCAGCGTCTCGCGCAGGCGCATCTCCTTCTGCCGTCTGACGGAAGTTTTGACGAGTGGGATGACGCCGAGCGTGAGGACGGCGAGCACCGTGATGGTGATGACGAGTTCGATGAGCGTCAATCCGGCGGAGGTCGAAGACGGTAAGACGGGGCGACGGGGCGACGGGGAGATAAAAAAGGGTCGTTTGTATTCTCGCCCCGTCGCCCCGTCGCCCCGTCGCCCCGTCTGCATACTTCTCACCCGTTACTGCGTGACTTTGATTCGGCTCTCGGACACTTTCGCGCGGATGGTGCGACCATCGGTGGCGATAAGGTGCACCTTGTTCGCGTCGAAGAGGAGCGAGCCTTCACCAGCGCCGAGCGCCTCGACCTCGATAATCAGAAGCAGACCCTCGCCCGTCAGCGGCGCGGCGCCGGCGGCGGGCGCGACCGAGAAGACCAGCACGCCCGATGGGTCAACCGACTGCGTGACGGACGGCGTGGTCGCCTTGTCCGACGTAAGCAGACCTTGCGAGACCGAACGCACGGCCATCACCTTCGGGTCGAAGCGGAGCGTGGCGGTCGCCAGCCCCACGGGCGCGTCCGTCTTCATGAAAACCATCACGCGGCGCTTCTCGCCCACCTTCGCCTCGTTCTGTTCGGGCAGGAGTAACAGCTCCGCCACGCTCTCCGCCGGGGCGACCGAATTGACCACGCCCGTCAGCGCCGCGACGCCCACCGCGGCAGTTGTCGCCTTCGCCGCTCCGGGCGGCAACGGCGGCTCTTCTCCCATCGAGGGCGTAATGACCGCCGGCCCCGCCGCGCTCGGCACAAGATTCAGCGCGACCGGCGCCGCCTGCGCGCCGCCCGTATTATTGAGGCTGGCGTTGATGGTCGCGGGCGCGCTCGACGGTTCGGCGGGCGTCGTCGCTTCGGCTAACGCCTTTGGCGCGGGCACGTAGGCGACTTCTTCTCCGGGTTGCGCCGGGAGTTGCACCGCCTGATTCGTCGGGAGGTTCCGTCCCTCGATAACGACGCGTGCGAGTTGCTCTTCACGTTCGGCGTCGCGGATCACCGCTTCGAGCGATTCCTGCGTCGGCGTCTGCATTGTGCCGCTCTTCTTCTCCAACTCGTCTTCGGGCGTAATCATCGGCGCGCGCAGGACGCGCGGCGTCATCGTGATGACCACGTCCGACTGCGTGTTGTCGCGGCGCGGCGCGGTAAAGAGCCTGCCGAGGACGGGGATCAAACCGAGCAGCGGCAGCCCCGTCTTGCCGTTCGACTGGCGATCCTGCCCGACGCTGGCAATCATCATCGTCTTGCCGTTCGGGATGCGCGCCACGCCCGAAATCTTGCGTTGCGTGAACGAGGGCGTGAGCGGGTTGGGGCCGGCGCCCACGTCCTTCGTCTCGATGTTCATCTTCACCTGCACGTCCTGATTCGGGTAGACCTTCGGGGTGAAGTCCAAGACGAGGCCGGTGTCCTCGTACTGGATAACGGGGAAGCCGCCGCCGCCAAAGAGGCTGCTCGCCGCGCCGGCGCCGGCGCCCGTGCCCGTGCCCGTGCCCGTCGTCAGGCCGCTGTAGACGCTGGCCGTCTGCACGGGCACCTTCGAACCGATGCGCGTCTCCGACTTCTCGTCGTCGAAGGCGTGAACCTGCGTCGAAAAGACAAGCCGCGTGTTGTTCTTGCCTTGCAACAGCGAAAGCGACGACGAAGGAATCAGAACCCCGACGCCGGACGAGATGGGGATGGCCGCGCCGAGGGCGCGCGCGCCGTTGGAGAGGACGGAGCCGGTCTGCAACCCGCCGAGGTTGCCGAGCGTGTCGGCGCTGCCAAGCTGGTTGCCGACCTGAAGCAGATCGGTGCGCGTCACTTCGTAGATCGAGACCTCCATCACCAC